>CALAGS010000200.1 GCA_937891665.1 uncultured Burkholderiales bacterium | reverse complement strand
ACTGTCTAGTCATCAACTTGTCATATTGAATTTCTATAATTCAACGTTTATTCATCTATTGGAAAAGGGTTCAGCATGAAAGTCGGCATCAATGGCATGGGTCGAATCGGTCGTTTAGCTTTGAGAGCCGCAATGGGCGCAGCAGAGCGCCCTGAAGATGACCCCCGAGGATTGAACCGACTTGACGTTGTTCATGTCAATGAACTCAAAGGCGGCGTTGCCGCAACGGCACACCTGCTTGCCTTCGATTCCGTTCAAGGCAAATGGAAAGCCGACATTCGCCCAGATGGTGATGAGGCCATACTGATCAAAGACAAACGGATTCGTTACACCTCTTTCGGCACATCTGCCGAAATTCCATGGGGTGAATTGGGCGTAGAGCTTGTGCTCGAATGCACAGGGAAATTTCTTACACCTGAAACCATTCAAGGCCACCTAGATCGGGGTGCAAAGCGCGTCATTGTTGCAGCACCCGTGAAGGTTGGCGGCGTACTCAATATTGTGGTTGGCATTAACCACGAGTTGTACAACCCTGCCAAAGATTACATCGTGACAGCAGCTTCTTGCACAACCAATTGCTTGGCGCCCGTTGTCAAGGTGATTCATGAAAACTTGGGCATCAAGCACGGTCAGATTACAACCATTCACGATCCAACCAACACTAACTTGGTTGTCGATGCGCCGCACAAAGATTTGCGCCGCGCACGCAGCGCTATGGTGAGCTTGGCGCCAACATCGACGGGCAGTGCCACAGCAATTGCACTGATCTACCCTGAACTCAAAGGCAAACTGAATGGCCATGCGGTGAGGGCGCCAGTACTGAATGCATCTTTGACCGATTGCGTCTTTGAACTTCAACGTTCGACCACTGCAGAGGAAGTTAACGCACTCTTTGAAAAAGCTGCAAATGGACCATTGCTCGGCATTCTGGGTTACGAAACACGTCCTTTGGTCAGTGTTGACTATGCACGTGACACCCGTAGCGCCATCATCGACGCGTTGTCGACCATGGTGACTGACGGAACCCTCCTCAAGGTCTATGCCTGGTATGACAACGAGATGGGCTATGCATGCCGTATGGTCGATTTGGCCTGCTACATGGAATCAGTGGGTATTTAAGATGAACTCTTCTGATCGTCAACTTCCCGTCGTGGTGCCTGCCGTTAGAAATTACATGATCGTCACGGCAGCCTACTGGGGGTTCACGCTCACAGATGGGGCACTGCGCATGCTGGTGCTCCTTCATTTTTACAAACTGGGTTACTCACCCTTCATGTTGTCTTTGTTATTTTTGCTCTACGAAGCGGCTGGGGTGCTTGCCAATTTGATTGGAGGCTGGCTGGCGACAAGATTTGGTATTGCACGCATGCTCACTGTCGGTCTGATGACTCAGATTGTTGGATTCATTCTTTTGTCGCTACTTGATCCAAGTTGGACTGCGGCAATGTCTGTTGCATGGGTGGTCATTGCTCAGGGTATTTGTGGCGTCGCAAAAGATCTCACCAAAACTGCCAGCAAGTCAGCCATCAAGATTACGCAGGCTGAAGCCAAAACCCAAAGTAACGGTCAGTTGTTCAAGTGGGTCGCTTGGTTTACTGGCAGTAAGAATGCCATGAAAGGTTTTGGTTTCTTTCTGGGTGGCGTTTTACTGCAAGCAGTCGGATTTCAGTGGTCGTTGCTAGCCATGGCTGGATTACTGGCTTTGATTTTGATCGGCGTCATCAGCAGTTTGCCTCCCATGATCGGCAAGAGCAAAGCCTCCAAATCAGCCAAAGAATTGTTTTCAAAAAACCAAGGCCTCAACGCACTTTCTGCTGCTCGCGTTGTACTCTTTGGAGCTCGCGATGTTTGGTTTGTCGTCGGAGTACCCGTATTTCTTTATTCTGTTGGATGGACCTTCACCATGGTGGGAACATTCTTGGCAACTTGGACAATAGGGTACGGGTTAGTTCAAGCCCTTGCCCCCAATATCGTCAAGCGCAGTGAAGACGGTCTCACGCGCGAAGTACCAGCCGCTCGCTGGTGGTCTTTGGCGTTGGCATTGATTCCTGCTGCCATTGCTGTGATTGTCTGGTACGACGTTCCTCATCTTGAGTGGTGGGTTGTGGGTGGTCTTGGCTTGTTTGGATTTGCATTTGCGGTTAATTCCTCAGTTCACAGCTATTTGGTATTGGCCTATGCTGGTTCAGAAAAAGCAGCCGAAGATGTTGGGTTTTACTATGCTGCGAATGCCTTGGGACGTTTCTTTGGAACCTTGATGTCAGGCTTGTTGTTTCAATGGGGCGGTCTGATTTATTCACTCATCGGATCTGCTGCAATGCTTTCCATATGTTGGATAGCCACTTTGCGATTACCGGTAAATCCGATGTCACAAATCGAGAGTAACAAGGATTCAACATGAAACCAGTTGTAGCCCCAGCAGACCCACAGTGGGTTGTGAAGGCGCTTTGCGCTTTAGCGCAAATCAACCGGTTGAACATATTTCGATTGCTGGTTGTTGCAGGGCAAGATGGCATGTATCCAAGTGATATGGCTGTAGCGCTGGGTGTCCCTTCCAATTCACTCTCTTTTCACCTTAAAGAACTTCTCCATTGCGAACTTGTGTCACAAGAGCGTGAAGGACGAAACTTGCGCTATCGAGCAAACCTGACTCAGATGCAAAATTTGTTAGTTTATTTAACTGACGAATGTTGCAAGGGCCAACCATGCTTTGAATTGCCATCCATTGATTGCCAAAGCGATAGAAAAGTTAAAGGCAAGAGTTTGAGCGCCTAACCCCAACGTGTCATATTTTGTGTAATCAGTTTGTAGTTCGCGAGTTGCTCAAAGGTTTAATGAACTCAAGACTGAATTGAGGTCAGCGCCAGAAAAATGCGGCTTGGGTGTCAAAGCTTCAAAAGGCAAGCCTTGTCGATTGACCCAGTGCGTTGTAAATCCAAACCAAGTGGCACCCAATGCATCCCATGCGTTGCTGGATACAAAAAGAACTTCATCTTTATTGACAGAAATAGTTTGTTGAACCAATGCGTAACTTTCTGGAGAAGTCTTAAATAGGCGAATCGGATCGACTGAAATGACATGGTCTAAAACATCTTCCATACCTGCACTCTTGACGGCTGAAGCTAGCATATCCATACTGCCATTTGAAAGAATCGCAGTGGTGAGGCCTTTGGCTTTAATCTTTTGGAGAACCGCCAAGTTTTCAGCAAATGGCGAAAGGTGAGCGTATTGCTGCATCAGTTTTTCAACCTGTCCAGATTGACGGTCTAGCTTGAGTCGGTCCAATGTGTACTCCAATGACAAGCGAGTAAGCTCCCAAAATGGGCGGAAGTATTGGCTACCAGAGACGTTGTGCGGATCTGACTGCGTAATCAACCTTGTGTACTCAATTTGCTTGTCGCGCCACTTAATGGCTATATCAGCACCTTGACTTGGATAGAACGATTCAGCCAAGACTTGGATTGAGTAAACATCAAACAAGGTGCCATAGGCATCAAAAACAACGGCTTTGATTTTCATTGCTCAAGCCCCTGCAGCTTTAAGGCGCTCGTTAGATGGAAAGAGCTTTTTGCGAGCATCTTCATCCATCTCAGTTTTGAAGGCAAACTTCGTCTTCAAGGCTTCTGCTCGTTGAGCAGCAGGGCGCGCATTGATTTCATCAAGCAAACGCTTCACATGTGGCAGTTTTTCCCATGCATCAGTACCCAACACGAAGGGCGCTACGCGAGCCCAGCCCCAAACTGACATGTCCACAATGGTGTACTCATTGCCCATCATGTAGGGGTGATTTGCCAAGTGGTCATTAATAAGGTGCCAATGACGCCATGCTTCAAAGTCGTAACGATTCACCGCGTATTCTTTGGGCTCTGGTGCGAAGTGTTTGAAGTGAACGGCTTGACCACAATAAGGACCAATGCCCGTAGCCACAAACATCAGCCATGAATACATCTCAGCTTTATTCTTTGGCGTATTTGATGGAACAAACTTGCCAATCTTTTCGGCCAAGTAAATCAGCATGGCATTGCTGTCAAATACACGAATATCGTCGTCCAGCATGGCAGGTGTCTTTGCATTGGGATTGATGGCCTTGAATGCATCAGAGTGCTGTTCTCCTTTGCGCGTATCCACTGGAATGATTTCGTAGGGCTCACCAGTCTCTTCAAGGTAAAGAGCAATCTTCAAAGGATTGGGTGAAGGGTGGAAATAAAACTTAATCATGTCAGATACCTTTGTGAAATGGGGTGAAAAGAAATTTAAACGAATGCCAGCCAAATACCAATGTGAAAAAAGGAAGTGTGATGGATGAAATTTTTTAAAAAAATGAGCCCTCAATGGATGAGTGTCGAACTAGAACGCATTGCAGTATCTCGTATTTAATGCAACAATTCGATAATATCAATTTGCATACACAGACACTGTATAAGAGGACATATTTTCTTTGATGATGTTGTAATTGATGACACGTTTATTTTCAAATCGATCTCGGCACTTCGACATGGGCGATTTACCCACTGAATTGCTTGCGCGAGAGGCCCATGCTGCAGAACTCCAAGCTGTCGTGTCTAAAGATCAATATCCTGCTGGGCCGCATTCGCTCAACGAGGCCTTGTCAACATACCAAAAGCTTTTTGAGCAGTACTTGGATGGTGAGACGGCCATTGCCCGCGCACCTTTGCCTGACGACTTAGGCATTCGAAGTAAAAATCTCAAAGCCAGTGCCTATTTTTTAGATGCAACGCTAGCGGGTGTGTGCGCTATTGAGCACTCTGATTTTTCTAAAGATGCGCCTAAACACACCCATGCATTGATTTTTCTCATTGAGTTCAGCCGCGAGCCCAAGTCAGATCAGCCAGGTGCCACTTGGATTCATGGCAGTAACAAAGCCCGAACAGATGCGCGCGCAAGCGAAGTGGCTGTTGTACTAGCGGGTTATGTTCGAGCATTGGGGTATAGCGCGCGCGGCCACGTGGCGGGCAATACACTTTTAAAACTAGAAGCTTTAGCGCAACGCGCTGGCATTGCTAGATCTGAAAACGGCTTGCTCAAAATGCCTTTTCTAAATTGCGGCTTTGCGTTGGCTGCGATCAGCACCGATTTGCCATTGGAAATTGATCTTCCAATCGCATCCAATGCCTCCTTGGGTTGGCCAGATTCCGACGCATACATGGGCAAACACGGCACTCGTCCTGGATGGGCTGAGTCGGAAGCCGAACTGCGCCCTCTACATTGGGGGCGCTACCCCATGGAAACGTTGAAGCGGGTGCCAGAGCCCACAACACTGATCTTGCGTGAGGAGATCATTCGCAACAGCAAGCGTGCCGATTTATTCACGCGCGCCTTGGCTGGCGATTTAGGTGAAAAAGCCAAGGTGCAGCGCATGCGCTTTGCCACAAAACATCCTTTAGCGTTTGCCATGACGCCCTTGATCCGCAACATGGTGCCATTGCAGGGTACATACGAGCGGCTTGTGCCTGCAGAAACAAATGGAGCGTTGTCGGATGCCCAAAGAAACGCTGAGTCCATCAAAGCCTTGGCGTATTTTTTAGGCGCTGATTTGGTTGGCATATGTGAAGCAGAGCCTTGGATGTTTTATTCACACGAAGCGCAGCAAGGCAAGCCGATTGAGCCCACCCACAAGCACTGTATTGTGATGCTGCTTGACCAAGGATTTGAGACCATGGAAGGAGCCTCGGGCGACGATTGGATTTCAGGTGCGCAATCTATGCGGGGTTATATGCGAGGCGCATTCATAGCAGGCGTCATGGGTGCGCATTTGCGCCGATTGGGCTATTCCTCGCGTGCACACACCAATGCAGAATCCGATATCTTGCATATTCCTGCAACTTTGTTGGCCGGTCTTGGTGAGCTCTCGCGCATAGGCGAATTGGTTTTAAACCCTTTCATCGGGCCTCGATCAAAAAGTGTTTTACTAACCACCGATTTGCCTTTGGCATTTGACCAGCCTATCGATTTTGGATTGCAATCGGTCTGCAACATGTGCCTAAAGTGCGCACGCGAATGTCCCTGCAACGCCATTCCATTTGGGCCCAAGGTCATGTTCAATGGTTATGAAATATGGAAACCCGATGTTGAAAAATGTGGCAAGTACCGATTAACCAACATGAAGGGATCGGCCTGTGGGCGGTGTATGAAAACCTGTCCCTACAACAGAGAAGACTTGGTTGAATCGTCTCGGCTTTTGGAACTTTCAATTCGAGTTCCAAGTGCTCGTCGAGCACTCATTGATTTTGACGATCAAATTGGCGCTGGCATGCGCAATCCCGTTAAGCGATGGTGGTTGGATTTGGAAATCATCAATGGCGTGTGCGTTACGCCTGGCGGTGTCAACGAGCGTGATTTAGATTTAGATCGAACCCATAAACTCGCTCAAACTCAAAAGTTGGCATTTTTCCCGCCCAACTTGCAACCGCCTATGGGTACCACCGTTTCAAGTACCGTGCCGCTAGATCGTGAAGCTGGACTGAAGGCATACGCCAACGCTGAAAAACCCAGTCAAGCTAAAAAGCGGCAAAAATAATGGAAATTGAAAACCGTGTCATACCTCGTGCGATTTGATTGCAGTTCCTAATTAAAGACCTAACTTAGACCAAGCCTCTTTCTTTGTGAGCTTGAGCACAGCTGCTATCGCCGGAAGTTGACTAGCGCGTGGGCGCGATTTCTCGGATTCCCAGTGATAGACAGATTGCGCGGACACACCAATAAGCTTGCCCATCTGTCTCAAACCATTCAAAGACGGAAAATTCCGAGCCTTTTCCCTAAGTAAGGTTTATAGTAGTGTCTATGAACTCTTCTTCTTATCATGTAGTGTTTTTGTTGACCATTTTTATGGCATTGAATGCCACAGCTGCTGATGCCCCAAAAACTGATGATAAAAAAAAATCTCAAAGCTGGCCGCCTGAGCGCGTAATGCGTCCAAAGCCTACAGTGCCACAGCCTACTCTAAAGGTCGGAAAACCTGCCGAAAAAAGCGGTAATCTCGCCCCCTGTTCTAAATTTGAATACAAAGAGGGCAGTGGCAAAATTGAGTGCATGAATAAGGCTTTAGGGTCAGAAAGCCCCAATGCTAAAGGGAAATAGTTGTTAATTTGACAAACAAATAAGTTGTGGTCGTGGCATGTCGCCTTGAGCAAAGAATTGAGCCTTCGTAAAGTTATACTTTTAATGGCAGCAATCGCTGCAGGTATTAATTTGCTACTTTTTAAATTACCATTTGGGGTTATGAAAAACCTTCTGCGCTTTATTGCTTTTGTCCTGATGGTCGGGAGTGCTTTCGCTCAGAGTAATTTGCCTGCTTGTCGAGGCAGTGATGTTTCAAAATGGAATAAATGCGTTGGTACAGCAGTCTTTACGAGCGGCAATAAGTATGCTGGTGATTACAAGGATGGCAAGCGCAACGGGTATGGTATTTTCACCTTCACGAATGGTAATAGATACGTTGGTGAGTTCAAGGACAACAAGCGCAACGGGCAGGGTACTCTAACCTTTGCCAATGGCAATAAATACGTTGGTGAGTTCAAGGATGACAAGATCAACGGGCAAGGTACTGAAACTTTCGCCAGTGGCTCTAAATATGTTGGTGAGTGGAAGGACGACAAGTACAACGGTCAAGGTACTGCGACCTTTGTCAGTGGTTCTAAACATGTTGGTGAGTTTAGGGACGGCAAAGCCCACGGACAAGGTACTTACACCTTCGCTGATGGCTCTACATATGTTGGTGAGTTCAAAGATGACAAGTACAACGGGCGGGGTACTTTATCCTTTGCGAATGGCAATAAATACGTTGGTGAGTTCAAGGATGGCGATTACAACGGACTAGGTACTATGTATGCATCAGATGGCTCAGTCATTAACCAAGGTATTTGGGCTGATGATAAGTTTGAGCGTTAAATTAAGCTGGACTGGCATACCCTCAGTCGGTTGACCACTAGTGAGGTCTGGTACTAGTATCCCCTTCGGACATTTTTAACCAGTTTGCTGACCTCCGAAACCTTCATGGTCTTGGGTACAGACCAAGCGGTCCAACTGGCCAATTGTTTTTGTGCGTGCACTTCGAGTCTGAGTTAATAGTCAAGGGCAGCGCGGGTCGACTCAACCACGTCGCGACGTTCATCCCTGAAAAACGTTTTGTTTCAAAGTGCACCCTAGGTAAAACCCTATGCTAAAAGCAATTAGTTTCTTAAATTACATTTGTTGAAATACAATTTGCGATGTTGCCACAACGAGGCATTTAAGGGGGGCTCGAGCCCCCCTCTTTTTTGGCAGCTGCTTTAAGATAAGCTTCAGTGTGCAAACGCGAACTGAATGATCAAATCTATGCCAGCCAAAACATCTGTCGCCAATCAAAAATTACTCAATTCAAATAACCAGTCTGATGGCTCATCGGCAAGGGTGCTGCGGCAATTCCGATTGATTTTCAGCTCTGTTCGCCGTCATTTTCAATCCATTGAAAAAAAGGCTGGTGTTGGTGGCGCTCAAATTTGGGCTTTGAGCTTGGTGGCGCAAGAGCCTGGAATCGGCATCACGCAATTGGCGCTAGCCATGGACGTTCACCAATCCACTGCAAGTAATTTGGTGAGAACCATGATCAAGTCAGGGTATGTCCAGAGTGAGAAATCATCGGAAGATAAGCGAGTTGTGGAGCTCTACATTTTGCCCACAGGTATCAAACTCTTGAAAAAAGTACCTGGGCCTCATGCGGGAGTTTTGCCCAAAGCCTTGTCTGATTTGCCGCCCGCTAGGCTTAAAAGCCTAGAACAAGATCTCCAGGCATTGATCGATAAACTCGAAGTGCACGATGGGGACGCCCAAACACCCATGGCTTTGATGTAAAGGTTTGGATTAACATTTGAACAAATGTTAATATTCGAGGTGTCGTTCAAAGCGACGCAAATTCAACTTAGAGAGCCTTCTTGAAATCTTTTACAAAATTCATGACGATTTGCATCACTGCAGGTGCGCTTGTTGCCTGCAGCAGCGATCACAAACTAGCTGACGCAAGTCTTGTTATCTAAATACCGCAGAGTTGATATAACTGACCATAACAAATAATTGAAATAAAAAAATGAAACTTTTAATTCTTCAAGCTTCTAATGAATTTATGCGCGTCAATAAACAAAAAATTATCATTATTTTGATTGGCTTGATTGGCTGTTTTTTGACGTCACTGACGGGCTCAATTGCTGTGATGATAAATAAGGGATGGGCGGCGCAAGGAGGTTTTCCTGAGTTGTTGCACCGTTTTAGCATTGGCTATCCAGCATCTTGCTTGGTTGTGTTTTTTGTTTTTCCTGTCATCGTTCCTAAGATCGCCCTGTTGCTTGACCAGAAGTTGGATTAAATATCGGCTCACCTTGGGTTCAAATTAAATGACGTCAATGTTGAATCAAAGTCAATCCTCGGTCGCATTAATTTGTAAAAAATTTTGACATTCATTCTGAGCAGCTATCTGTAAACAAGTAAATTGTCGTAGCTGCGGCAGCTAATTCAAGGAGTCCGAAATGGCAAATACGCCCAAATGGTTTTCCAATTTGTTGGGATGGTTATTGGAAAAAGCCCGCCAAGTCATTGGCAATTTGCCTATAGAGAATAAGCCCACAAGAGTCAAAAAACTCGATATCCAACCTGTTGCCATCGGCCTCAAGGCGTATGCAACAGTCGTCATACCCGCACTTAACGAAGCAAAGCGCATCTCTGAAGTAGTGGCGTATGCCCTGTCAGATCCAGCGACAGCAGAGGTGATTGTGGTTGATGACAGCTCCATAGATGGCACTGCCGAGCTGGCACGGCTTGCAGGTGCAACAGTAATGATCAGTAGCATGTTGGGCAAGGGTGCTTCAATGCACGATGGCGTTGCACCGGCTCAGTCCAATGTGTTGGTGTATTTGGATGGTGACCTAACAGGTTTAAAAAGTGGCATCATTACAGATTTGTGTGCACCCATTCTTCGTGGTGAAGCAGATTTTGTAAAGGCAAAATTTGGTCGAGGGGGTGGTCGCGTCACAGAATTGACTGCCAAGCCTATGTTGAAGATTTTCTTTCCAGAGGTGGCACATTTTTCTCAGCCTTTGGGCGGCATCATCGCAGCAAGGAAACCTTTGCTTCAGGCGCTCAGCTTTGAAGATGGATATGGTGTGGATGTTGGTCTTTTGTTAGACGCCCATCTCTTAGGTGCCAAGCTGGCCGAAGTTGATATCGGATCGCTTGATCACGATAGTCAGCCACTTCATGACTTGACTTTGATGGCCAACGAGGTTGGGCGGGTTATCTTTGCCCGAGCTAAAACCGCAGGTCGTCTGCATGTCGAGCAAGTCGCTGCAATGTACGAGTCACAACGTCAGGCAGCATCAGGCATTGATTATGTGCTGACCCGGCGCAAGGCGAGGCAACGCTTACTATTGATTGATATGGATGGTACGGTTACCGAATCGCGTTATGCCGTAGAACTTGCGCGTGCTACCGGACACGAGTCAGCGCTGATGCAAATGCTTGATGACAACGGTGGTGACTCTGCAACCCGCAGCGATAAAATCGCAAAGCTTTTTCAGTACGTTCACAAGAGGAAGTTCGAACAAGTGGCTCGTGACATGACTCTTCGATCTGGCGTGATTGAATTCGTCAATCAGATGCGAAGACGTGGGTTCATGGTCGGCTTGGTCAGCGATAGCTACTTTGTAGCTGCTGAAATCGTCCGACGCAGGATATTTGCAGACTTTGCAATGGCGCATACGATCAGATTTGATAACGATGTTTGCGCAGGAGAAATTCGAATTAATCCAGCCTTTTACAACCTTCAAGATAAAAATTCAGGCATTTGTAAAAGTAACGTGCTTCGCCGCTTTCTAAATGATCTAACGCCACCTGCAATCAATCTGACGTGGGTTATTGGTGACAACATCAATGACTTACAGTTGATGCAACTGGCAGACCGAGCATTTGCCATTGACCCAAAGTCTCCCATTTTGCGCAATGAGCCGTTCATTACGCAAATCGAATCGTTTGAAGAGCTGTTGGCAATGCTACCCAATCATGAGTTGGTGGCTTAGCACAGCGTTTAATCGTTTGGTTTTAAATTCGAGCAGGCCCAGGAATCACTAAGTAATTGATGGCGTTCAAAAGTGATGCGATTCTTTTTTCTTCTGTACGATAAGTTTTTACGTCATAGCTACTCCCACTTGGAAGTAAATGCATCTTGACACCAAGCAGTTCTAACTTTTCTTGGGATTCAATTTCATCATAGTTTGAAACCATCTCTCTGCCATCCAAAATAGTCACAGAACCATCGCCAATGACTTCTATAGACTCGTTGATCGTGATGACAAGCCCCGTATTTTCGTCAATTCCAACGCCAAGTAAGTCAGGTCTTTGAGCTAATGCAGACAGCAATCGTGTTAGGCGCCTGCGCTGTGAGAAGTGCTGGTCAATGATGGCCATGCTGACTAATCCTAAGCCTATGTCAAATGAAACGACATCTTTTTGGGTAATGATGGGTGCTTGTCCTTGTGCGATCATTTGACGTGACATGACAGCTGCGCCGGCACTGGTTCCTGCTATACAAATGCCATTCAAATGAAAAACTTGGTGAATAGCTCGGAAGGCGGGCGTTTCCCAAAGCTCTGCCATCAATCTACTTTGGTCACCACCCGTCATGAAAATTCCGTCAGCAGTGAGAAGATTTGACACCACATCAGGGTTGTATGCATCTTCTCTTGATAGCAGCGCAATTGGTTCTACATCTGTTGCGCCAAGATTTTCAAATACATTTGAATAGCTTGCCCATACAGATGAAGGCTCGCTGCTAGCTGCAAGAATGAACTTAAGCTTGGCTTGATTTCCGCCTGATAACTCTATGAATCTTTTTAAAATAACGCGTTCATTGAGGCGATCTTCAGCGCCTCCAATGATCAATAATTTTCCATTAACGTAACTTTCGCTATGGCCATACTGAAGAAAAGAAAACAACCCAGCGGCAATTGACAATTGCGCAAAGTTTCTTCTAGTCATGAAATTGGGCTTCATTGAGTGATCGTTAAAAGCGAAGATGCAGTAGCCCACTCTTCTGTTTAAGCTGAGTCTTGTCCAGCGTTTGATTAAAGTTCTCAGTAAGCCAAGCACACAGCTCTTCCAGCCTCTTGGCGTTAGAAGCACATAGCGGGGAACGCTTGTTGTTTGTGGAGTGCATGGTTTTTTCCAATGACTAAGTTATTTTGATCCTCCTACCTTGAAAAAATTATCGGGTATTCCCTTGTAACTGCCTACTCAATTAGGTCGTCCCCTAGGACAGCAAAAATTTTGTTTCAAATCTATTGAGCCTCAAATTCAATGACTTGGCGAATTTGAGAGGATTGCACAAAGTTAGAAGCCACCATTCAAGTTAGAATAACTTATAGGGTGGCACATGAATTCTCATGCGTCAGGATGGGTGAAGGTCGGGCCGCCTCACCGTACGGCTTCGGCCGTTGGAGTCCTATTTATGAACCACCCATTCCTGCCTTGGATAGCAGCTGCCATTTTTGCGCTGGCAGTGCTTCACACGTTCAGTACGAAATACTTTGAACACCTAGCGCACTCACATCCGCGTCATGCCGGCATCTGGCACTTACTTGGCGAAGTTGAGGTGGTGTTTGGCCTGTGGGCAATGGTACTGGCGATAGCCATGTTTGCCTTAGCTGGCAAGGTACACACCCTTGAATACCTCGATTCGCGCAATTTCACCGAGCCGCTTTTCGTTTTCGCCATCATGGTCGTAGCAGGAACACGACCGATCCTCCAAGTTTGTGGTGGGCTCGTACAACAGATTGCACGCCGAGCACCTTTACCGACGGCGATGGTCAACTACTTTCTGTTGTTGTCTGTGGTGCCGTTGCTGGGCTCTTTCATCACAGAGCCTGCGGCCATGACACTTGCAGCACTCATGTTGCGTGACTCGGTGTTTTCCGCGCGGGTAAGCGAGCGCCTGAAGTACGCTACTCTGGGTGTGCTGTTCGTCAATATATCCATTGGTGGAACATTGACCTCGTTTGCAGCACCACCTGTGCTGATGGTGGCTACCACATGGCAGTGGGATTTGAAATTCATGCTTTTAAACTTTGGCTGGAAAGCTGCGATTGCCGTCTTTGTCAATGCTTTCTTTGTGACGCTTTTAATGAGACGCGAACTGTTTGCACTGGGTGAACCCGCTGTTGCCCGCATGACGGTTCCCCCCATAATGGTTGCAATTCACTTGGCTTTTTTGCTTGGAATCGTCCTTTTTGCCCACCATCCAGTGGTGTTCATGGGCTTGCTGCTTTTTTTCATTGGCTACGCTGGTGCCTATGCGGCGCATAAGGATCGCCTAATTCTTCGAGAAGCCTTACTCGTCGCATTTTTTCTCGCTGGCTTGGTGGTTTTGGGTGGCCAGCAGTCATGGTGGCTTCAGCCGCTGCTCATGGGGCTGAGTGCCGACGCTGTGTTTTATGGTGCCACTGTGCTGACCGCTATCACTGACAACGCAGCACTGACCTATTTGGCTTCTCTGGTCCCAGGCTTGAGTGATGAGTTCAAGGTGGCCATTGTGGCTGGTGCCGTGACTGGTGGAGGGCTGACCGTCATCGCCAACGCCCCCAACCCGGCGGGTGTCGCGATCCTAAAAGGCAAGTTTGACGAAGGCGTTGTTAGCGCGGGCAAGTTGTTATTAGCCGCAATTCCTCCAACAATTGTGGCGGCAATGGCATTCAGATTGTTGTAATGCGGGCTTCGTCAATATTGATGAGACGCGATTTTTCCAGCTCTCGCGTAGTTTTTTCGCTGAGCGCTGTCACTTTGCACGCGAAAAATTTAGACGCTTGGCTTGGGACTCGCGCTTGTTTTTGGAAAAGTTAGACGCCATCTTTTAGACGTGAAACAATTTCGAGAATAGAGACTGGATGGGTAAGGGAAAGAGCAGACTTGCATGTCTTTGAAAAAATTCACCGTATACGTTTGATTAAACCAATAGGTGTATTCATCATCCGGGGTATTAGGTTGATCCAAAGTCTTGTCAATCACGATTAGCTACACCAAAGTACCCCAGAAGGCAGGTTACTTAAAGCTGAGTCCTCTCATTAACCGCCCTCAATAAAGGTAAAAATTTCCCCGCACGCATTGCAGGGTGTCAAGAGGAGGTCATATATACCTTTAGATTACGCAGGTAGTTTAATGATTGATTGATACAAAACGAAATAAACCGCAACCTCACTGACACCCAGTAGGGGCTTGAGATCTGCATGATGAGCATGATGTTCAACATGTCTTTGAAAGGACAAAAATCATGAAAGCTTGGATCAAACGCAGCCTTATGGGCCTCACAGCCGTCACCTTAATTTTGGGCGGTCTCACCGCATGCGGCAGCCACGGCGAGCATGCCCGAAGCTGGAGCGATGAGCGCATCAATGAAGTACGTGGCAAAGCCATGGACAAGATTGGAAGCAAACTCGAACTCAACGCCGATCAAAAGCAAAAGTTAGGCGTTTTGGCTGATGAGATGATAGCTTCTAGCAAAGCCATTCGGGGTCAAAGTGCTGATCCTCGTGCCGACCTTAAAGCGCTGGTGGCCGGTGATAAATTCGACCGCATCAAGGCTCATACCCTCATGGGACAGAAAATGCAAGTGATGCAAGGTAACGGTCCAAAAATCATCACGGCATCTGGCTGAACCGTTCTTTCGTCCTGATACAGCACGCACTCGCGACCAGGGCGGTGTTGGACTTGGGCTTTACTTGTGCAAGCTCGTGGCTCAGTCTCACGGAGGTACTTTTGCCATGCGCAATGCGACACCCGGTTTGGGTGTGACGGTAAGAATTGAAAATTAAAATATAAGTCTACCGTCAATCAAGGCGAGGTAGCAGTTTCAGTGCGCAATAGGCGTTAATTCGGATTTTCTTTAAATTACTGGTACATTCCGAGAACTATGAACCGATTAGCCAAAGTGTTTCTAATCCTTTGCATGGGCTGGCAATCGCTGGCCTTTGCAGGTTTCGATGCGCTTGTGGCGCATGCCAACGAAGAGCAGCACGCTTTACTTCACTTCCAGGGTGTTGCCCATCACCATGACGATCACGCTGAAGATTTTCATGAAGACGACTCCATAGCATCGACTTTACATGCGCTGTCCGATGCAAGTCAGTTTTCTCCAGCTTTGCCTTCGCCCCAAACTTGTTGCCTAGGTCTTACTGACGCGGATCAACCTTCTGTAGAGCGTGTCCTTCCAAGGGTTCAGTTGCATCCCGATGGATTAGAACGCCCTCCAAAACCAATGGCCTGACCTTCGGCCGTGCCTGCGCTTTAAATTGCGCAGTGCTTTTTTTGGTTTTGCCCTTTTCACTGCGTCAGTGTTTGGCGTGTGTGAACGGGTGCGCATTGTTTAAACATATGATGAATTTATTGACATGGTTTGGGCCATGGCAGACAACCCGCGCTTTAATATCTTGCGTGCTGGTTTGCATGGCTCTGGCTGTTTCCACTTCAGTGCGGGCACAAGACAGTCAGCAAGTCTCACTCACTGCTGAGAAGGTTTCGCTAACACTCAATCAAGCGCTTGAGGCTGCATGGCAGCGTTCATTGGAGGCGTCCGAATCACGCGGACGTTTGGCCATTGTGCAGGCTGATCAAGCAGTCAACCAAAACTGGCTTGCAGCAGCACCTGCATTCAATATGGCTCAGCGCGATGGAAAAGCTGGCACCCCATCTGGAAGCCGTGAGACTGAGCTTGGCCTGTCGTTTCCCCTTTGGTGGCCGGGACAGCGTGCCGCTGGAGACCAAGCAACTCAATCTCAATTAGGTTTGTCACTCGCCACAGAACAGGCCGAGCGGCTGCGCTTGGCAGGGCGTTTGCGTGAAGCCATTGGCGCCCTCAATCTGGCTGAGGTCGAATTGAACCTAGTGGAACGGCAAGTTAAAGACTTAGGCCAACTTACGCAGGATGTTGATAAACGCGTTCAGGCGGGTGATCTAGCGCCTGCTGATGCGCTAGCAGCCCGCTCAGAGTTGCTTGGGGCACAGGCAAAAGCAATCTCAGCGCGACAAGTCTTGGCTGTTCAGCAGTCCCACTGGCACTTGCTCACTGGCGTTCCTTCCTTGAAATTGCTAACGAGGGCTGCTCCTACTTTGGCGCAATTGCCAGATACCCATCCAGAACTCGTTCTCGCTAACGCAGCGTTGGACTTGGGACAGCGTCGAGCGGATTTAGCTCGAGTTCAGCGTTCGGATTCGCCAGAACTTTCACTGGGCATGCGACAAGAGCGACCGGGGCTAGGCGCTGGTTTGCAAAGCAGTGTGGTGGTAGCACTTCGAGTGCCCGTGGGTGGACAGGTCTACCAGCAACCGCGCATTGCTGCGGCACTGGGTGAACTGGACGTTGCGCAAACCCAAGCGCTGCGAACGCGCCAGCGCCTGACGGCCGAATTGACATTGGCACAGAGTCAGTTGAGCTTGAGTCAAGCCCAACTGTTAGCTGAACGAGAACGGGCGCAATTGCTTTCCGAACGTGCCCGCTTGATTGACAAATCCTTCCGTGCTGGTGAATCCGCTTTGCCAGACATGCTGCGAGCACTGACCGCAGCCGCGAGCGCCGAGAGTGCCTTTACGCGCCAACAAATCAACCATCAAACTGCGATTGCCCGCATTGAACAAGCTTTGGGATTACTGCCATGATTCATCCATCTATTTTCAGATCAATAGGGACAACATTGACTGCCATCGTGATGGCGCTGATGTCTGCTCTGACATGGGCTGGCCCAGGCGCACATGGCCCCAATGGTGAGCACCTGGATTCGCCAAAGACGGATAACCTAATGCAAGCTGGTCTTCGCATCGAAGCTAATTCAGATATCTTCGAGTTGGTTGGTACGCTTTCGGGAGGTGAGTTGTCCATTTTCATTGACCGCTTTGTGACGAATGAGCCTCTGTTGCAGGCACAAGTCGAAGTTGAGTCTGGGGCACTGAAGGCACAGGCTAAATTTCGCGCCGAAATCGGTGATTACACAATCGATGACCTGGCAATGCTTCAAAAGCTTTCCACGCCGGGTGAACACCCGCTTGTGATAACTGTGATTGCGGGCAATGACAGCGACTTGCTTGACGCGGTGTTGCGTGTGCCAGCCACTTTGGCCGCAGATGATCACCACTTCCATTGGGAATGGTGGGCCCTCGGAGCCTTGGCTATTTTGGTGCTGCTTGGCATTGCAGTTGCACGCCTTCGTAAGCAGCGTCAGCGTCGATTCTCCCAAGGAGGTCAAGTATGAAAAGTCTTTCTTCTTTTGGAACACAAGTAGCCACACTGGCTTTGGCCAGTTGCCTTTCTGCTTGGGCCGGCCCCGGTGCACACGGGCCGAATGGCGAACACTTGGATCAAGCACCTTCATCTTCTGTGGGTGGGCTAGCCCGTATGCCGGATGGCAGCGTGAATGTACCCAAGCTCGCGCAGCGGCGCATGGAATTACGAACCCAACTAGCCCCCGAGTCAGAGGCTGCAGCTACGATCCAGTTGCCAGGCAGGATCGTTGCAGACCCCAACGCCAGCGGACAAGTGCAAGCTACCCATGGCGGGCGCGTTGAGCCTGGACCGCGCGGATTGCCTATTGCGGGTCAAGCTGTCAAGCAAGGCGAGGTTCTGGTTTGGGTGCGCCATCATGCCGATCCATTTGCCCTAGCGGCTCAACAATCACAGCGCACCGAATTGAAAGCTGCTCGCGATATAGCACAGCAGCGCCTACGCCGGTTGGAGTCCCTTGAGGGCACGGTGCCACGCAAGGACATTGACGCCGCACGCATTGATGTTCAGTCTCTGACCGAGCGCGAAAAGCGTATCGCAGAAAGTTTGGATGCACGAGAGTCGCTGCGAGCACCCGTCTCGGGTGTGATTGCACGTTCCGATGTCAAAGCGGGCCAGATTGTGGATACACGCGAGGTGTTGATTGAGATCATTGATCCTGCACGTCTTATGGTGGAGGCCAGCACACCTGATGTGTCGCTCGGCAGTCGTTTGGGTGTGGCTCATCTGGCAGGAGTCGAGGGCGTCAAGCTGCAACTTGTTGGCGCCGCGCGGTCCTTGCGTGACGGCGTGTTGCCGCTGAACTTTCGCGTTTCAGTAGCACCTGGCGCTGCGCCAATTGCAGTTGGTCAAACTGTGACATTGATCGCGGCGCTCAAGGAGCGGCGAAAGGGTATCGTTTTGCCGGCGTCTGCTGTTGTACGAAGTCCTTCAAACGAACCCATTGTCTGGATTAAAACTGGCGCTGAGCGCTTCATGCCGCAACCGGTTCAGATTCAGCCATTAGACGCAGCCACAGTGTTGGTCACTCAGGGGCTAGCCGCTGACAACCGCGTGTTGGTTCAAGGCGCTGCGCTGGTTTCGCAGATTCGCTGAACGGAGCCAGATCATCATGTTCAATTGGATCGTTCAATACAGTTTGCGCAATCGGTTATTTGTTTTGGCCTTTGCAGCCTTACTCATGGTCTATGGTGCGATGACCGCTTGGCGCACGCCTGTCGATGTGTTTCCAGACCTCAACAAACCTCTCGTCACAGTGCTGACCGAGGCGGGTGGCATGGCCCCCGAGGAGGTTGAGCAATTGGTGAGTTTTCCCATCGAGACAGCGCTCAACGGCATGGCTGGCGTTACCCGCGTTCGCTCCACTTCGGGCATTGGCCTGTCTGTGGTTTATGCAGAGTTCGATTGGGGAACTGACATTTATCGCAATCGGCAATTGGTTGCCGAGCGTTTAGCGCAGCTGCGAAGTCAACTGCCTTCTGATATCACCCCGGTGATGGGACCGGTCTCTTCTATCATGGGCGAGATCATGCTGATTGCGCTGCCACTGCAAGGCGGCGAGGGCGCTGCTAACCCCATGCAGGCCCGAGAGTATGCCGACTTTGTACTGCGACCTCGTTTGCTCGGTATCGCGGGCGTTTCTCAGGTCATTCCCATTGGCGGCGAGGTGCGCCAGTTACGCGTTGAGCCAGATCCGGTGCGCATGGCTCAACTGGGTATTTCGCTAAGCCAAATAGAGCAGGCACTGCGCGGGTATGCTGGCAACGTTGGGGGTGGCTTCATCGATTTGAACAGCAGGGAATACCTTATTCGTCACATGGGTCGTACCCAGCGCTTAGACGATTTGCAGGGTATGTCCGTCGCTTGGAAGGACGGCCGGTCAGTGCTACTGCAGCAGGTGGCTGAAGTTCGCTTTGCAGCTGGTCTGAAGCGCGGTGATGCTGGTTATCAAGGTCAGCCTGCTGTGATTCTCAGCGTTCAAAAGCAGCCTTCCGCTGATACGGTCAAGCTGAGCCGACAGATTGAACAAGCCTTGGAGGATCTTCAGGCGGGCCTACCCAAAGGGCTTGCCAAACCACAAGTGCTGTTTCGACAGGCCGATTTCATCAAGGCTTCCGTTGGCAACGTCACGCAGGCGCTGCGTGATGGTGCGGTGATTGTTGCCATTGTTCTGTTTGCGTTCTTGCTGTCTGTTCGCACCACCTTGATTTCCTTGGTTGCCATTCCACTGTCGCTGGCAGTGACGGCCGTGGTCTTTCGCTGGCTCGATCAGTCGATCAACGTCATGACATTGGGTGGGCTGGCGATTGCAATTGGCGAGTTGGTGGACGATGCCGTGGTTGACGTTGAAAATATCTTACGTCGACTCAAGGAAAACAGAGCCCTTGCGCAACCCCAGTCGGTGATGTCGGTAGTTCAGCAGGCCAGTGTTGAAGTGCGCTCAGGCATTGTGTACGCCACAGTCATCGTCGTGCTGGTGTTTGTTCCCTTGTTCGCCTTGCCGGGCATTGAAGGGCGTCTGTTTGCGCCGCTTGGTATTGCTTATATCGTTTCCATTCTGGCCTCCATGGCGGTGTCGATGACAGTGACGCCTGTACTTTGCAGTTACCTGCTTCCAAAGATGAAACAACTGGGACATGGTGACAGCCCCTTCGTGACGCGCCTGAAAGCTTGGGACCGAAGGCTGCTCAGTTGGTCATTTCCAAGGGCACGTGGCTTGATCTTGTCTGCGGTTGTGGCTGTGGCTTTAGCCGCAGCCAGTGTGCCCTTTTTCCCGCGCGCCTTTTTGCCTGCGTTCAACGAGGGCTCCTTGGTGCTGTCTTTGCTATTCAACCCAGGCACTTCTCTGGCAGAGTCCAACCGCATGGGCGCTGTGGCTGAACAGCTGATTGGCAAAGTGCCTGGTGTTAGTCAGGTTGGTCGCCGTACCGGACGAGCAGAGCTCGACGAACATGCCGAGGGCGTCCACTCAACCGAAATCGATGTTGACTTGCATCGCGATGGAAAGCCCGTAGATCGCGAGCAAGTGATGTCGCTTATTCGCACCCAACTCGCTGTGTTGCCCGCCCAAGTTGCTATCGGTCAGCCGATCTCGCACCGTTTAGATCATTTGCTCTCGGGTGTTCGTGCGCAAATCGCAGTCAAGATTTACGGTGACGACACCGACACCCTGCGTGGTCTGGCTGAGCAGATGCGCGGCAAGTTAGCCACCATCCCCGGATTGGTTGACCTGACCGTTGAGAAGCAGGTGCTCATTCCACAGATCATCGTGCTTCTTGATCCTCAGCGTTTGGCGCAGACAGGTCTGCCTCCGGGCGAGGCTCTGCGCATTTTGAAAGCCTTGACGGATGGTGCCCATGGTTCACAAATTGTGGACGGCGCCAGGCGCTACGAATTGGTACTGCGTCTTCCTGACGACAAGCGCAGCCCGCAGGACCTAGCACGCATGTTGGTTGACACGCCAGCTGGCCGCCTACCCGTGTCAAGTTTTGCCACCGTGACCGAAGCCGATGGCCCTAATCAAATCGGACGAGAGAACGGCCGTCGGCGAATTGTTGTCTATGCCAACAGCGATGGCTCGGATATGGGCCGTATCGTTAGCGACATCCGCCAAGCCATTGCTTCTACGGAGTTGCCTACCGGTAGCTTCATCAATCTTGAGGGTCAATTTCAAGCGCAGGAGCAGGCTGCCGGTCAGATCTTGGGCTTGTCGCTGATTTCACTGGGGCTCATGTTTCTTGTGCTTTACTCGCGCTATCGCTCGGTGGTGTTGGCTGGCATCATCATGGCCAACATTCCGCTTGCACTGATCGGAAGTGTTGTTGCAATGTGGCTGGCAGGCGTAACGCTGTCGGTAGCCACAATGGTGGGCTTCATCACCTTAGCGGGCATTGCAACTCGAAACGGTATTTTGAAGATCAGTCATTACATCAACCTTTGTCGATTTGAGGGTGAGACCTTCAGCCAAGCGATGATCGTGCGCGGCTCACTTGAGCGGCTGACGCCGGTGCTTATGACAGCACTGGTAGCGGCCTTTGCATTGACGCCATTGCTGCTGGCCAGTGATGCGCCTGGTAAAGAAATTCTGCATCCTGTGGCGGTGGTTATCTTTGGGGGGTTGATCAGTTCTACGCTGCTTGACACCTTGCTTACACCTTTACTTTTTTGGCGATACGGAGCTGATGCGACCGATCGGTTATTGAGGCAAACTGGCACCAATGAAGAATCAAAAAAATCAGTGCAAGATGCGTTCTGAGTATTTTTTTTAAAGGTTTGTAAGGTGCCGCCTTTAAGTGCATTTCGTGATTTGAGGAGATATAAAAATGAAGTTTAAGAATTTGATTTCAGTATTGAGCTTTGCCATTTCTTGCCTTTGCATGAATTCCGTACTGGCTCATGGGGATGTCAAGCCCCTACATGGGGGCATCGTGCAGATGACCAATGACATTGGCTTTGAGTTGGTTGTAAAGCCAGATGGTGCAACGATTTATCTGATGGACCATGGCAAGCCCATGGCCGCCAAAGGCATTACTGGCAAGCTGACTGTTTTGCAGGGCAGCAACAAGATTGAAGCAGACATTAAAGAAGCTGGTGACAACACCTTACGCGTCTTGGGCGTTAAGCTGGGCAAAGGTGACAAGCTGGTCGCTGCTCTGAGCAATGTTGGTGGAAAAAGCATGACTGTGCGATTTACGATCAAATAAACAAGAGCTCACTGTAATGGTGAGCTCTCTATTTCCGGATGTTCACCAAAGGCATTCGCATTCATGTCACCGATCCAAACATTGTGCCTTTACTCACTGGTGGCTGCTGACGCTACATCCTCATCCTGTAGGGACTAGGCTAGCAGAAGGTCAAGCTGAACTATTGCCTATTTGTTAGAACCAATAGTCTGTCTTCTCGTTGTATCGTTTTAGATTTTTCTAAGGCTGCAAGTGTTCGATACAAAGCCTCGTGCGTGATGCCGAGTTCTCCCGCTAGGGATTTAATTCCTGTATTGACTTGATATTTGCCGTTTTGCCCTTCGGTGTTGATGAGATGAAGTACTTTGTCTTTGACAGACTTCATGCTTAGTCGCTCACATTGAAGTCGAAGCCTTTTAACTTCGTGGTTCAACATGTTGATCCAACGACCAGCGAAATCAGGGTCCGTACTTAAAGCATCGGCAAGTGTTTGAATGGGAATTTGGATAATTTCCGCATCAGCTACGACGACTGCATCGCAGTGGTACTTTGGCGATTGAAGGCTTGCTTCACTTACAAAGCCATGCCGAGTTCGTTGAAGAACGACCGGATCGCCATGTTGACTGAGGCGCTCAAGGGTGACTTCGCCGCTCAGAACGAAAAACATCCACTTAGGTTTTTCGCCGGTTTTAAAAAGCAGGGTGCTTTTTTTGAGGTGTTTGTGCGTACAGAGCTCCTGCACAGCTTGCGGAAGCAACGCATTTAGGGGTGAGCTGAATTTAATTAGTTCATCTTCCATGTGATTCAGATCATATGCGAATTATAAAAAGGGTCTGACACTCGTCAAAACTATTTTAAGGATTCAATGTCTAAAGCGCTATTTCAATTCGGTGAAAAAATTCCTGGCTACAGCGTAGCAGTATTCAATGAGCGCGCTGTAAGGGCTGCAGCTGGCATTCTCTTTTTCTTTGCCATGGTCACTTTCATGAATGCGATGTTGCTTGGGAACTTCCAGCCTACGCGTGTGTTTGTCGTTGCATTTTTAATTGACTTTACTTTGCGAATTTTTGTGAATCCAAAGTTTTCTCCCAGCCTGATTCTTGGGCAGTGGATAGTTCGCAAGCAAGAGCCCGAGTATGTGGGGGCGCCACAAAAACGATTTGCATGGGCGATTGGCTTCGCATTGGCATTATTGATGCTTTATTTGATTGTCATCAAGGGCGTGATTGGCCCTGTCAACATGCTGGTGTGTGGCATATGCTTGCTGTTACTTTTCTTTGAATCTTCTTTTGGCATTTGCATAGGCTGCAAGTTGTATGACTTGTTTAGCAAGAATAAGGTCGAGCTTTGCCCTGGCAACGTTTGCAGCTTCAGTCCACCCCCTGGCGCTGGTGGCACATGGTTGCAGGGCGCAGTGTTGGCTGTGTTCTTAGTGGCTGTGTTCAATGTGGGAGGCTGGGTGTATTCGCACCCCACATCACAGCAAGCCGCTCAGGATGCGAGCGTAACTGCTGCGCCTCAAGACCCTGCTGAAGTTGAGCGTTGCAAAGTTCCCGAATTCGCCAAAAAAATTGGTCATGAGCAGCAATGGAAATTACACAACGGATGTCAATAAAAGGAGTTGCCATATCAGGCAATCAAATTGAAGTTCATGTTGAAAACATCAAGTGCGGTGGTTGTGAGAATTCAATCGTCAAGGGTCTGAACTCAATCGAAGGTTTTTCCAACATCGTGATTGACTGCGTTTCCTGAGTTGCGCCAAGGTGCCAAGTCGGTCCCAATAAACTTTTTGCTGTGTCTCATGCACGCGCACAGCGCTCCTGAAAACGGTGCGGGTCTATCATAGCTTGTATATTAGTTAATGCTGATATAATGCAACTTTTCACACCTTTGAGAATTTAGTTTTTAAACTGGAAATTGTCATTTATGGATTTCACTGTTAGCGTGCTGTTGGGCACTTTTATCTTGTCGATAGCGGCGCTCTTTGTCTTCATTTGGTCATTGTCAAATGGTCTGTTTGGCGATGGTTTTCAGGCAGCGACTGAGATCTTTGTGCCCAATGAGCTGGGTAGGGTCGAGGACCCTGCGGCCACGGCAGCGCAAATTAAGGGTTTGCAGGAGGCTACAGGAACGGCGAGCGAAGAGGGTAGTTCCGTTAGTGACAGTGACGCAAAAGCACGCGACGACGCTGACAAATCAACCTCTTTGGTTGTGGGAGTTTGCTTGACCCTTGCAGTGGTTTGGTTGGTGCTGGCATCGGTGGCGGGCTTGATTTCGTCCATCAAGATGCATGAACCCGACTGGTGGGTTCAGTACGGGTGGATTACATTCGGTCGCATTCGTCCCATCCACCTCAACATGGTTGCATACGGGTGGTGCTCCTTGGCCGGTATTGGCGTTGCAATCTGGTTGATACCTCGTTTGCTCAAAACTGAACTGGTTGGTGCAAGGTACGCATTGGTGGGCGGAGCCCTTTGGACCATTGGCGTTTTTGCAGGAACTGTTGCAATCGCAATGGGTTATTCCGACGGCCTTGAGTGGCTGGAATATCCTTGGCAGATAGACATTCTGCTTGTCATTGGTGGTGCCTTGGTCGGAGTCCCCTTATGGCTGACGCTTCTGAACCGCAAGGTTAAACACCTGTATGTTTCTGTTTGGTACATCGGTGCAGGTTTGCTGTGGTTCCCGATCTTGTTTCTAATCGCCAACTGGCCAGGTTTGCATTTTGGAGTCCAGCAAGCATCCATGAATTGGTGGTTTGGGCACAATGTCTTGGGTCTTTGGTTTACGCCAATTGGATTGGCAGCTTCTTATTACTTCATTCCGAAAGTCATTGGAAAACCAATTCACTCCTACAACTTGTCACTTCTTGGTTTCTGGAGTCTTGCTTTCTTCTACAGTCAAGTCGGTGGGCACCATCTCATCGGCGGACCTGTGCCTTCCTGGCTAATTACGATATCCATTGTTCAGAGCATGATGATGGTGATACCAGTTTTCGCTGTAGCGGTTAATCAGCATATGACGGTATTGGGCAATTTCCGAGCACTTGCCTACTCGCCCACACTGCGATTTATCGTGTTGGGCGCCATGATGTACACAGCCGCTTCTGTACAGGGGTCTTTGGAAGCGCTGCGTTCGGTCAACACGATTACACACTTTACCCATTACACGGTTGCCCATGCCCACTTGGGACTTTACGGATTCTTCTCGATGGTCATGTTTGGTTCCATTTATTTCATCATGCCCCGCGTGATGAACTGGGAGTGGCCTTACCCAAAACTTATCTCGCTACATTTCTGGCTGGTGCTAGTCGGTTTTGCCATCTATTTCATCTGGTTGAGTATTGGCGGTTGGTTGCAAGGCCTCGCCATGCTGGATGAAAAGACGCCTTTTATGCAGTCGGTCGCCCTGACAATACCCTATCTCAAAGCACGTTCCATTGGAGGAGGGTTGATGACTTTGGGACATTTGGTCTTCGCAGCTCACTTCTTTGCAATGGGTTGGAAATTCGGTCCACGAAGGCTTGGCGCTGCACTGCTGGGTACGTCCGTATTGACACGACTGAAAGCTAAGGGAGTTGCAGCATGAGCGCCGGAAAGAGCTTCTGGGAAATGGATGAAATGCGCATCATCACCGGTGCAATGGTGATCCTCGGTGGTGCTACCGCTTTGCTGGTGGTAATGCCCTACATGCTGCTGAAGGAAGTGCCGCCTCCAGTTGCACTTAAGCCTTACTCCGACATTCAGCTTGCGGGACGTCAGTCTTATATTGCCAACGGTTGTGTGTATTGCCACTCTCAACAGCCCCGAGATATCGCACAAGCGCCTGACTTCAAACGCGGTTGGGGACGAGCGTCCATTGCGGGAGACTACGCATATGACACGCCGCATTTGTTGGGAACCATGCGAACGGGCCCAGACTTGATGAACATCGGCGCGAGACAGCCCAGTAAAGATTGGCAATTAGGCCACCTCTACCAGCCAAGGGCCTATACGCCGGGTTCAACCATGCCTTCTTATCCCTACCTTTTTGAGGTCCGTCAGGGCGAAGCACAAGCGAATGAAACCGTTGTGAATCTACCGCCAACTTTTGCTAAACCAGGAGAGGTGGTCATAGCACGTCCCGAAGCGCTAGCACTGGTGGAATATCTGCTTGCGATGGATCGAACATATCCGGCACTAGCCCCCCTTGCCCCAGTAGAAGATCGGAGGAAATGATGAACCAACGTTTACCAGACGATACGCCGGAAAAGTCGCCCCAGCGTCAGCGCGAACTCCCAGATCCGGATGAAGGCGTTCGTCCTTTGCCGTGGTTTTTGACCATGTTCTTAGGTGCTATGGCGATGTGGGGAGCTTTCTACATTTACAGTACACCGTCAGGTGAGGAGTCTTCCTACGGTGACCAACGCACTACGACATCCTTGCGTCCACCCGTAGCAGCCGTCAATGCTGCGCAAAAGGCTGACGGCAAACAGATCTACATTGGTAAATGTGCGGCTTGCCATCAGGCAACTGGACTGGGTATCCCTGGGGTCTTTCCACCTTTAGCCGGGTCCGAATGGGTGGTCGGCGACGAAAAGATCCTCACATTTATCATGCTGCATGGCGTGAACGGCGAGATGGAAGTGAAGGGCACGGTTTACAAGGGGGCTATGCCTGCTTGGAAAAGCCTGAGCGATGGCGACTTGGCCGCCGTCATGAGCTATATCCGAAGTGACTGGGGCAACAAGTCCGCTGAGATTGAGCCTGGAACCGTCGCAGCTCAACGCGATGCAACAAAGTCAAGGACGGAGCCCTACAAAGGTGGCCAAGAACTTAAGTCTGGCGTCTGAGGGCCGCGCCGCTGCGGGCTTATGGAAGACATTCCTGGCCAGCACAGTTGTCCTAGCTCTTGGGTTAATTGTGCTACTACAGGCAACAGCGCATGGCAACGCTTTTACTACCGAGACACTTCGGCGCACCGAAGTTGCCAACACCCCATCTCTCGTGCCTGAGCTGTCAGTCTACGATGCCGATGGAAATCACAGCACACTGCGACAGTTGCTTGCTGACGGTGGAAAGGTCTGGATTGTAGACTTTGTCTACACACGTTGCCAGACGATTTGCACCACGCTCGGATCAGTCTTCCAGCAGTTACAAAATCAAATTCGACTTCGAGGGCTCGAAGACAAGGTTGGGCTGTTATCGGTTAGCTTCGATCCTGCCCACGATACCGCCGATGCGCTTCAAATATACCGCGACCGCATGCGCATGGACCCAGCCATTTGGAACGTGGTTAGCCTTAGCTCGCCGCTTGATAGGCGGCAGTTGCTTGATGCCTTTGGCATCATCGTTATTCCGGCACCGCTAGGAGAGTTTGAACACAATGCCGCATTGCATCTGGTTAGCGGTGCAGGTCGGCTATTCCGCATCGTCGATTACCTCGATGCGACAGTAGCCCTAGACACTGCATTGGCTAATTCGCCATGATGCGTCAGAGATTTTTTCCGTTTGCCGTATGGATTGGGCTGGTCCTATGTCTGCTGGGTAGCGCATTGTCGGTACCACCAGGGCGTAGTCTGATTGAACAGAGTATGACCTGGCATATGGTGATTCAAATGCCAATACTTTTTGCAAGCGGCTGGTTTTTGATGAGCAGCGGTTGGGAAATAAAGAAAACATCACTAGGTCATTGGAACCGGTTTGGGTTAACGGGCTTCATCGCAGCCCAGTTCATCATCACCTATTGGATGCTGCCCATATCCATCGACCGAGCAGTCGTCATGCCCCAAGTGGATGTGTTTAAACTTCTGTCGTTGATAGCCAGCGGAGCGCTTGTTAAAACGTCAATCAGTCGTTCACCAGCAGTGTTGCAGCTTTTCTTTGTGGGTTACATCGTATCGATGTTGATCACAACAGGTGTATTTCTGGCAACCACTGAAAGACGACTCTGCAATGCATACTCAATGGAAAGTCAACTTAGCGCTGGCTATGGTGTTGTTGCATTGGGTATCGCGCTTGCTTGCGCATGGGCGTTTCGGATCAACCGAAATAACTCTAAGCCTGAAGATCGGATCGAAGGTTTTTAATTCGTCTTTACTAATATTATCTTTCGAACTGGAGACACCATGCATTTTCGTAACCTCGCCCTCGCGGTCGTTATCTCTGGCAGCTTGCTGCTAGCCCCAACTGCTCATGCCGATAACAAAGCCATTGCCGCCGACGAAATGGAGGCCTATCTGGAGTTTGTGGACTACGGCGGAGGTGTTATTTTTGCCGAACAAATTCCTAAAGATGAGTGGCCTAAGATGGTTGTGATCGATGCGCGTGATCCAGCGCAATTTGCCAAGGGACACATACCCGGTGCCATCAACATAGACTGGCGTCAAGTTCTGGCGAAGCGCAATACTATTCCCAAAAATAAGCCAGTGATCATTTATTGCAACTCTGGTTCGCTGTCGGCACAAGCTGGATTTGCGCTGCGCGTGGCGGGTTGGGAAAACGTTCGCATCTTACAAGGCGGCATGATAGAGTGGCAGGCTAAAGGTGGATTTGACGCGGCGGTCAAAGCCGCGGGGCCTGCCAAGCATTGAGATTTTAGTTTTGGGGTCATGCATGTATAAATTGCTGATCAGCAAACAGTTTTTTCAAGCTACGCTTGTTATTTTAGAGTTACAAGTCATAGAAAATTGAAGTGTAATAAACTGAGTAAGTTGACATATATCACTAGCAATCAAGTGATTGCGGCACGCCAGCTTTCAACTAGCACTGCGTGATGAGGCCAAAAGTGCTTTCATCTAGGCCAATTTTTTAGACTTAGTTCAATTTAATCGTTCGCCTTGAATCCGGTGGCTTGTACGACTCGAGCCCATCTAGCAGTGTCATTCAAAATAGTGGTTTCGAATGCACTGCCAGACTCGCGAGGCACTTCAAATCCTTGTGCTTCAAGTTTGGTGCGGTAAGTTGTATCTCCTTGCGCTTTCACAACAGCTGCTGTGATGACTTCAATCACCTTAGGTGGGGTAGCAACTGGGGCAACTAGTCCAAACCAAACTTGTAAGCTCAGGTCACGGTGTCCCAATTCTGCCAGTGTAGGCACTTGGGGTAAAAAGCGTGAGCGTTCGAGGCTTGTGATTGCAATCGCATGCAACTTACCTGCTTGCACTTGCTGCATAGCACCTTGCATTTGTGTAAATCCTAACAAGACCTGGCCGCCAATAAGATCATTGAGTTGAGGGGCTGAGCCTTTGTAAGGCACGTGGACCATGTTCAGCTTTAGCCGCTCATTCAGTTGGAAACCTAAAAAATGGGACGGCGTCCCTGGGCTAAAAGAGGCATAAGCAGCTTTGGACGGATTGGCTACTAGCCAGGAAGCGAGCTCAGGTAAAGTGCGCGCAGGAACGGAAGGATGAACCACGAGCAACAAGGGGCTCTCGATCCCTTTCGCGATTGGTTTGAAATCTGTCTGTTTCCAACGCAGTTGAGGGTAAGCCGAGGGGTTAATGGTGAACATAGCGTGAGTAGTGACCCAAATGCTATGGCCGTCAGCAGGTGACTTCAGGACATGCTCTGCACTCAGGTTTCCGCCCGCTCCCGCACGATTTTCAACGAGGAAGGTACCTCCCGTTTGCTTGGTCAGCTGATCTGCCAATGTGCGGGCATAGGCATCTATTGCGCCACCAGCGGGCGTGCCAACCACTAAAGTAACTGGTTTGTTAGGCCAAACAGCCGTTTGTGCAGAGACCGGCAAGGCAATTAGCAAGCCTATGCTCAGCACCGCGAGGCCTAAACGACTGGAAATTGGGTTCATGGGGAGTCTCCTGAATTAAAAAATCAAAAACCAAGTGCATGGCCAGAATTTTCAACAAATCTATTAATTATCATAATGGGATAAACCACTAGATAAATATCAACATATGCAACCATAAAATTCAATTATTTTCAAGAAATGGGGCGGAGAATGTCAAGTCCTCTTGGTCACCCTAAAGCGCTGACGTTCAGCCATATGGGGTTTTATGTGCGCGATATTCAGCGCATGGCTCGCTTTTATCGCGATGTGTTGGGGTTTTTTCAGACCGACCATGGCAATCTGGGTGCAGTTGAATTGATATTTTTAAGTCGAGACCCTTCCGAGCATCACCAAATCGTTTTGGCCAGTGGTCGGCCGACTGACTTGACGTTCAGTGTGATCAATCAAATTTCACTGCGAGTTCCTGATTTGGCCACGCTGCGTGAATTGCGAAAGCGAACACTGGCTGAGCCCGATGTATCCGATCTAGCCGCAGTCTCGCATGGCAATGCCATATCAATTTACTTTCGTGACCCAGAGGGAAACCGTATAGAAGTTTTCATGGACATGCCATGGTACTGTGAGCAACCTTTGCGTGAAACGATAGATCTAGATCAAAGCGATGAATCAGTCATGGCGTCAGCTGAAGCCTTAGCGCGCAGTCGACCTAAATTTCGCAGTCGTGCTCAGTGGCAATCTGAAATGGAAACGCTCATGGGCTACAAAAAATGAGCAACGGTATTTTTGATGTGGCCATCATCGGGTATGGTCCTGCTGGTGTCACGATAGCCAACCTTTTGGGGCAGTATGACCTGTCAGTTGTAGTTCTTGAGCGGGATGCTGAAATATATCCGTTGCCTCGCGCTATTCACTTTGACGGTGAAGTCATGAGAGTGTTTGAAACTCTTGGTTTACGACGTGAAGTAGAGGCTATATCGCGTCCTGGGTTGAAGGGTATGTATTTCAACAATGCAGCTGGCGAGACCCTATTGATTCGTGCAGGAACCTCCGAGCGAGGTCCTCACGGCTGTGCTACCAACCACTATTTTCATCAACCTGAGCTTGAAGCTGTGCTTCGTCATGGAATCCGTCGATATCCCAATGTTCAGGTTCACTGTAGCCATGAAGTTACTTCGATTGAAGATGACAGTGAGCAGGCCACTTTGCAGGTAAAAAACTTGCTAATTGACAATGAGTTTGAAGTGAGAGCGAAGTATGTGATTGGTTGCGATGGCGCGCGTTCAATGGTGCGCAAGTTAATTGGTTCGTCTACGCTGGATCTTGGTCTACACCAACCTTGGTTGGTGTTTGATGCTCTTCTGAAAAAGGAAGTGCCCCAATTACCAGATCACACAGTGCAGCATTGCGATCCTTCACGCCCAATGACATATTGCAACGTCACGGGTAATCGGCGCAGATGGGAAATCATGATCATGCCCGGTGACGATGAAGAACAATTGGTCAAGTCCGAAACTCTATGGAAATTGGTTAGCAACTGGATTACACCCGAGCAAGCAGAAATCGAGCGTGCTGTTATTTACACTTTTCATTCAGTAATTGCTCAGACTTGGCGCAAAGGTCGTTTGTTTATAGCTGGCGATGCGGCACATCAAACCCCGCCATTTTTAGGTCAAGGTATGTGCGCTGCCATTCGAGATGCATCCAACTTAGCTTGGAAACTTGAAGCTGTGCTTCGCGGTCGATTTGACGAAGGGTTGTTGGATACTTATGAAAGTGAACGTGGGCCACATGTTCATGCTTTCATTGATTTAGCAGTCAAACTTGGCGGCATTATCCAGACAACTGATGCGGATGCTGCGCGCGAGCGCGACGCGAAGTTTAACAAAGGTCAGCCTGAAATGTTTCAATTTCCTGCTCCGCAGCTTGGGCCAGGTTTTTGGCAGGGCGAAGATGCCCCAGTAGCCCAAATATTTCCTCAGCCTAAGCTGTCTGATGGTCGCTTGCTAGATGTTGAGCTAGGGTTGAACTTTGCTGTAATCGGTTTTGAGGATGTTTTAAATGACGTTAGCGAAGTTACCCGCGAACGTTGGCTGTTTCACAGTGTCGTGCTGGTACCAGCAAGTTCGTCTGAAATTCAGACGTGGCTTTTGCAGAATAATGTGCGGGCTGTCATGGTACGTCCGGATCGATATATATTGGGTACAGCTCAATCTAGCGCAGAGCTGGACAGTATCAGTGCTTTATTGTCCAACTTGCTAGTGCTAGCTCATTGAAGATTTAAAGTTCCGCATGATTGATAAAGCCGACTCCAGTCTTTCACGCATGCTAAGCGTACTAGATCTGTTTTCAGATCAACGTCTTCATTGGAATGCAGAGGACATCAGTGAGCAGCTTGATGTTTCTTTACCTACAAGTTATAGATACCTAAAAACGCTAAGTGATGCGGGAATTCTGCAACGTGGTGCGAATGCAAAGTTCACACTGGGTCCTAGAATCATTGTGCTCGATCACTATATTCGGCAAGCTGATCCTGTTTTGCAATGTGGTATTCCTCTGTTGAAAGAATTGGTATTGCAAACAGGTTTCGACTGCGTAGTGTCAAGCCTCCGTGGTGACCAATTACTTGATACCTACCGTGAATTTGCATCTACACCAGCCAACTTGAGCTATGGACGTGGTAGACCTCGTCCGCTGTTTAAAGGGGGCGCTCCAAAAGTTATTCTTGCAGGTTTGCCAACGACTCAATTGCACAAGTTGTTTGACTCACACCAGGCCGAAATTGCTGAAGCAGGTTTACCAATAAATTGGGCAGACTTTAGGCGATATTACAGCCGGATTCGGAAGAGCGGTTTTTACTTTTCTAATGGTGAGTTGGAAACTAATTTAGCAGCTATTGCTGTGCCACTGCACCAAGGTGAGGGCGAAGTGATTGGCGCCCTAGCACTCGTAACCAGTGTAAATCGAATGGCAGTCATAGATCAGAGCAAGCTAACTCCGCTTATTCAGCGCGTTGCAAGTGAAATTTCTGCGCGCTTGAACTGATTACTTAGAATGCGGCCTACAAGCTATCAAACATTGATGTGCAATAAACTGTGTCATTGCATCTTCTCTGATGTTTTAATTATTCGTCCAGCTCTGAACGCTATGGGGAGTGTTGAATCAACTTGGTACAGTTTGCTAGGAAACGCGACTAGCGAAAACCAAATGGCGCGACACTTGCCAGTGCCAGCGTGCTGCGCTACGCTTCGTACGTATCCAATTCGTCGCCATTCACAGGCCTCTTTCTAAAATCGCTGGCCCAGCGCGGCTGAAAGGAAAATTTCTATGATGACCGAATCGCTCCAACTGAATCAAGTAGAGCTCGATTCGCAGCTTGGCTTCGCATCTGACGACGACAGCCATGTGCCCTACATGAAGCGCACGCGCGACTGGTACATGGCCCTGGGTTATAACAACCCGTACCGCTACGCTCACTACATCGACGTGCCGTTTCGGCCGCTCAAGAAGGCCTTGTCTGAATCGACTGTGACCTTGATGACAACAGCCGCTCCATTTCAGCCCGACAAGGGGCCGCAAGGCCCGGGCGCGCCTTACAATTCCGCCGCCAAGTTCTTCGTTCCTTACGAGATGGACACATCGAAAGACCATGACGTGCGCGTTTCGCATGTGGCAATTGATCGCATCCATACGTCGATGGAAGACAGCAACTCTTGGTTCCCGCTGCCGTTGATGCGCAAGCTGGCCACACAGGGCCGAATTGGAAAGCTGGCCAAGAACTTCCATGGCGTACCAACCAATCGCAGCCAGCGCCACACGATCGAGGTCGACATTCCCATGATCATAGAGCGCTGCAAGTCAGACGGTGTAGATGTGGCCATCTTGATTCCCAACTGCCCGATTTGCCACCAGTCGATGTGCCTCACCGCCCGTGCGCTCGAGGCTGCAGGAATCTCTACGGTGGTGATGGGTTGCGCGAAGGACATCGTGGAACATGTCGGTGTACCGCGCTTCGTTTTCTCCGACTTCCCGCTGGGCAATGCTGCGGGTAAGCCAAAAGACGGTGCGTCTCAGGCCGCCACGCTGGAACTTGCATTGAAACTATTGGAGACTGCGCCCGGCCCACGTACGACGGTGCAATCGCCTCAGCGCTGGAGCGATTCGCACTTGTGGAAACTGGACTTCTCCAATATTGATCGCGTCTCGGCCGCCGAGCTTGCGCTCCTGCGCATTGAGTCGGACAAGGCCAAAGCCACCGCCACGGCAATCCGCAAGGCGACAGTGGCTTGAATGAAACAATCAGGACTGTCGGCCCGGCGCTCAGGCGCTGATAACGATGGAATGCGGGTGTCCAGATTCTGTACTTTTAGATCATCTGTGCATGGCCGCCGCACAGTGTTCGGATGGAGCCCATCTGCTAATAGGCAGTCTCTGAATTGGGTGATATGGTAGTGCGGATCTATTGAGTAACTTGGCTGGTGGAGTGGCAGGACTGGTCGCCGGCGCAGTTGCTGTTGGTGCTTGGCAACTTGTTCGTCGATTGAAAAAGTAAGTCTGTAGCTTTCGACATGGGCGTTAGGATTCCTTGATGGTGACGTTGTCAGTGGCCGGGGCCCTTAGCATCAACTGGCTGGCCACGGTGACACCGATCAGCGCCAGGCCCAACAGGTCGGTCATCCAACCGGGCTTGATCAACACCAAAGCGGCCGCGATCAGCAGCAGCCGCTCCCACCAGCGCGCAAGTCCGAAAAAGAAGTAGCTGTGCAGCCCGCCTGCGAGACAGATTACACCCACGGTGGCGGTCACCGTGGACAGCGCCACGACCCAGAAATCGCCTTTCAACAACAACGACGGTGCGAATACGAACATGAATGGGATGATGTACCCGGTCAGGCCTAGCTTAACTGCGGCCCAGCTGGTCTGCATCAGGGTGCCTCGAGAAATGCCGTTTGCTGCATACACTGCCATCGCCACTGGCGGCGTGATGGCGGACA
>CALAGS010000199.1 GCA_937891665.1 uncultured Burkholderiales bacterium | reverse complement strand
AAAGACCTGGCCGCACTGCTGACCAATTTAGAAAAAAACGATGTCTTGTTCATCGATGAAATTCACCGCTTGTCGCCCGTGGTGGAAGAAATTTTGTACCCCGCATTAGAAGACTATCAAATCGACATCATGATTGGTGAAGGGCCTGCTGCGCGCAGCATCAAGCTCGATTTGCAACCCTTCACTTTGGTGGGCGCCACCACCCGTGCGGGCATGCTGACCAACCCACTGCGCGACAGATTTGGCATTGTGTCGCGTCTTGAGTTTTACACGGCAGAAGAATTAGGCCGAATTGTGAAGCGCAGTGCCGCATTGCTCAAAGCGCCTATGGATGCTGCAGGCGGCGAGGAAATTGCCAAGCGCTCACGCGGCACACCGCGCATTGCCAATCGCTTGCTCAGACGTGTGCGCGACTATGCCGATGTGAAAGGCTCAGGCCATATCACACACGACATTGCCAAACGAGCGTTGGCCATGCTCGATGTCGATCCTGAAGGTTTTGATTTGATGGACCGCAAATTGCTCGAAGCCGTCATTCACCGTTTTGATGGTGGCCCTGTGGGTCTAGACAACATTGCAGCCAGCATTGGCGAAGAGCGCGACACCATTGAAGATGTGATTGAGCCGTATTTGATTCAACAAGGATTCTTGCAGCGCACTCCTCGCGGAAGAACGGCCACTTTGGCGGCCTACAGGCATTTGGGCGTGACGCCGCCCAAAAGTTTCACGCAAGATTGAGTGCTCAGCTCAACTCAGCTGAGCTTTAAGTCGAAAACTTAATATTCGTCTTGCGCTACGTCGTCCAAGTGCGACGTATCTGCCCATCCCACCAAAGAAATGCTTTCTGGCGTCCACAACAAGCGGTTGATGGCGGTGTTGGTCAGGGCCCAGGTTCTAGGCGCCAACAAATCTTGCCCCGTGGCAATGCGGTACAAAATGTCCATCACACCGCCATGCGCAAAAACCGCAATGTGCTCACCTGGATGCTTTGCGGCCAAAGTGTTCAGGGTGGTCCGAATGCGCTGATCTAAAACGATTAATGACTCACCGCCTTTTGGGGGTTCCCAATGCGGATCGCGCTTGCGCCAACGCATGGCGTCCTCTGGCAAGTCGGCTTCTATTTCTTTGAAAGTTTTACCTTCAAAGGCGCCAAACCCGCGCTCGCGCAAGCCTTGGTGTGTCACAGGTGTGAGGCCTAAGCGCTTGCCAACAGCAGCAGCTGTTTGATGTGCGCGTTGCAGGTCACTGGTGTAGATGGCGTGCAAAGGGTCTTGCGCGGCCAAAGCTTCGGCCAAGCGCTCAGCCTGCAATTGGCCATGCTCATTCAATGGAATGTCAATGTGGCCTTGAATGCGGGTGTCCACATTCCAAGCCGTTTCGCCATGTCGAATGGCCACGATGCGCGTTGCGTTCGAGGGCATTTTTTACCTTGCAATGGTGGTGTCAACCCGTCGGTTAAGGACCGATGGATTTGGAAAACCTTGCAGTGCAGCACCTATCATGGCGCGCCAAATGTTCTGATGGTCTGTCCAAGGGCCTTCGTGCATGGCCTTTGTTTGGTAAACCACGTTGCTGGTTTGCAGGTCACGAATGATGATGCTCACTTCTTGCGCATAGCCAGAAGGCGGTGGAAAACCAGAGCGCATGCCAAGGCCCCAGCCCATGCCGTGAGGCCTGTAGTAGCCCGTGCCAATATTGATGCTAATGCGATTCGTCCAAGGACTGCGAACAGGACGGCCCCAAGGATCTGCAATGAACTCTGCTGCGCGCACGCCAATCCAGATGGTGTATTGGGCTTGAATGTCGTTGCGGGTCCAGCCCAATGGGGCTAGGGCCGCTTCAAGCTCCACCTCAGCCCAACCCGCTTGGAGGTTGTTGACGTCGGCAGGAAGACGGTCAAGTCGGAAGAATGCTTTGGCAGGCACGGCGGTTTGTGAAGCTGTGCCTGTGGGCCACTGCGTGCTGGTTTGCACTTGGCTTTCGATGATGCGCATGCTGTTGCAGCCACTCAACAGAAGGCTGAACAGGACCAGTAAAAACAGACCGCCCCACCGAATGTGGCGGGCGAATGGTCCCATGATTTGAAGGTTCATGGCGTTCTCCTTGCGAGTCACTTGTAAATCACAAATCAACATGGAATCGATTTAGAGCTGAACCACTTGCACACCTTGCAAGCTGGCCATCACATTGGGCGCTTCAAAGCTTTCGTCGTCAAAGGCTTTGTCACCGTCTTCATTGGCAAGGCCCGTGATTTTGAGATTTTTAAAATCATGCAGGTTGGCGTCCATCAAGTGCGAGGGCACTACATTTTGCAAAGCTGAAAACATGTTTTCAATGCGGCCTGGAAACTTCTTTTGCCACTCGCGAATCATGTTGCCAATTTGCACGCGCTGCAAATTTTGTTGGCTGCCACACAAGGTGCAAGGAATGATGGGGAACTGGCGGTGCTCTGCCCAGCGTGTCAGGTCGGCCTCGGCCACGTGGGCCAAAGGCCGAATGACCATGAACTCGCCGTTGTCGCTCAAGAGCTTTGGCGGCATGCCTTTGAGTTTGCCGCCAAAGAACATGTTCAGGAAAAACGTTTGCAGCATGTCATCGCGGTGATGACCCAGCGCCAACTTGTTGCACTTCAATTGGCCTGCCACTTTGTACAAAATACCTCGGCGCAAACGACTGCACAAGCTGCACATGGTTTTGCCTTCGGGAATTTTGTCCTTCACGATGGAGTAGGTGTCTTGCGTTTCAATGTGAAACGGAATGCCCATGTTTTTCAAATAGGCAGGCAAGATTTCGGCAGGAAAGCCAGGTTGCTTTTGATCTAAGTTGACGGCAATGAGTTCAAAGTCAACAGGTGCACGCGCTTTCATTTTGAGCAAAATGTCGAGCATGCCATAGCTGTCTTTGCCGCCCGACATGCAGACCATGATGCGGTCGCCTTCTTCAATCATGTTGAATTCGCTGATGGCTTGGCCCACCTGGCGACACAAGCGTTTTTCTAACTTGTGTGTTTCGCGTTCAATTTTGAGAGCCTTGGCTTTTTGCGAAGCCTCGTCTGTAGCTTCTTCGGTCAAGTTTTCGACGGCCTCTAGCCAAGCGTTCTGTGTGGGTGCATTCATGGTTTCACCATTGTCCTGTTTCCATGCGAATGGCAACTTCGCAATCTTCAAAAATTTCTAATTTGGCAATCTTCACGCGAACACCTTTGACGCCATGCAATTGCATGAGGCGACTCGAGAGTTTGCCAATGAGGCTTTCCAGCAAATTGACGTGTTCGGCGGTGCATTCTTCGATGATGATTTTGCGCACCTTGCGATAGTCCAGTACGTTGCTGATGTCATCGTCGCGCGGCAACAAAGGCTGCGGCCCCAAGTTCAATTCGGCATCCACTTGAATGGGCTGAGGGGCTGTTTTCTCGTGTTCCAAGATGCCCAAGTTGGCATCAAAGCGCAAGCCAGTGAGGGTGAGCGTTTGCATGCCAGAAGTGGCCGCAGAGGGTTTAGGCAAGGCGGTCATGGTGCTCACATCAAAGAAAAATCGCGCTCGAACTTCATCAAGTGCTGTCCGCCATCGACCAACAAGGTGGTGCC
>CALAGS010000198.1 GCA_937891665.1 uncultured Burkholderiales bacterium | reverse complement strand
ATGTTGGCCGGTCACGAAGAGTCGCCCGGCGCCACTGTCGAGGTGGACGGCAAGCTCTTTAAAGAGTATTACGGCTCGGCCTCAGACTTCAACAAGGGCGAATACAAGCACGTTGAAGGTAAGCGCATTCTGGAGCCCCTCAAAGGTCATTTGGCCAACACCCTGATCGAGATGGAACAAGACACTCAAAGCTCGATTAGTTATTCTGGTGGCACCAAGCTCATGGACATTCGCAAAGTCAACTACGTCATTTTGGGCGGCGACAACGCAGGCGAACACCTGCTGATGTAGATTTTTAGCTTGTCTTGGGTTCTGCGCGTTTGAACTGCACCTCGCAGTTCAAGCCGCTGACAGAACCCGCCATGGGTTCGTTGCGCAATTTAATTTCACCGTGGAGTGATTGCACAATGCCCAAACAAATAGACAGGCCCAAGCCACTTCCCTGACGTGTGTCCCCTGTTGCGAAGGGTTGAAACAGTCGGTTTTGCAGATCTTCACTTAGGCCAGGGCCTTCATCTCGCAAACTCAACCTCACTGTTTCGGCATGCGGCCGCAAATCCAGTTTCAAGCGTCCTGCCTGCGGGCTGTGGCGAATGGCATTGGACAGCAAGTTGCGAGTAAGTTCCCTCAGCATCCAGTCGGGCGCAAGAACACCACTGATCTCAGTGTCAATCTCAAAATCCAGATTCTTAACGACCATCAAAGGCGCTAACTCAAGCGCTACTTCCCGCGCGACCAGCGAAAAATCTGTCCATGTAGGCTGAGTAGAAGCATTGAGTTGCTCCACCTTGGCCAGCGCCAACATTTGATTGATCAACTGAGTGGCACGGTCAATGGTCAGTGCAATGTCTTGCAGTGATCGTTCGTTGGGCGTATCGCCACGCTGCGCAGATTGCACCTGAAGCTTCAAGACAGCCAGGGGTGTTCTGAGTTGATGTGCTGCATCGCGAACAAATCCTTTTTGTTGCGCCAACAAGGATTGCAACTTTTGCATCACATGGTTGGTGGCCAAAATCAGAGGCTGAATTTCTTGGGGTGCAGCCTCGTAAGCCAAGGGCGCTAAATCATGCTCAGATCGATTTTCCAAATGCTCAGACAACTTGCGCACAGGTTGTGTAGCGCGTTGCACCACACTCACCACGACCAACGCAATGATGCCCAATAGCAAGGCTTGTCGCCACAGGGTACCGATCAACAGTTCACGCGCCAAGGTGTGGCGCAACTCCAAGGTCTCAGCCACTTGAATCACAGCCATGGCACGTCCCTTTTCACTCACCACGGGCTGCAACAGGGTGGCCACCCGAATCTCTTCACCTTGGTAACTGTCGTTGTAAAAATCAACCAATGCCGCATAGGCGGGCTTTGCAGGAATTTGTCCTTTCCAGACGGGCAATTCTGAAAAACCAGACACCATGGTGCCATTCAAATGCGAGACCTTGTAATACAAGCGACTTTGATTGTCTGATTCAAAAGCTTCAGTGGCTGCATAGGGCACCAAGGCTCGGATTTGGGCATCGTTGTCATAACCCACCACATCGAGTTGCTCACTGATGGTTTTGGCAGAAGCCAACAAGCTTCTGTCGTAAGCAATGTCAGAAGCGTTCAAAGCTTCCTGATAAAGGCTCCAGGCATTGATGCCCACCAAAATCAAGAGGGGCAACAAAATCCCCAACAACAATTGCCTGCGCATTGACATTTTGGATGCCGTACCAAGCATCATGCGTTGACCTTCAACAAGTAGCCTAAGCCACGCAAAGTCACCAAGCCAAGACCCGTGTCTGTTAATTTTTTGCGAAGTCGGTAAGCCACCACTTCGATGGCTTCAAATTGAACGTCCAACTCAAGTGGAAACACGGCTGCAAACAAACGCTCTTTGGAAACCGCCTGACCCGGTTGCGACATCAAAGCCTGCAGCATGGCCACTTCGCGAGGTGTCAACTCCATAGGTTGTCGGTTTAAATAAGCTGCACCGTTCAAGGTATCTAAGGTCAAGGCGCCCAACTGAATTGTGTGAAGGTCTGCGCGAACCGTGGCAGAGCCTTCTCTTTGATCTAATGTGGCTGGGCTACTGCGTGCACGTCTATCAAGGGCATTGACACGGGCTTCCAGTTCGTCCAAATCAAAAGGCTTGGCCATGTAATCGTCGGCACCCGAATTCAAGCCCAACACGCGATCGCCTACTGTCGTTCTAGCGGTCAACACCAACACGGGTGTTCTCAGACCCTCTTTGCGAATTTGGGACAACACATTCAAACCATCGCCATCGGGCAGCGTTAAATCCAGCACCACCACATCGGGGCGCACACTTTTCCACAAGCTCAAGGCCTGCGCAGCCGATGCGGCACAACTGACTTGCATTCCGCGCCGCGACAAGCTGCGAGCGAGGGTCTCTTGCAAGTAAGGGTCGTCTTCGACCAACAATAAGCGCATAGATCAGTACTTTCCCTAGGGTTTTCGACAGGTAAATGACAGTTTAAGAGTAGATGATCACTTATCAATTTTGCACTCAAAGGAACACCATGCGTCGTGATCAGTTCATCAAATCCGTTTTGGCATTGGCAGCAGGTTCTAGCCTGTCTCTGCCCTCATTGGCAGCCGCCAACATCAAAATGATGATTCCAGCCAATCCAGGTGGCGGCTGGGACACCACGGGCCGTGCTTTGGGCAAAGCCCTGCAAGACTCTGGCGTGGCCAGCTCGGTCAGCTATGAAAACAAGGGCGGCGCTGCCGGCATCATTGGCCTCGCCCAATACGCTAACGCTACCAAAGGCGACGGCAACTCCTTGATGGTCATGGGCGCTGTCATGTTGGGCGGCATTATCACAGGCAAGCCCCCAGTCAGCCTCGACAAAGTCACACCCATTGCGCGCTTAACCAGCGAGTACAACGTGTTTGTGGTGCCCGCCAATTCACCTCTCAAAACCATGAAGGACGTCGTAGATCAATTGAAAAAGGACCCTGGCAGCGTCAAGTGGGGCGGCGGTTCACGCGGTTCTACAGAGCACATTGCAGCAGCCATGTTGGCGCGCGAAGTGGGTGTCGATGCAGCCAAGATCAACTACGTGCCATTCCGTGGCGGCGGCGAAGCTGTTGCAGCCATTTTGGGCGGTAATGTCACGGTAGGCGGTAGCGGCTACAGCGAATTCCAGCAGTACATTGAAACTGGAAAAATGCGCCCTATTGCCGTCACATCGGGCAAGCGCTTGAAGGGTATCAACATCCCCACCATGATCGAGCAAGGCTACAACATTGAGATTGGAAACTGGCGCGGTGTGTATGCACCTGCTGGCCTCACAGCCGCACAGCGCAAAGGCCTGACCGACATGGTTCTCAAAGCCACGAAATCAAAATCTTGGGCTGAGTCGCTGGAAAAGAACAACTGGACACCCGCTTGGATGCCCAATCCAGAATTCGACGATTTTGTCGATCGTGAGTTTGCAAGCTTGCGTGCCACCATGGTCAAGTCCGGCATGATCTAAGCATTCACCTAGGGTGAATCATGGCTGATCAATTTCTTTGAACAGCCTCTTTTTTCTGGGTCCTGCGGGACCCAGAATTTTTGACAAAAGGACAATGCATGTCGCAGCCCCAACCCGCATCCCCCCCACAAATTGCCATCGGTCTCTTCGGCTTGGTGTTGTCTTTGCTCATGATGTGGGGCGCCACCAGCATCTCCTCTGAGGCGGGATACGCGGGCGTTGGGCCCAATTTCTTGCCGTGGGTGGTGGCGGTCTTTCTGGCTGCTTGCTCTGCTTGGCTAATTTGGGAATCTATATCGGGTGGTTATCGCAACATGCCTGAAGCCAGTGGTGCAGAGAAAGCCGATTGGCACGCATTCGCGTGGGTCTCGGCCGGCATTTTGGCCAATGCTGCACTGATCAATGTGGCTGGGTTTGTGGTGAGTTGTGCCATCTGTTTTATTTTGGCTGTGAGGGGTCTTCGAATTTCACAAGGCGACCCTGCTGGCAACATTTCACAAACACTGAAAGATTGTGTTTTGGGCTTCCTCATTGCAGCACCTGTTTTTTGGCTGTTCACCAAGTTCTTGGCCATCAATTTGCCCAACTTAACTGGCACCTCTTGGCTTTAAGCCTAAGTTGAAAGCAACTCATGTTAGATACTTGGAACAATCTGCTGTCTGGTTTTGCAACAGCCGGAACCCCCATTAATCTACTCTGGGCCTTTGTGGGCTGTGCCCTAGGCACCGCCATTGGCGTGCTACCCGGCTTAGGCCCTGCTGTTACCGTGGCCATGCTCTTGCCCATCACAGCGCAAGTCGAACCCACAGCTTCCATGATTTTCTTCGCCGGCATTTATTACGGCGCCATGTATGGCGGCTCGACCACATCCATTTTGCTCAACACCCCCGGCGAAACTGGCACGATGGTCACTGCACTTGAAGGTTTCAAGATGGCCAAGAATGGCCGCGCAGGATCCGCATTGGCCACTGCAGCCATTGGGTCTTTTGTGGCCGGCACTTTGGCCACCATCTTGGTCACCTTGTTTGCCCCCGTGGTGGCAGAATTTGCAGTGAAATTAGGCCCCCCCGAGTATTTCTGCATGATGGTGTTGGCCTTCATCACAGTCAGTGCTGTATTGGGTCAAAGTACCGTTCGCGGCCTTTCCGCTTTGTTCATTGGCTTGGCCTTGGGCTTGATTGGCATGGACCAAATTTCGGGGCAAGTGCGATACACCGGCAACATTCCTGAATTCATGGACGGCATTGAAACAGTGCTGATTGCTGTTGGCCTGTTTGCTGTTTCAGAGGTCATGTACAACGCCCTCTACGAAGGTAAAAGCAGTGCCGACATGAACCGCCTCACCAAGGCCCAAATGACACCTTTGGAGTGGCGCAGGTCTTGGCCCGCATGGCTTCGCGGAACGGCCATTGGTTTTCCATTTGGCACCATTCCAGCAGGTGGCTCCGAGATCCCTACTTTCTTAAGTTATGCCACCGAAAAAAAACTCTCCAAGCACCAAGAAGAGTTTGGCACAACAGGCGCCATTGAGGGCGTGGCTGGCCCAGAAGCTGCCAACAACGCTGCGGTGACAGCCACCTTGGTACCCTTGTTGACGCTGGGCATTCCGACTTCTGTCACAGCGGCCATTTTGTTGTCAGCATTGCAAAACTATGGCATCCAAGCGGGTCCGCAGTTGTTCCAAAATTCTTCCAGCTTGGTTTGGGCTTTGATAGCCTCGCTCTACATTGGCAATGTGATGTTGCTGGTTCTCAATTTGCCGCTGGTGGGCTTGTGGGTTAAGTTGTTGCAAATACCAAAACCACAGCTTTATGCCGGCATTTTGATTTTTGCAACTGTGGGCGTTTATGGCATGCGCCAAAGCAGCTTTGACTTGTTCCTCATGTATGGCTTTGGCCTGCTTGGAACAATCATGCGCCGCTATGATTTTCCGGTAGCACCCGTCATCGTGGGCATGATCTTGGGGCCACTGGCCGAGGCACAAATGCGCAATGCTTTGTCTATCGGCGAAGGTCACTGGCGTGTGTTTTGGGATCGGCCGATGTCTTTCACCTTGCTCAGCGTGGTGGTCATTTGCTTGTTGCTGCCACCCATTTGGTCGGCATGGCAGCGCCGCAGATCAAAGGTCTAGCAAGGCTTTCGTTAAGGCACTCAATCGAGTGCCTTTTTTTGTCAGATCGGTCACGATGCTGAAGTGATTGAGGCCCGCCAACTCTTCGCAAACAGGCACAGTACGTGCGCCCCAGACTTGGTGAATCAAGCGGTTATGGCGCAAAAATTCTGGGCTTTCATCACCACCCGCCACCGTGTACAAAACGCCCTTTCGGGGCCGTGGCCACAAAGCCGGACTGGCCATGCGCGCGTGCTTGGCTGTGAGCCTGAGTGAGTCTTGAAGGAAAGGTGTTTTGCGCAACGGTGTGAGGTCGTACAAACCAGAAATAGACAGCGCCTTTTGAATCCAATGTGCTGGGATATTGGGGTCAACTTGTTTCCAATCGCAAGCCAGCAGCATAGCGGCCAGATGCCCGCCCGCTGAATGTCCTGCCACAGACACATTCTTGGGGTTGCCGCCGTAGCGAGCAATGTTGTGCCAGGTCCATGCCATGGCCTTGACCATCTGATGTGCAATGTCCGGAATGGTGACAGGCGATTCGGTTGTGCCAGGACACAAAGCGTAGTTCACCACCACTACACAAGCCCCCATGTCATGCAAAGGCGGCGCCACAAACGAATGGTCGGCTTTGTCAAGACTGCGCCAATAGCCGCCATGAATAAAAACCACCACGGGCGCATTGGGTTGGCTGGCTGGAAAGATGTCCAAGCTTTCGTTGGGGCCATCGCCGTAGGCAATGTTGAGCGTGCATTTCACGGCAGCACGCGCGTCAGCAGAAGTCTTAGACCAGTCTGCAAAATGCGCTGCATGGTCTGGCACCAAGGCGCGGTTGTTGTACATGCTGTCGTACCAAGCTGCACTGTGGGTTTTCATGGCCATCTTCCTTTAAATTTTCATTTCCAATCGCACCTGCACATTTTGCCAATTACGCGTGTTGGTGTTTGACGTTTCTGAGAAGCCATTGCCCATGTAGGTTGAGCCTGTCAGGTAATCGCGGGGGGTGAGATTGCTAACCGTGACGCGCAAAGCTGTAGCGGGTGAAAACCGCCAAAGACCATACACATCAACGACCCGTTTAGAACCTTGGTAAGTCCATTGTTGTTCTGAACGGCGTGTGGTGTAGTCGGGGTTCATATTGACATTGCCGCCCAGGGTGAGGGGAATGGCACGGATGCGGTAGTCAGCCCCCAAGTTGGCAGTCATCTTAGGTTGCTGGTCCAAGCGATTGTTGGGGCCCATGACATCCAACACTTTCGAGTCAAAGAAACTCAAGTTACTTCGAACGTCGACGGCTGGTGCTTCTGACCAGACCTGGTTCAACCTGAACTTGGCTTCCAACTCCAGTCCTTGCGTGATGGCATCCCCCACATTTTGAGGACTTGAAACGAAGCGACGCTGGCCCGGCGCCCACACCGTGTCATATCTCTCGCTGGTGACGTAGCGAATTAAATCGCTGATGTTGCGCCTGAAAATATTGGCACTCAAAACACCACCCTCTGCCAAATAACGCTCAACCGCAATGTCAATACCCGTTGCCAATTCAGGCTTCAGGCCAGGATTGCCAATTCGATCGGGGCGTGTTGGGCTGTTGGCTTCGCGTGACAATGCAGTTCTGGCAACCAGATTCAACAAGGTGGGTGTTTTGTAACTGCGCGTGAGGCTCATGCGCACTTGGTCGCGACTTTGTGGAATGGGTTTCCAAACAGCATGCAACAGGGGCGTTAGAACACCACTCTTGTTGCGCTTTTCACCCTCTTCATTGGTGCCTTCGGTCAGAATATTTTCATAGCGTATGCCAGCATGCGCACTCCAATTGGGGTTGATGGTCCATTCGTCTTGCGTGTAAATGGCCCAGCGTTGCGTGCGCGCGCGCATGTTCCCAACATCATCAGAAACCTCGGCAATAGCCTCTTCTGATCTTCGCACGCCCTCCAATTCAAGACCACTGACATACTGGTGTCCATTGCCAGCAACGTGTGTGAGTTTGCCATTCCAAGACTGCGACAAATCTTTGTAGCTTCGCGATTCTTCCAAGGTGTTAAGCAAGCCCGTCGATCCCAAGGCGACTTGGTTAAATCGGCTTTTAAAATGCGACTCACCCAAACCAAACTTAAATTCAAATCTGTTGTCTGCTGAGAAGCGCTGGTTCCATTGACCATTCAAGCGCGTCATCACAAAGCGGCTGTTGCTGGTGGTATTGGCCGTATCGGACACAACAGGCTGTTGAATGCCATTGATGGACTTGTTTTCAGTCAGATCAATACGCCCCGCGCTGCTGTACTCCGAATACACCATGAAGGGCATCAAGATGAGCGCTTTGCCTTGTTCACCGCGCCACATCAGTCTGGCATTGGCATTCATACCTTGGCGGTGTCCCAAGCTCACGTTATGACGTTCGCGTTGCGAAGACAAAGCGGGCATGCGGCCTTCCGCATCGACGTTAGCATCGGTCAGCGTTGTGACGTCTTCAGGACGCCATGAGTTCATGGCGGAGACTGTCAGGGTTCCGATGAGTGGCTCAGACTTGAGATTTTTAACCCAGTTCAACCCATCTGATCGGTGCCCGTTTTCAAAGGCACTGCCAAACTTCAAGTCATCGGGGTTGGCGCGCTGGCCTTCGCGCAAAATGATGTTGATGGTGCCAGCAATAGCCCGCGCGCCTGTCTCAGCCGTTGGCGCACGCATAATTTCGACTTTCTCCACCATCTCGGGTGTGAGGGACTCTACGGAAAAGCCGGGCGGCACACGTTGCCCATCCAAAAGGATCTGGGTATAACCACCGCCTAAACCTCGCATGCGGATGGCGCCACCGCGGCCGGGTGCGCCTTGAATGGTGACACCGGGCAAGCGCTTCAAAACTTCACCCAAGGTGCCATCACCTTGTTTGTCGAGCTCTTCTCGACCAATCACAATTTTGGCTGCCGTCGACTGGCGGCGCTCTTCCATGGTGTTGTCGCGGTTGCTTTTGATTTCGACGCGGCCCATGTCTTGAACAGGCGCATTGGCAGGTGGCGCGGTCTGTGCCAAGCCCCATGGTGAAATGAGTGACAAAACGGCGAGTGCGGCGGGGGTCTTGATTTTCATGCCGCTATTTTGACAGGGGAATTCAAATTTTGTGCTGAGCCTTCGCTCAAAGGAAAAGCTGATGGGTTTCTAGACAACCCTGTGCTTTAACTTATTCGCTAGACTTAAACAAAGCCGCCACCTTGCGCTTGGGCTTGATGTTGGCAGAAATGCCCGTGCGGGATGCGGTCGTTTTGGGTGCTGCTTCCCAAGAAGCCGCTGCAGCTTGCTCTGAGCTAGGAGCCTCATAGGGCTTCTCAAAGAAGGGGTCTCTGGACACTTGCGCGGGCCTAAAGCTGCTGCGTCGGTCGCGAGGAGTCTCCTCTTCACGGCGTCGCTCGAAGCCACGCTCGGGTCTTCTCTCTTCTCGACGGTCGTCACGTCGCTCTTCCCGTCTACCTTCGCTGACATGGCCTCGCGAACGGTCTTCATCCAATGGGTAGTTTTCAACCTGAAGTTTTGTTTTGATGAGCTTTTCAATATCGGCCACCAAGCGCATGTCGGAGGGGGATACCAAAGTTACCGCCAAGCCAGAGGCACCAGCACGGCCAGTTCGGCCAATGCGGTGCACGTAGTCCTCGGCATTGAAGGGCACATCAAAGTTAAACACAGCGGGCACATCTTTGATGTCGAGACCGCGGGCTGCAACGTCCGTACAGACCAACAAATCGACTTCGCCTTTTTTGAAGGCCTCAAGGGCTTTGAGGCGTTCGTCTTGAGATTTATCGCCATGCAAGGCAGCAGTGACCAAGCCTTCACGCTCCAAAGAGCGGGCCAATCGACCACAACCCAGTTTGCTGTTGACAAAGATAAAGGCTTGTTTGATACCCCGCTGGTTTAAAACCGCTTTCACAACCCTGCGCTTGTCGTCATCTTGCGCACTGTAAAAAAGCTGCTCTACAGTGGAAGCTGTTTCGTTGGGACGCGCCACTTCAATGGTGACGGGATCTTGTAAGTAGCTTCCGGCCAAGCGCTTGATTTCAGGCGAGAAAGTGGCTGAGAACAACAGCGTGGTGCGCTGTTTAGGCAAGAAACTCAAAATGCGTTGCAGGTCTGGCAAGAAGCCAATGTCGAGCATGCGGTCGGCTTCGTCCAGGACCACGTACTCCACTTGGTTGAGCACCGCGTTTTTGGCTTCGATGTGATCGAGCAAGCGCCCTGGTGTGGCCACCAGAATTTCGACACCTCGTTTGAGCTCAAGGGTTTGCGGCTTCATGTCCATGCCGCCAAACACCACCGCACTTCGCATTTGGGTGTACTTGGCATACAGCTTGATTTGCTGAGCCACCTGGTCGGCCAACTCTCGTGTTGGCAACAGGACCAAGGCGCGCACAGGATGGCGAGCGGGCGATGTTGAAGTGTTTTCGTGCTTCAAAAGGCGTTGGAGCAGCGGCAACGAAAAAGCTGCCGTTTTACCGGTGCCTGTTTGCGCAGCGCCCATCACGTCTTTTCCAGTCAAAACCACAGGAATGGCCTGCGCTTGAATGGGTGTCATGGATTCGTAGCCCATTTCGGCTACGGCACGTGCCAGCGGTTCAGCCAGCGATAGATTTGAAAAAGAGTCGGTCATTAACCCGCTATTGTCGCACTTTAGGTCTTAGGCAATGTGACACCCACCTGGCCCTGGTATTTTCCGCCCCGATCCTTGTAGCTGGTCTCGCAAACTTCGTCGCTTTCGAAGAACAGCACCTGGGCACAGCCCTCTCCGGCGTAAATTTTGGCTGGCAGAGGGGTGGTGTTGCTGAATTCAAGGGTGACATAGCCTTCCCATTCGGGTTCGAAGGGCGTGACGTTCACAATAATCCCGCATCGGGCATAGGTGCTTTTACCCAGACAAATGGTGAGCACATTGCGGGGAATACGGAAATATTCCATGGTGCGGGCCAAAGCAAAGCTGTTGGGGGGTATGACGCAGACATCGGAATGGATGTCAACAAAGCTTTTTTCGTCGAAATTCTTGGGGTCGACCACGGTGCTGTAAATGTTGGTGAACACCTTGAATTCAGGGGCGCATCGAATGTCGTAGCCATAGCTGCTGGTGCCGTAGCTCACAATTTTTTCGCCGACGGCGTTTTGGCGCACTTGCCCAGGCTCAAAGGGCTCGATCATGCCGTGCTCTTGCGCCATACGGCGGATCCATTTGTCGCTTTTAATCGTCATCTCTTTGTCTTTCCAACATTCTTTGATGCAAGGCAACATTGTAAAGTGCCAAGTGGTAATGTGAGGATAAATCAAGGATTCTGCGTGCGTACTCAGCGCAATTTTGGGCCGTCTGGGCTAAACTTTGCGTTACTTAACCTTCAAAAGAAATGCCATGAAAAGACGCACCCTGCTTCAAGCCAGCCCATTGTTGTTTGGCCTTCCTGAATTAGCCCAAGCCCAAGCGGCCTATCCCAGTAAATCAATTCGTTATATCGTGCCGGTTGCTGCGGGTGGTGGATCCGACATGGTGGGACGAGCTCTGTGCGAGCGATGGGCCAAGGTTCTGGGCCAATCTGTGGTGGTCGACAACATTGGCGGCGGCGGCGGCGTGATCGCTTCGCAAAACACCGCCAGAGCACCCGCTGATGGCTATACCCTCATGCAGGGCTATGTGGCCACCCATGGCACATCACCCGCCACTCGCAAACTGCCCTACGACGCAGAAAAAGATTTCACCCCCATTGGCATGATTGGCTCAACCCCCAATGTGCTGTGCATCAACACCAGTTTGCCACCGCAAAACTTCAAGGCCTTTTTGGACTACGTGAAGCAAAACCCTGGCCGCCTGTCTTATGGCTCTGCAGGCGCAGGGTCCTTAACCCATCTGGCGGCAGAGCTGTTCAAATTGCAAACCAACAGCTTTATGGTGCACATTCCCTACCGAGGCATTGCACCTGCTATCACTGACCTCATTGGCGGTCAAACACAATTGATGTTTCCTGGCTTGGCAGCCGCATTGCCACACATCCGAAGCGGCAGAATTCGCGCACTGGCAGTGACAGGCACCAAGCGTCACCCGCAAGTGAAGGACATTCCCACTTTAGAAGAAATGGGCCTCAAGGGCTTTGATGCCCAACAATGGTATGGCGTTGTAGGCCCTGCCAACATGCCGGCAGCCATTGTCAAAACACTGAACGACGCCATGCTGACTGTTTTGTCTCAGCCCGATTTCAAAGAAAAATTAAGCTCTGAAGCCGTTGAACTGATGCCCATGAAGCCTGCAGAGTTTGCAGCCTACATGAAGGCCGACTTGGCCCGCTGGACCCAATTGGCCAAGACTCGAAATATTCAGCTTGATAGCTAACACGGTATCGGTCGGACTCAAAGCCTGCCTTAAAACGCAGGCTTTTTTGTTTCAATCATTGATCTTCAAGGGCTTATTTTTCCGACCACGCCAGTGACACCGTAGTTCATGTTCAAAATCTGAACATCCGTAAGTTTCTGGCCGACTGCCACAATGGCTTTGCCTTCGTTGTCGACAATGGGCCCTTGAAATGGGTGGCGTTTGCCCTGCACGATGTCTTGTTGTAACTTCACAATTTCGTCGCGCACTTTGGCAGGTAACTTAGGGCCATAGTCGCCAACGCGAATCATGCCCTCCTTTAAACCGCCCCAAACATTACCAGTGCGCCACTGCCCTTCTTGCACAGCAAGGACACGCTGTGAGTAATAGGCGCCCCACTCATGTGTGACAGCCATTAACTGAGCATCAGGCGCAACTTTGCGCATGTCTGAGTGATAGGCAATGGCCAACTTGCCGCGCTCTTGGGCCGCTACCATCACCGCATTGGAGGCGGTGTGAAATGTGATCACATCAACCGACTGATTGAACAAGGTAAAGGCCGCGTCGCGCTCTTTGGCTGGATCGAACCATGAGTTCAACCAAATCACTTTCACTTGGGCTTTGGGATTGACAGAGCGCATGCCCAAGGCAAAGGCATTCAGGCCTTGCAACACTTCAGGGATGGGAAAGCCCGCCACATAACCCGCCACATTGGATTGCGTCATACGCCCTGCGGCCACGCCTGCCAAATAACGGCCCTCGTAATAGCGAGCATTGGCCACAGACACGTTCACATCGGTTTTGTAGCCCGTGATCGATTCGAACTTCACATTGGGAAACTCTTTGGCCACTTTGAGCGTGGGCTCCATGTAGCCAAAGCTGGTGGTAAAAATCACGTCGTGACCCTGTTGTGCCAAATCGCGCACCACACGCTCGGAGTCAGCGCCTTCGGCCACGTTGTCGACAACGGTGGTTTTAACGGCAGTGCCCAAGGCCTTTTCTACAGCTTTGCGGCCCTCGTCGTGCTGTCGGGTCCAGCCCGTATCAAACACGGGCGTGACATACACAAAAGCAGCTTTGACTGAACTTTTAGAAGCTGGCTTCGAAGGCTCAGCGGAAAGGGATGGAATGGGCGATAAAAAGCAGGCGGCCGCGATTGCGGCTGCGAGGTTTTTGTACATGGTAGTCCTCTACATGGCGCCGGTTGAACAAAATAAACACCCGCCGGCGCGCAGGTATTCGGGGTGTATTCTAAAGCAGGTGTATAAAGTTTCCTTTTCGTTCTTGCAAAGATGTGCCCACTCATGCGATCAAACCCCCTTTCTCGTTGGTTTCAAATTTCAATCCTCTCAGCCAGCTGCTTGGTGCCGTTTGCCGCATGGTCGCAAAGTGCAGCGTCGGCCTTAAAAACCGTCGCGCAAGTAGAAGGTATTACTGAATACCGACTGAGCAATGGCTTGCGCGTGTTGTTGGCGCCTGATGCTTCCAAGCCCACCACCACTGTGAACATCACTTATTTGGTGGGCAGTCGTCATGAAAATTATGGCGAAACCGGCATGGCGCATCTGCTAGAGCACCTGGTTTTCAAAGGCACAACTTCACGAGGCAATGTCTTTGAAGAATTGGGTAAGCGGGGCATGGCTTTCAATGGCACCACTTTCTACGATCGCACCAATTACTACGAAACCTTTCCTGCCAATCCTGACAATCTGAAATGGGCTCTGGAGATGGAAGCCGACCGAATGGTCAACAGCCTCATTGCGCGCAAAGATTTAGAAACCGAGTTTTCAGTGGTTCGCAATGAAATGGAAAGCGGCGAAAACAACCCTCACATGATGCTCTGGCAGCGCATGGCCTCCACAGCTTTTGATTGGCACAACTACGGCAAAAGCACCATTGGCGCGCGCACCGATGTTGAAAACGTCAAGATTGAAAACCTTCAAAATTTTTACCGCAAGTACTACCAACCCGACAATGCAGTTTTGCTTGTGGCTGGCAAGTTTGAAGCAGGTAGCACCCTCGCCCTCATACAAAAGGTGTTTGGCGCCATTCCAAAGCCCAAACGAGTGCTTGAACCCACTTACACACAAGACCCAGCGCAAGATGGCAATCGTGAAGTGACTGTTCGCAGAACTGGTGACGTTCAATTGTCAGCAGTGCTGTATCACACGGCAGCCGGCAGCCATGTCGACTCTGCAGCCATGGCTGCTTTGAGCGAAGTCTTGGGCGGCACACCCAATGGCAGACTGCATCAAAATATGGTCGAGAAAAAAATGGCCGTCAATGTCAGTCCTTGGAATTTTGAATTGGCAGAGCGAGGCTACGTGTTGTTCATGGCCGAGCTGAGTAAAACCCAAAATCTGACAGAGGCTCGCAAAGTTTTATTGGAAGAACTAGAGGGCTTGCAAAAGAAGCCCATCACGGAAGAGGAACTCAAACGCGCCAAGTCGAGTCTTTTAAGCGACATCGACAAGACCATCAACGACCCCCAAAAATTGGCCGTGCAACTTTCAGAGTCCATTGCCAATGGTGATTGGCGCTTGTTCTTTTTACAACGCGATCGCATTGAAAATCTCAAATTGGCCGACCTGCAAACTGTGGCCGCCAATTACTTCAAAGAAAGCAATCGCACTTTGGGCCAATTCATTCCGACAGCCACACCAGACCGCAGCAAACTGCCTGACGCTGTAGATGTGGCCAAACTGGTGGCCGACTACAAAGGCAAGGCTGCTGCCAGTGAAGGCGAAGTGTTTGACATCAGCCCCGCCAACATCGAAAAGCGGACGCAACGTTTGGCTTTAGCCAGTGGCACGAAGCTCATTTTGACACCTAAGAAAACGCGTGGCGAAACTGTCAGCGGCGTCTTTACTTTGCGCTTCGGCGATGAAGCTTCGTTGTTCAATCAAGCCACCACCTCAAGTCTCACAGCCAACTTGCTCATGAGAGGTGCTGGCAATTTACAACGCGCTGAAATTTCAGCCAAATTGGATGAACTTAAAACTCAAATTGGAGTTAGTGGCGGCGGACAAACATTGACAGTCCGTTTTGATTCCGTTCGGAAAAACTTGCCTGAGGTTCTCAATTTGGTTCGCGATATTTTGCGAAAGCCCACCTTCGCTGACAAAGAATTTGACTTGCTGGTTCAAGAAAGCACAGCTGGCCTTGAAAGTCAACGCAGTGAACCTAACGCTATGGGTTCACAAGCCATGGCGCTGGCCTTAGACGTCTACAAGAAAGGCGACATCCGCGCTGCACGGAGTTTGGATGAGTCCATTGCTGCACTCAAAGCGGCCAAACTTGAACAAGTCAAACAGTTTCACAGCAGCTATTACGGCGCCAGTCACAGCGAGTTCGCCTTAGTAGGCGACTTTGACAGCAACGCGGTCAAGTCGCAAATCACGCAACTCTTTGGTGACTGGAAAAGCCCAAAAGCCTACACCCGCTTGAAGGCTGAAAGCAAAGTAGCCAAGCCAGGCGACACTCAATTGGAAGCGCCCGACAAAGCCAATGCTTTCTTTTTGGCGGGCTTGCCTGTGTCACTGCAAGACACACAAGCAGACTTTGTGCCCTTGCAGTTGGCCAACCGAGTATTGGGCGGCGGCGTCAAATCGCGCCTGCTTGACCGCTTGCGCCAAAAGGATGGCTTGAGCTACGGCGCTGGCAGCCAACTCAGTGCCAGCTCGTTTGAGCCCTCCGGCATGTGGGTGCTGTATGCCATTTATGCACCGCAAAATCTGGCTAAATTAAAGGCGGGTGTGCAAGAAGAATTGGCTAAGTTTGTCAAAGACGGCATCACCGCTGAGGAGCTAAAAGATGCCAAAAAAGGCTGGCAGGAAGAACGCAAAATAAGCCGTGCGCAAGATCGCGCCTTAGCGGCGGGCCATGTGGCGCAGACTGCGGCCAACCGAACGCTGGCCTTTGTTGAAAAAGTGGACGCTCAAATTGAAGCTAGCACATTAGAAGAAGTTAACGCGGCCATTCGCAAGACCTTGGACCCCGCCAAATTTCTGAACATTTACGCAGGGGATTTTGCGGCGGCTGCGAAAAAATAAACTGAACACAAACTGCAAAGCTTAACCACTCAAAAAAGCCGCTCTTCTTTCGAAGCGCGGCTTTTGACTTTAAGCAGCTCTAAGTTGCGATAAATCAGTTAGGCACTTTGCCTTCAACGCCTTTAACGTAGAACTTGATACCACCCAAGAACTTGTCATCGGCGACAACATCTTTGGCCAGTACTTCTTTGCCGTCTTGGCCCACGATAGGACCTTTCCAGATTGAGAAGCTGCCGTCTTTCAGGCCAGCCTTGATTTCATCAACGCGTTTTTTGATGTCGTCAGGCACATCGGTTGCCACATTGACCATGTCAATGGCGCCTTCTTTCACACCCCACCAGCTTTGTCCTGTCGTCCATTTGCCATCAAGGGCTTCACCCACGGACTTGATGTAGTAAGGAGCCCAGTTGATCACAGCTGAACCCAAGTGAGCCTTAGGACCATAAGCTGTCATGTCAGAGTCCCAACCGAAAGCGCGCTTGCCCATTTTTTCGGCAGTTTGCAACACGGCAGAAGAGTCGGTGTTTTGCATCAACACGTCAGCACCACCATTGATGAGGGCTGTAGCCGCTTCTGTTTCCTTTGGGGGATTGAACCACTCGTTGATCCAAACCACTTTGGTCTTCACTTTGGGGTTGACAGATTGCGCACCCATTGTGAAGGTGTTGATGTTGCGAATGACTTCAGGAATTGGAATGGAAGCCACAACACCCAAGGTGTTTGTTTTGGTCATCTTGCCCGCAATCACGCCAGCCATGTAAGCACCTTCATAGGTACGGCTGTCGTAGGTGCGCATGTTGTCGGCTGTTTTGTAACCTGTGGCATGTTCAAACTTGATTTCTTTGTTGTCTGCGGCCACTTTGAGCATGGGATCCATGTAGCCAAATGTGGTGCCGAAGATCACTTTGTTGCCTTGGCTGGCCAAGTCGCGGAAGTTGCGCTCGGCATCGGCGCTTTCTGGCACTTTTTCAACAAAGGTGGTGACGATCTTGTCGCCAAATTGTTTTTCTAGTTCTTTGCGCGCGTTGTCGTGTGCAAATGTCCAGCCACCGTCGCCCACTGGGCCAACATAGACAAAGGCCACTTTCAGGGGCTCAGCTTTAGGGGCTGCTGCAGGTTTTGCTTCTTCTTTTTTGCCGCAAGCCACGAGAGCGGCAGCAGTGACCAAAGAAATGGCGGCGATTTTGAGAATCGATCGCTTGTTCAGAACTGTCATGAAATTTCCTTTGTTGGATGGACTGGGTTGGACGAAAAAAGCATTATGAACTGGGATGAAAGGGTTTGCCTAGAGATGCGGGCATATTGACCCGAATCCAAGCAGGATTTCGTGAGATCAAGGCCAACACCACAATGGTCGCCAAATAAGGCAAGGCTGAAAGCAACTGGCTAGGCACTTGCACACCCAAACCCTGCAAATGAAACTGCAGCATGGTCACACCGCCAAACAGGTAAGCACCCAGCAATATTCGTGCGGGTCGCCAGGTTGCAAAGGTGGTCAAAGCCAAGGCAATCCAGCCCTTACCGGCCACCATGCCTTCTACCCACAAGGGCGTGTAGACGACCGAGATGTAGGCACCCGACAGACCACACAAAGCACCGCCCACCATGACAGCCAAAAACCGAATTCGGCGGACTGAATAACCAAGCGCATGCGCCGATTCGGGAGATTCACCGACCGAACGCAGCACCAAACCTGTGCGCGTTTTGTACAAAAACCAAATGAGTGCGAAAACAAAAGCAATCACCCCGTAAACCAGCGGGTGCTGCTTGAAGAAAGCTGAACCTACAAGCGGAATATCAGCCAAGAAAGGGATTTCAAACTGAGGCCGCGGGGGCAGTTTTTCTTGCACGTACGCAATGCCCACAAAGGCTGAAAAGCCCACCCCAAACAAACTCAACGCCAAACCTGTGGCGTACTGATTGGTGCCAAGGTAAATCACCATGACCCCAAAAATGGCACCCAGCAAGGCGCCAGCTCCCATGCCTGCCAAGAAGCCCACCATGTCGCTGCCGGTGTGCACCACTGCGGCAAAACCAGCAATGGCAGCGCACAACATCATGCCCTCAGCGCCTAAGTTAACGACACCGACTTTTTCATTGATGAGCAAACCCAAGGCGGCGATGGCCAGCACAGTGCCTGCATTCAAAGTAGCTGCGATGAGCAATGCATACGACTCCATCAGGCCCTCCCACTCTGCCAACGCAATCGGTATGCCACCAGGGTGTCGCATGCCAACAAGCTGAACAACAACAAGCCCTGAAACACACCCGTAATGGACTTAGGCAGACCCATGCGCGATTGCGCCAACTCACCGCCAATGTAGAACATGCTCATGAGGACAGCTGAAAACACAATGCCAACCGGATGCAAGCGCCCCACGTAGGCCACGATGATGGCCGCAAAACCATAGCCAGAAGGGATGTAAGGTGTCAGTTGCCCAATGGGCCCCGCTACTTCCAAAGCACCTGCCAGGCCTGCAGCCCCACCCGATGTCAGCAGCGCCAACCACAAAGCTTTGCGCGAAGAAAAACCCGCATAGCGCGCTGCAGAGGGTGCCAAGCCTCCTACCTGCTGCGCAAAGCCTGAGCGAGTTCGAAATAAAAAGATCCAAACTGCGGCAACACCGACCAAAGCCAATATCAGCCCTACCGAAACACGTGAGCCGCTCATCAGGCGTGGAATTTGGGTGACAGCTTCAAAGGATTTGGTTTGCGGAAAGTTATACCCCGCAGGGTCTTTCCAAGGGCCATACACCAAATACCCCAACACCATGTCGGCCACATAGACCAGCATCAGGCTGACCAAAATTTCGTTGGCGTGAAATTTGTCTTTGAGCCAAGCCGTGATGGCCGCCCAAAACATGCCCCCTGCAACACCCGCCAAAACCACAGCCACCAAAATCCAGCGACCCGTTTCTTTGTCGGCCAACAATGCCACACCGCCGGCCGCCACAGCGCCAATGACAAACTGCCCTTCAGCACCAATGTTCCAAACATTGGAGCGAAAACAAACAGCCAAGCCCAAGGCAATGATCAACAAGGGCGTTGCCTTCACCATCAGTTCGCCCAAAGCGTAGGCAGACTTCAGGGGCTCCCAAAAAAACATTTGCAGACCACGTACAGGATCTTTGCCAAGCAACACAAACAAGCCGATACCCAAAGCAACCGTGATGAGCAAGGCCAGCAGCGGCGAGCCATAGCGCCAAAGTTCAGAGGCTTCAGGGCGCCGTTCTAGCTTAAGCATGCGCGCTCCACAAACCGCTCATCCATTCGCCAATTTGAGCCACCGTAGCATCTTTGCGTTGAACAGAGGGGGAAATTTGGCCGTTGGCCATGACATACAGGCGATCAGAAATTTCAAACAATTCGTCTAACTCTTCGCTCACCACAAGAACGGCACAGCCAGCATCACGCAAAGCCAAGAGCTCGCTGCGAATTTGCGCCGCAGCACCGACATCGACGCCCCATGTGGGTTGCGACACGAGCAGCACTTTGGGTTTGGCATCGATCTCGCGACCCACCAGGAATTTTTGTAAATTGCCGCCCGACAAGGACTGCGCAGGTGCTTGCGCACCATTGGCTTTGACATTGAATTTTTGAATGATTTTTTGAGCTTGCGTTTGCAGTGCTTGGGTGTCAATCCAGCCACTCGATGAAATGGCCTCGCTTCTGGTGAGCAGCAGGTTGTGCGCCAGACTGAGCGAGGGCACAGCGCCTCGCCCCAACCTTTCTTCGGGCACAAAATGCAGACCCGCTTGGCGACGTTCTTGAGGCCCCACATGACCGACAGCATGTCCGTCCAAAAGCACAGAGTCGGCTAAAGCTCGCGTGTCTTCACCAGACAAGGCATAGAGAAGTTCGCGTTGGCCATTGCCAGACACACCTGCAATGCCTACAACCTCGCCGGCGCAAACTTGTAGATTGATGTCGGCCAAGTTAACGCCAAATTGGTCTTCTTTGTTCAAGGACAAATGGCGCGCTTCAAACATCACAGCACCCGGCGTGCGATCTTGGTGCTTCAAGGCTGGCGGCTCTGAGCCAATCATCATCCGACTGAGCGACGCGTTGGATTCTTCTCGGGGATCACAAACACCTGTGACTTCGCCACCCCGAAGCACCGTACAAGCAGAGCAAAGTTCGCGAATTTCATGCAGCTTGTGACTGATGTACAACAAGCTACAACCTTGGCTCACTAATTTTTTCAAAACAACAAACAACTTGTCGACCGCTTGCGGTGTTAGAACTGATGTTGGCTCGTCCAAAATAAGCAGCTTGGGTTCTGTGAGCAAGGCCCGGATAATTTCAACCCGCTGCATCTCGCCCACACTCAAGGTGTGAACAGGCCTAGAAGGGTCAATATCAAGGCCATACTCAGCAGCTTTGGCGCTGATGCGCGCAGAAACTTGCGCCAGAGTTAAAGAAGGATCTAAGCCCAACCAAACATTTTCAGCCACACTGAGTGTGTCAAACAAACTGAAATGCTGAAACACCATGCTGATGCCCAAGGCCCGGGCTTGCTGTGGATTTCGGATTTGAACGGCTTGGCCGTTGTATTGAATATCGCCTTCATCTGGCTTGACCGCGCCATAGATGATTTTCATGAGAGTGGATTTGCCTGCGCCGTTTTCACCTAAAACCGCATGCGCCTCGCCGGGCTTGACAGACAAAGAAACCGCGCGATTGGCCACCACACCGGGATAACGCTTGGTGATGTTTGAAAGTGACAGGCGCAATGGCTCGTTGGGCTGCATGAGTTTCTCAAAGTTCGACAAATTCTATCGAGCTTTGAGACGCCTTTGCGTCCTCATGAAGCGAATGTCGCTAAATACCGGCCAAAGTCTCCAGTCCGATTGGATCTAGCAGTTTTAAAACTCGACCACTGCCGCTAATTAGCTTGCGATCCCGCAAGTGTTTGAGGACCCTAGAAAAGGTTTCGGGGGCAATGCCCAATTGAGCCGCGATTAAACGCTTTCGATCTTGCAAGATGACAGCCAAATTGCCCTGCGCATCTGCAGGTTCAGAATGGCGCAAAAGCCACTCTGCAAAGCGTGCATCAGCATCTTTGGCCAAACGGCTAACGCCCACTTCAATTTGCTGCCTTTGAGCCTTGGCCAAATCTAGCATCAAGGTGTGCACAGCTTCAGGTAAATTTTTCAGCTGACTTCTAAACTGAGCGAGCGGCATGGTTTGAATGGTGACCGAGCTTTCTGCCATGACATCAACGGCATGTGGCAAGCCCAGCATGGCCGCGGCGGCCTCCAACCAAAATGGCCCTTCTACTGCGCCCAGTTGATGAACCAACACACCTTCTTCAATGACCCCTAAGGCTACTCGGCCCGTTAGAAGGTGAATGGCCTTGGTGGCTGGTTGTCCTCGACGCAACAAAACCGTGCCACAAGCTACATTTTCTGCTTTGAGAGACGCTTGGTTCTGAACACGATTCAACATGGGCTCCAATTTGCCAGAGGCCTGAGCCGCCCGTGTTGACGCACATCAATACATGGTCACAACACCAAAATGGCGCGAAAATCGTTCACATTGGTGTGCGTTGGTCCGGTGAAAACCAAATCGTTCAAAGCTTGAAAGTAACCATAGGCGTCATTGCACGCCAGATGCTCGTCTAAGCTTAAGCCCGCGTGTGCGCCTCTGGCCAAGGTATCTGGTGTGACCAGCGCCCCAGCGTTGTCTTCGATGCCGTCGATACCGTCTGTGTCGGCTGCGAGGGCCCATACATTTTCTTGGCCCTGCAATGCTTGCGCCAGGCCCATGCAAAACTCTCCCGCTCTGCCGCCTCGACCTTCGCGCTTCTTAGAGTCTGTTTTCGAGGCACGAATGGTGACCGTGGTTTCGCCGCCGCTCAAAATGACACAGGGCTTGAGAAAGGGGCCATGGCCTTTTGCACTGGCACGCGCAAGCGCAGCATGGACCTTGCCTACCTCACGCGACTCGCCTTCCATTTCATCGCTCAAAACATAGGCACGGAGTCCTTTGGACTCTGCCAAGCTGGCAGCGGCCATTAATGACTGATGCGGTGTCGCAATGAGATGCACCGTGCTGCTCTGAAACGCTGCATGGCCAAGCTTGGGTGACTCCCATGTTGAATTCTGCAGTGCCGCAAGCACTTCACTCGAAATGTCAATTTGATAGCGCTTCAAAATTTGCAAAGCATCAGCGCACGTTGAGACATCGGGCACCGTGGGGCCACTGGCAATGACTGAAGGGTCATCGCCAGGCACATCACTGATGGCCAGTGTCAACACTTGCGCAGGCGCACAAGCGGCTGCAAGTCGCCCGCCTTTGATGCGTGACAAATGCTTTCGAACGCAATTCATTTCACCAATGTTGGCGCCACTTTTCAGCAAGGCTTGATTGATGGCTTGTTTTTCTGCCAAGCTCAAACCATCTGCTGGCAAGGTCAGTAAGGCTGAGCCGCCACCTGAAATGAGGCACAACACCAAATCGTCCTGCGTCAGACCTTGGGTGAGGGACAGAATTTCTTCGGCAGCGGCCAAACCTGCTGCATCAGGTACAGGGTGAGATGCCTCCACAATTCTCAGGCGCTCAGGCACCCCTTCAGGCCTGGCAGGCGTATGCCCATAACGCGTCACCACCATGCCAGACAAAGGGGCATCTAATGGCCACAAAGCTTCTACCGCGTGGGCCATGGCTCCGGCTGCCTTACCCGCCCCCAACACCAGGGTTCGGCCCTTGGGTGGTTTGGGTAAAAAAGCTGGCGTGTTGTGAAGCGGCAGTGCCCGTTGAACTGCCTGATCAAACAACTGTCTGAGAAAGGCTCGGGGATTTTGCTGAATATCGCTGTGCAGGTGGGGCTTAGAACTCATGGTGTCAGAGTGTAGTGCCTGACAATGACACACGCAATTTCTTCGTGCAGAATCATGACCCATGACTACCTTGCTGATCCACAACGCTCACACCCTTGCAACGCTGAACGATACCGGCGATGAACTTCGCAATGCCTCGGTCTTTGTCAGAGACAACTGCATCGAGGCCATTGGCCCTGCCGCCCAATTGCCCCAAACTGCCGATCGCGTGATCAATGCCGAACACCACGTGGTCATTCCTGGCATGGTCAACACGCACCATCACATGTCGCAAAGCTTGACGCGCGCCATACCCGCTGTTCAAAACGCCGAACTTTTCAGCTGGCTCCAAGGTCTTTATCCCATCTGGGCTGGCCTTCAACCCGACATGATTTACGCCAGCACTCAAACCGCCATGGCCGAATTGTTGTTATCGGGTTGCACCACCAGCAGTGACCACTTGTACATCTACCCCAACGGCGTCAAATTAGACGATTGCATTGCAGCAGCCCAAGAAATTGGCATGCGTTTTGTGGCCACACGCGGCAGCATGAGCGTGGGCCAATCCAAGGGCGGCCTGCCGCCCGATCGTGTGGTGGAACAAGAAGATGCCATCCTGAAAGACACGCAGCGCTTGATCGAACGCTACCACGACGCATCGCATGGTGCTATGACGCAAGTGGCCGTAGCCCCCTGTTCACCCTTCAGCGTCAGCCAAGACCTTATGCGTTTGTCAGCAGAGATGGCCAGACACTATGGCGTGCGCCTGCACACCCACTTGGCAGAAAATGACCATGACATTGCCTACAGCTTAGAGAAATTCAATCGCACCCCCACGCAATATGCAGAAGACCTAGGCTGGTTGGGGCACGATGTGTGGCACGCCCATTGCGTCAAATTGGACGATGATGGCATCTCGCTTTTTGCGGCCACTCGCACGGGCATTGCGCATTGCCCATGCAGCAATATGCGCTTGGCAAGTGGCATTGCACCCATTCGCAAAATGATTGAAGCGGGTGTACCTGTTGGCTTGGGGGTTGACGGCAGCGCCAGCAACGATGCAGCCCACATGGTGAACGAAGCGCGTCAAGCCATGTTGTTAGCGCGGCTAAGAAAATCACTTGAGGGTCCGCAAGTGAATGCAGAAGGCAAAACCATTTTTGGTTGCGACACGGCGCCCATGGAGATGACTGCGCGCGATGCCTTGCGTTTGGCCACGCGTGGCGGTGCTGAGGTATTGGGTCGCAATGACATCGGTCAGCTGAGTGTTGGATTTTGCGCCGACATGGCCTTGTTTGATTTGCGCAGTTTGAGTTTTGCGGGCGGTGCTGTGCACGATGCCATTGGAAGTTTGATGCTGTGTGCCAGTGCGCCAGCTGCTTACACCGTGGTCAATGGCCGTGTGGTGGTCAGTGAGGGACAGTTGGCCAGCGTAGACCTGGGCAATGTGATTGAACGCCACAACAAGTTTGCCGTTCAACTGGCCCTAGGTCACTGAACTAAATCACTGAACTCAATTACTGAGCTAAGTTACGGCTCAACTTTGGCGCCGGCCAAATACCAACTGGCTACAAGTTGTCTTTCTTCGGGCGTCATGCCTGTGGCATTGTTCATGGGCATCTGCTGCGTCACACTCACTTGCTGGTAAACGTTTTGAGCATTGAGCTTGATATTTGCTGGCGTATCCAAACGAACATTTTTCATTTGAACTTGCGCGCCGTGGCAACTGAGGCAGTGCTGGTCGATCACTGATTTGACTTGCACAAAAGTAGCAGCTTGAGACGGCTCATTCTTGGCAACACTCTTTGCGCCCCAAGGTGCCATGGCCACAATGACTGCCACGATCAGAACGACACCCACTGCCGCAAACGGCCAAGGGTTGCGAGCGCGGCCTAAATGGTAGCCATGCCGTTGCACAAAGAACTGGCGAATCAAGGCACCCGCAAACATCATGACAAACAAGATCAGCCAGCGCTGTGGATGCGTGTACAAGAAACTGTAGTGGTTGCTTAGCATGGCAAAAATCACAGGCAACGTGAAATAGGTGTTGTGCACACTGCGTTGCTTGCCACGTTTACCGTGAATGGCCAGCGCCATTGCATCGTACTTCTCGCCAGAAGTCATGGCAGCGACCACTTTGCGTTGACCAGGAATGATCCAGACAAAGACATTGGCACTCATGGCCGTGGCAATCATGGCGCCCACCAACAAGAAGGCGGCCCTGCCGGCAAACAATTGACAGGCCAACCATGAGGCAAAAGCCACCACACACAACATGAGTGCGGCCACAATCAATTCACCGTTTTTGCGAAATCCAAATACGCGGCAAATGGCGTCGTAAACGAACCAAAAAACCACAAAGAAACTCAGCGCTGCCGTGATGGCTACAGCAGGCGACCAGTCCATCAGTGATTTGTCAATGAGGTAGGTGCTGGCATTCCACAGATACATCACCGTGAACAAGGCAAAGCCACTGATCCAAGTGGAATAGCTTTCCCAATAAAACCAGTGCAACTTGGTGTGAATTTTCTTGGGCGCCACCATGTACTTTTGAGGGTTGTAAAAACCACCGCCATGAATGGCCCACATTGCGCCATCTACCCCTTTTTCCAGCAAATCGGGGGAGTTGGGCTTCTGAAGGTTGTTGTCTAGGAAAACAAAGTAAAAAGACGAGCCTATCCACGCAATCGCGGTAATCACATGGACCCACCGCAGTAGCAAATTAACCCAATCTAGCAAATAGGCTTCCATCGATAAGGCTCCAAACTGTTTACCGAAGTGTATACAATTTTTAGGCCTGCAAAAGCTGTGCCGCTACGGCAACCGCAATCACTTCAGGTTCTTTGCCCTCAATACCTGGAACACCGATGGGACATGTCACTTTTTGCAATTCAGCTTCTGAAAAGCCCCGCTCTGCAAGGCGTCGCCTAAATGTGGCCCACTTGGTGGCACTGCCAATGAGGCCAATGTAAGGCAGGTCTTTTTGAACTCGTTGGCGATGCAAGCAGGCCGCCACCACATCCAAGTCCTCAGCATGGCTGAAACTCATAATGAGAACGCGGCTGTTGGGCACCAAGTCGGATACGGCAGCATGCACCGGGTTGGAATGTTCACACACAACTTGGGGAGCTACATCGCTTGGAAAAATTTCGTCTCGGCTGTCGATCCATCTCACATGAAATGGCAAGGGTGCCAAAACTTTGACCAAGGCCTTGCCCACATGGCCTCCGCCAAACAAGGCTAAAGGCAGAAATCGTTCGGCAGTTTGCGCAGTCAAAATAGCCTGAAGGCGAACCTGATCAGCCGCCGTGACGAACTCAAACTTCAAGGCCAATGCGCCACCACAACACTGACCCAGACTGGGCCCAAGCGCAAATCTTTTTTCAAGCGGTAATGAACTAGGCATTGCAGGCTGAAGCAAGTAGCGCCTGGCCTCGGCAATGGCTTCAAATTCAAGGTGCCCGCCACCAATCGTGCCCAAAAACTCATCGGCAAAAACAGCCATGACAGTGCCTGCTCCCCGCGGTACCGAGCCCTGGGCTTGTTGCACCGTGATCCAAATGGCTGGCATCTGCGCCAACTTCAATGTCAATTCTGAAAACCAATGCACCTGCTTCTACTTTCAATTCAATGCTTCTAAACCAGACTGTACAGTGACAAAATGGCACATGTTGTTTTGAAGGCCATAAACCGATGACTCATGCCATTGCCCATTTTCTAAAAACTTCACTCTTGGCTTGCACACTGTGCACTGTTGCTTTGTGGCTGACCGGTTGTAGTACGCCACCACCACGGCCGTCACAAACAATGGCATCGCCTCCAACACCTGCACCCGCGCCCGCACCGGTCAAACCAGCAGCGCCCATTGCGCTGCCCTCTGCGCCTGTCAAACCCCAATTGCCCACTTCAAATGCTCGATCTGCCAAAGAATACAGGGTCGATGCCGCCAAACACCTTTACAAACTCAATGGCGCTAGAATTTTCAAAGGCCGCATGCCGCCCATGCTTTACGCTGTGGGCGTTTTAGATGTCGAAGTTGACAAGCAGGGCCAAGTGACACGCACCTACTGGGTCCGAGCGCCTGGCCATGCTCCCGAAGTGATGAGAGAAATTGAAAAAACTGTTCGCTTGGCAGCACCCTACCCAGTCCCTGCCCACTTGGGCAAGGTGGTGTACTCAGACGTTTGGCTTTGGCACAGGAGCGGTCATTTTCAGCTCGACACCCTCACTGAAGGTCAAGACTGAAGTTCTAAACCGCCGCCTTGGCTTTTTCGCAGCTCATCAAAATCTTTTCGGGTGTGGCCGGTGCACTCATGTGAACCACTGTTTGGTGGTCGGCACTGGCACTGACTGCATCGCGCAGTGCAAAGAAAGTAGACAAGGCCAGCATCAAGGGCGGCTCGCCCACCGCCTTTGAATTAAAGGGTGTTGGCTTCAGGTTGCTGCCGTCAAACAAAGTCACATTGAAGTGTTCTGGAATGTCGCCTGCTACTGGAATTTTGTAAGTGCTGGGGCCGTGCGTCAGAAACTTGCCCTTCTTGTCCCAAATGCACTCTTCCATGGTGAGCCAACCCATACCCTGCACGTAGCCACCTTCAATTTGGCCTTTGTCGATGGCGGGGTTAATGCTCTTGCCTGCGTCGTGAACAATGTCCACGGCCTTCAGCCACCATTCACCTGTGCGTGTATCAATTTCAACTTCACTGACAGATGCGCCATAGCAGTAGTAATAAAAGGCATGACCCGTGAGGGTTGCAAAGTCGTATTTAATTTCAGGCGTCATGTAGAAACCCGCTACAGACAAGCCCACACGGTCCATCCAAGCTTGTTTTGCCAAAGCCGTCCATTCAACCGACTTGCCACCGCCGTGGGCCATGCTGTTGGCAAAGTTCACTTCGGTGTCTTTGCAGCCCAGCATGTTGGCTGCCACAGGTGCAAGACGTGCGCGCATTTGGGCAGTTGCATTCATGATGGCCGCGCCATTGATGTCGGCACCGCTTGAAGCAGACGTGGCCGATGCATTGGGTACCTTTTGGGTGTCGGTGCCTGTGACTCGAACATAGGACAAATCGATGCCCAAACCATCGGCACACACTTGGGCCATTTTGGTGTTCAGGCCCTGGCCCATTTCTGTTCCGCCATGGTTGACGCTGACAGAGCCATCCATGTAAATATTGAGCAAGGCGCCCCCTTGGTTGAGCATGGTGGCGGTAAAACTGATACCAAACTTCAAGGGTACCAAAGCCAAACCGCGCTTGCGGCGCTTGTTCACTTTGTTGAACGCATTGACGCTGTCGCGGCGCTCGCGGTACTTGGCCTCTGAGGCCACTTGGGTGATGACCTTGTCGCCCACCCAGTCAGCAATGGTCTGACCATATTGCGTGACCATGGTGGCTGGGTTACCAGACACAGCAGGGTCTTGGTAGATGTTGAGCATGCGAACATCCAAGGGATCTTTGCCAATGTCATTGGCAATTTGCTCGATGATGGTTTCGATGCCAAACATGCCTTGGGGGCCGCCAAAACCGCGAAAAGCTGTGGCGCTTTGGGTATTGGTTTTGCAACGGTGGCTGATGAGTTTCAGGTTAGGAATGTAGTAGCAGTTGTCGATGTGCAAACACGCACGGTCGTTAACCGGGCCTGAATAATCGGTGCTGTAACCACAACGCGACAAGAGCGTGATGTCGGCACCCAAAATACGGCCTTCGTCGTCGTAGCCCACTTCGTAATCGATGCGGAAATCGTGGCGCTTGCCCGTGATCATCATGTCGTCGTCGCGGTTCACACGCAACTTAACAGGCTTTTGCAATTTGAATGCAGCCAGCGCAGCGCTCTGACTGAAAATGCTGGCATTGCCTTCTTTACCGCCAAAGCCGCCGCCCATGCGCCTGCAAATCACTTCAACATCGTTGGTGCTCAAGTTCAATGCAGCAGCAGCCTCACGCTGATTGCCATCAGGGTGTTGCGTTGAAGAATACAAAGTGAGTTGGCCATCTTCACGCGGTACCGCGTAAGTAATTTGGCCTTCCATGTAAAACTGTTCTTGCTGACCCGTTTCGGTGCTGCCCTTCACTTTTCGCGGCGCCTTGGCAATGGCCTCTGATGCATTGCCGCGCGTGATGCCCTTGGCGGGCATGACAAAACTTTTCGCCGCCATGGCTTCGTCAATGGTCAAAATGGGGGGCAGTTCTTTGACCAGCACTTTGGCTTTGTGCGCTGCTTCGCGGGCATACAACATTTCGCGTGCTACCACCACAGCCACCGCTTGGCCCAAAAATTCAACCTTGCCGACCGCTAAGAAGGGGTCGTCGTGAACAATGGGGCCGCAATTGTTTTCGCCTGGAATGTCTTTGGCTGTGTAAACCGCCACCACACCGTGCTCTTTCAAAATTGCATCGCGGTCAATGCCGTCGCCAATGAGTTCGCCATGCGCAACGGGAGACATGATGAGGGCGGCATACAAAGTGCCAGCCAGCTCAGGCATGTCGTCGGTGAAAGTAGCGCCGCCTGTCACATGCAAATGTGCAGACTCATGAATGACATCGGTGCCTTGCTGAATGCCCGAGACGGGCAACAAATTGTGCAAAGAAATGGGCGCGTTCATTTAAGCCACCTCCGTGGTTGTTTGAGTTTGTTCTTCAATGAAATCAATCACCAAATTGCGCGCTACCAAAGAGCGGTAGGCCCATGTGGCACGCAAGCCATCTCGCGCCACAAAACTGGCGGCAATGGCGGCATCTAAATCGGATTCCTTCACATCGGCAGGCGCCTTACCTTCCAACACGGCTTCAAGTTTGGGCGCTCTGCAGGGCGATGGGGCCAAGCCGTTGTATGCCAACTTCACGCCGCTCAACTTACCAGCCTTGAGGGTGTATGAGATGGCGGCACACGTGGCAGAAATATCTTGCTCAAAACGCTTGCTTACTTTGTGGGCCCGAAACACTTGGCCCGCTTGTGGTTTGGGTAACACCACTGCTTCAATGAACTCACCCGCTTGCAGCACAGTTTGTTTGAGGCCGGTATAAAACTTGTCCAAAGACACAGTGCGCGATTTGTCGCCACGTCGCAACGTGAGCGTGGCGCCAAGGGCCATTAGGCAGGGCATGGTGTCACCAATGGGAGAACCGTTGGCAATGTTGCCTGCCAGCGTGGCCGTAGAACGAATGGGGGGCGAGCCAAATCGGCGCAGCACTTCTGCAAAATCGGGGTACACCTTGGTGACCAAGGTTTCGACTTCAGTGAGCGAGACCACCGCGCCAATGTGCCATGCTTGAGGCGTGTCTTTCACTTGTTTGAGTTCGGTCACGTTGCCCAAATACACAATGTGGTCGGGGCGTGAGTATTGTTTGTTGACTTGCAAACCCACTTCGGTGCTGCCAGCGAGCAATGTCGATGTAGGGTGCTTGACCAAATAGTCAGCCACTTCGGCAAGGGTGGCGGGCGATACAAACTCATTGCCTTTGCGGGTGCGAACCACGGGTTGAACAATGATGTCGCCTTCCAAACTGAGTGTGGGCGTGGACGAGCGTTGAATTTCTTTTAGCAGAGGCAGATCGGCAGCATCGTCAAGCTTCAAGGCCGACTTGTTGCTACAGGCTTTGGCAGCAGCATCCAAAATGGGTGCATATCCCGTGCATCGGCAAAGGTTGCCACTGAGCGCGTCACTCACATCTTGGCGTTTGGGTGATTGATTGACCTGAACCAAGTTGACCAAGCTCATCACAATGCCGGGCGTGCAAAAACCACATTGAGAGCCATGACAATTGACCATGGCTTGCTGCACAGGATGCAAAGTACCGTCGGGCTTTTTCAAACTCTCGACTGTTTTAACCGACTTGCCATCCAACGTAGGCAGCAACTGAATACAGCTGTTGACCGGCACATAGTCAACCCCTTGGCCCGATGCATTCAATGAGCCCACCATGACCACACAAGCCCCGCAATCGCCTTCAGCGCAACCCTCCTTGGTGCCCGTGCGATGCAATTGTTCGCGCAGGTAATCTAAAACGGTGGTGGTGCGGCGTTCGCCTTGGGCTTCAACGACTTTGCCGTCAAGCACAAAACGAACTGTATTGGTCACTTGGCTCATGAGGAGGGGTTTGGGTTAAGTTCTAAACAAAAGCTGATTTTATTGATTTACCACCCCTCAGGGGGTATTTCTGCGACAAATAAATTCGGATTCAAGAACCGCGGTAGGTTGAATAACTCCATGGGCTTGCCAAGAGCGGCACATGGTAGTGCTGGGCGACATCGGCCACCCCAAAATCCAAGCTCACCAGGTTGAGAAACGAAGGTTCGGGCAGCTTCACGCCCTTGGCCTTGAAATAACCGGCCACATCAAAGACCAGCCGGTAGGTACCCTTTTGCAAACTGGCGTTGTCATAAAGGGGGCCGTCTGGATTGCGCCCATCTGCATTCAATGTGAAACTTTTCACCAGCGTGGCAAATTGCCCCTCCGTGGTGTACAGGCTGACCTGCATGCCCGCAGCGGGACAGCCATGCATGGTGTCCAAAACGTGTGTACTCAAACCCATGTTGCGTCTTTCCTTAGATTGGTCGACTGAAAGTGTATACACTTTTGGCTTTTGTAGCTATCATCATTCCGCATGGAAACATCTTCAACCCACGCCATTGTGAGCGCTTTAACCAAGGCCATTGTCGAGCATCGACTGATGCCTGGCTCCAAATTGGCTGAGCAGAAGTTGGCCACCCATTTTGGTGTTTCCAGAACCTTGGTCAGGCAAGCCTTGTTTCAGCTGTCTCAAAACAGATTGATCCGCATGGAACCTGCCCGAGGGGCTTTTGTGGCCGCACCTTCTGCCTCTGAAGCCAAGCAAGTCTTTGCGGTAAGGCGCATGCTCGAAGTTCAAATGACACGCGAATTTGTGCGCGACATCACCCCCGCCAAAATTCGCGCTTTGAAGGCGCACACCAAACAAGAGAAAGAAGCCGTTGCACGAGAAGATGTGCACGGCCGCACAGAGTTGCTTGGCGATTTTCATGTGCGCATAGCCGAGCTCATGGGCAACCATGTCTTGGCCCAAAGCTTGGGCGAACTCATTTCGCGCTGCGCCCTGATCACACTCATGTACCAATCGCGCAATGCGGCACAGCACTCTGCCGATGAACACGAAGCCATTGTCGATGCCATGGCCAATAAAGACGCCGACTTGGCTGCAAGGCTCATGGAAGAACATTTGATTTTTGTTGAAAACAGCTTGAGCTTTGACAAAAAAATTCCCACTCACGATATTTCATTGGCCTTGTCATGAACACATCCGTCTACGACTCCACTGCCGCCTACCCACGCGATCTCAAAGGCTACGGCCGAAACCCACCTCACGCGCAATGGCCTGGCCAAGCCCGCGTGGCAGTTCAGTTTGTTTTGAACTACGAAGAAGGGGGCGAAAATTCTGTGCTTCACGGCGATGCAGGTTCTGAGCAATTCTTGTCAGAAATGTTCAACCCTGCGTCTTATCCAGACCGGCACATCAGCATGGAGGGCATTTATGAATATGGCTCGCGTGCAGGGGTGTGGCGCTTACTGCGCGAATTTGAACTGCGCAAACTGCCACTCACCGTATTTGGTGTGGCCACCGCGCTTCAAAAATGTCCCGAGGTGTTGGCTGCATTTCAAGAATTGGGCTACGACATTGCATGCCATGGCTTGAAATGGATTCACTACCAAAACATCGATGAGGCCACAGAACGCGCGCACATGGCCGAGGCCATGGACATCCTGCAAAAGCTCAGCGGCGAAAGACCCTTGGGTTGGTACACCGGCCGCGACAGCCCCCGCACCCGGCGCTTGGTGGCAGACTTTGGCGGCTTCGAATACGACAGCGACTACTACGGCGACGATCTGCCTTTTTGGATGAAGGTTGAGAAAACGGATGGCCAAGTGGCGCCTCAGTTGATCGTGCCCTACACCCTAGATTGCAACGACATGCGCTTTGCACTGCCTCAAGGTTATTCGCATGCCGATCCGTTTTTTCAATACATGAAAGACACTTTTGATGCGCTTTACAAAGAAGGCAATCCTCAAGGTCTGAACCGTCCCAAAATGATGAGCATTGGCATGCACTGCAGGTTGCTAGGACGGCCTGGGCGCATCACCGCCATTCAAAGATTTTTAGACCACATCCAAGCTCACGATCATGTCTGGGTCTGCCGCCGCTTAGACATTGCGCGCCATTGGAAAAACACCCACCCCTACACACCATGACACTTAGCCTAGAACAACTCAATACAGCCTCGCCCCAAGAGGCCATGCAACTCTTAGATGGCTTGTATGAACACTCGCCATGGATTGCCGAAGGCGCGCTCAAGCACCGCCCTTTTGCGTCTTGGGCGCACTTGAAACACTGCATGGCGCTGGTGCTCAACGATGCCGGCAGAGATGCTCAAGTCAGTCTTATTCGCGCACACCCCGAGCTGGCAGGCAAAGCCATGGTGCGCAAAGAGTTGACCGCAGAATCTACCAACGAGCAAAGCAAAGCGGGCCTCACTGAATGCAGCCCAACTGAATTTGAAAAAATTCAAAGCCTCAATGCTGCCTACAATCAAAAATTTGGATGGCCTTTTATTTTGGCTGTCAGAGGACCGCGCGGGCTGGGCCTCAACAAACACCAAATCATCGCCACATTTGAAAGACGCTTGAACGGTCACCCAGATTTTGAACTGCAAGAATGCCTGCGCAACATTCATCGAATTGTTGAAATTCGTTTGAATGACAAAACCAATTGCCATCCACTTCAAGGTCAGCAAGTTTGGGATTGGCAAGAAGACTTGTCGCAATACAGCGACCCTGGTTTCAAAGAAGCGGGTCAACTCACAGTGACCTACCTCACAGACGCCCACATGGCTTGCTCAAAAAGCATCCAAAACACCATGAAATTGGCAGGCTTTGACGAAGTCTATGTCGATGCTGTGGGCAATGTCGTGGGTCGTTATCATCCCAGCGTGACGGGCGCCAAATACCTCATGACTGGCAGCCATTTCGACACCGTTCGCAATGGCGGTAAGCACGATGGGCGCTTGGGTATTTATGTGCCTATTGCCTGCGTTCAAAAATTGGCACAAGCAAAGCAACGCTTGCCCATTGGCCTTGAAGTTGTGGCATTTGCAGAAGAAGAAGGCCAGCGCTACAAAGCCACCTTCTTGGGCTCTGGCGCTTTGGTGGGTCAGTTCAATCCAAATTGGTTATCGCAGACTGACGCCAATGGCATTTCCATGCGCGAAGCCATGAAAAACGCGGGCTTGAATGAAAACGAGATTCCCAATATTCAACGCAAACCTGAGGGCTACGTGGGCTTCGTTGAAGTCCACATTGAGCAAGGCCCTGTGCTCAATGAAATGAATTTGCCCTTGGGCATTGTGAGCTCCATCAATGGCAGCGTGCGTTATGTGTGCGAAATGGTGGGCATGGCCAGCCACGCAGGCACCACACCCATGGACCGCAGGCGGGATGCCGCTTGCGCTGTGGCCGAACTGGCCCTGTACATGGAAAAACGCGCCGCTGCAGACGGCGATTCCGTGGCCACCATGGGCCAACTGCAAGTGCCCAATGGCTCGATCAATGTGGTGCCTGGCAAATGCACGTTCTCGATGGACATGCGCGCCCCCCTCGACCCTCAGCGCGACGCTTTAGAAAAAGACGTGCTGAATGCACTGGATGAAATATGCAACCGACGCGGCCTTGTTTGCCACCGTGAAGCAACGCTTAGAGCACCCGCAGCACCTAGCGCCCCTGAGTGGCAAGCGCGCTGGGAGAAGGCCTTAAAAGACATGGGCGTGCCCCGCTTTGTGATGCCCAGTGGCGCTGGCCACGACGCCATGAAGCTGCATGAAGTCATGCCCCAGGCCATGCTCTTTGTGCGCGGTGAAAACAGTGGCATCAGCCACAACCCCTTGGAATCTTCAACCACAGACGACATGCAACTTTGCATTGATGCGTTTGAACATGTCTTGCACCAACTCGCTTGAATTTACAAACCAATGACCACCCAACAATCAACATACCAAGAACTTGATCAATGGATCGATGCTCACTTCGATGAGCAAGTGCAGTTTCTGCAAGCCTTGGTGCAAGTGCCCACCGACACACCCCCGGGCAACAACGCACCTCACGCAGAAAAAACCACTGAGCTTCTAAAAAAATTAGGGTATGAGGCCGAACAATTTCCTGTGCCTGAAGCAGAAGTCAAAGCATATGGGCTGACCTCACTCACCAACCTCATTGTGCGCAGACCTTTTGGAGCAGGCGGCAAAACCATTGCCTTGAATGCGCATGGCGATGTGGTGCCACCTGGAGAAGGTTGGACGCATCCGCCCTACGGCGCTGAAATTCAAAATGGCCAAATGTTTGGCCGAGCGACAGCAGTCAGTAAATGTGATTTTTCCACCTTCACATTTGCACTGCGTGCCGTCGAAGCTTTGCAAGCCAAAAACAATTTGCCCCTCAAAGGCAATGTTGAATTGCATTTCACCTATGACGAAGAATTTGGCGGTGAAAAAGGCCCTGGCTGGCTACTCGAAAAAGGCTACACGCGGCCCGACCTCATGATTGCTGCAGGCTTTAGCTACCAAGTGGTCACGGCCCACAATGGTTGCCTGCAAATGGAAGTGACGGTTCACGGCAAGATGGCCCACGCGGCCATTCCAGATACGGGGGTTGATGCGCTTCAAGCAGCGGTTCACATTTTGAACAGTTTGTATGCGCAAAACAAACTCTACAAACAAATCAGCTCGCAAGTTGAAGGCATCAATCATCCCTATTTGAATGTGGGACGCATTGAAGGCGGCACCAATACCAATGTGGTGCCCGGCACTGTTAGCTTCAAACTAGACCGCCGCATGATTCCAGAAGAAATTCCAGAGCAAGTAGAAGCCAACATTCGCCAGGTCATTGCAGATGCGGTCAACGCCTTTAACCAAGGCCGGTCGTCTGATGCCTTGGTCAGCGTTGATATCAAACGCATTCTCATGGCCCATGCCATGAAGCCCTTGGCAGGCAACGCGCCTCTGGTGAACGCCATTCAGAAACACGGCGGCGAAATTTTTGGAGAACCCATTCCCGCCATGGGCACACCCTTGTACACAGACGTTCGCTTGTATGTTGAAAAAGGCATTCCTGGCGTCATTTACGGTGCGGGCCCACGCACTGTTTTGGAATCTCATGCCAAACGCGCCGATGAACGGCTGAATTTAGAAGATTTGCGAAAAGCGACCCAAGTTATTTCACGCACTCTTTTGGATCTTCTGAATTGATTCCGAGCCATTTTGGGGCGTGCAAGGGTTTTACCGAAGCCGAAAGAGGCTAAAATTGTATACACTTTAAAAAACAAAGTGCCTTTTCATGCGCTTCATAATGGCACCGATATTGCTTAGTTCACTGACACAATAAATCTCATTTTTTTAATCGGAGCCCCTATGAAAAAACGTTTCCTTCTCAAAACCACCGCCGCCTTGCTGGCAACATGCGCTTTTGGCTTGGCACAAGCTCAAAACACGCCCATCAAATTTCAACTCGACTGGCGATTTGAAGGCCCTTCAGCCTTGTTCCTCACGCCAGTTGCCAAAGGCTATTTCAAAGAAGCCAAGCTCGATGTCACCGTTGACGCAGGCAATGGTTCTGGCGGCGCAGTCACCCGGGTTGCTTCTGGCAGCTACGACATTGGTTTCGCCGACTTGGCTGCTCTGATGGAATTCCACGCCAACAACCCCGACGTTCCCAACAAACCAGTGGCCATCATGATGGTCTACAACAACACGCCTGCTTCGGTCATGGCGCTCAAAAAATCTGGCATCAAAACCCCAGCCGACTTGGCAGGCAAAAAGATGGGCGCTCCCGTGTTTGACGCTGGCCGCCGCGCTTTCCCCATCTTCCAAAAAGTCAACAGCATTGGCAATGTGACATGGACAGCCATGGACCCACCACTGCGTGAAACCATGCTGGTTCGCGGCGACGTGGACGCCATCACCGGCTTTACATTCACCTCTTTGCTCAACATTGAAGCTCGCGGTGTTAAAGCCGATGATGTGGTTGTGATGCAGTACCCCGACTTTGGTGTGAAGTTGTATGGCAACGCCATCATTGCATCACCCAAAATCATCAAAGAAAACCCAGCTGCCCTCAAAGCCTTCTTGAGCGCTTTCACCAAAGGTGCCAAGGATGTCATCAACAACCCTGCGGCTGTCATTGCTGATGTGAAAGCACGCGACGGCATCATCAACGTCGAGCTCGAAACACGCCGCTTGCAATTGGCCATCGACACCGTCATCAACAGCGCTTCAGCGCGTGAAGAAGGTTTTGGTCAAGTCAAAGGCCCTCGTTTGTCTCTCATGGCTTCTCAAGTGTCTGACGCCTTCAACACCAAAACACGTGTGAAGGCCGAAGACGTTTGGAATGGCTCTTTCTTGCCAAGCGCCAAAGAACTCGACATTCTTCCTAACCCTAAAAAGTAATTGATTGAACAAGGCGACCTGTTTTGACCACTGCAAATTTCGTTGATTTTCAAAATGTTTGGTTGGCTTACAACGACGAGTTGTTAGCGCAAAACCACTATGCAGTTGAAGACATCAACTTGCAAGTCAAGCAGGGCGAGTTCATTGCCATTGTGGGCCCTTCGGGCTGCGGCAAGTCCACCTTCATGAAGCTGACCACGGGGCTTAAGCGCCCTAGCAAAGGTCAGATTTTTGTCGATGGTCAGCCCGTTACAGGTCCCTTGAAAATCAGTGGCATGGCGTTTCAAGCGCCCTCGTTGTTGCCATGGCGCACCACACTAGACAACGTTTTGCTGCCGCTTGAAATTGTGGAACCCTTTCGCTCCCAATTCAAACAGCGCAAAGCTGAGTTTGCAGAGCGCGCCCGCAAGCTTTTAAATACAGTGGGCTTGGGTGGCTACGAAGACAAATTTCCGTGGCAACTTTCAGGCGGCATGCAACAGCGCGCCAGCATTTGTCGCGCACTCATTCACGAACCCAAAATGCTCTTGCTTGACGAGCCCTTTGGCGCACTCGATGCCTTCACTCGAGAAGAGTTGTGGTGCATTTTGCGCGACCTCTGGACCGAGCAAAAGTTCAATGTCATTTTGGTCACGCACGATTTGCGTGAGTCTGTTTTCTTGGCCGACACGGTGTATGTCATGAGCAAAAGCCCGGGCAGGTTTGTGGTCAAAAAAGAAATTGATTTGCCACGTCCCCGCGATTTGGAAGTGACCTACACGCCCGAGTTCACCCACATCGTGCACGAATTGCGTGGCCACATTGGTGCCATCCGCAAAACTGGCGCTGTGATTAACCAATAAGCAGGTGTTTTTGTGAATAAAAAAACGATAGAAGCAAGCGCACCCTGGATTTTGTTGGTGCTCACGCTTGTCATTTGGCAAGCCATCTGCACCTTTTTCAAAGTTTCAGAATTCATTTTTCCAAGCCCCTACCGCATTGCACAACAAACCGTTGAATTCAGCGGTGTCATTGCGGCCCATGCATGGCGCACTTACTGGGTCACCATGGCCGGGTTTGGCATTGCCATTGTGGTGGGTGTCTTGTTAGGTTTCGTCATTGGCAGTTCCCGCTTGGCTTATGCCGCGGTCTACCCCCTCATGACCGCTTTCAATGCGCTGCCAAAGGCCGCCTTTGTGCCCATCTTGGTGGTTTGGTTTGGCATTGGCATTGGCCCCGCCATTCTCACGGCCTTCCTGATCAGCTTCTTTCCTATCATGGTCAACATTGCCACAGGCTTGGCCACGCTTGAACCCGAGCTTGAAGATGTATTGCGCGTTCTGGGTGCAAAGCGTTGGGATGTGTTGGTCAAGGTGGGCTTGCCCCGCTCCATGCCCTATTTCTTCGGCTCTCTCAAAGTGGCCATCACATTGGCATTTGTAGGTACCACCGTGTCCGAAATGACGGCGGCCAATGAAGGCATTGGCTATCTGCTCATCTCTGCGGGCTCTGCCATGCAAATGGGCTTGGCTTTCTCTGGCTTGGTGGTAGTGGGCGCCATGGCCATGGTGATGTACGAGCTATTTAGCTACATCGAGAAGCACACCACAGCTTGGGCGCACCGCAGCACCAACAACGAGTAAACACCCGGTTTGTGTCATTTGCTGTTGGCAAATGACACAAATTTGCTGATTTCTCTGATAAGTATTCTAAAGGCTTGACCTTTCGAGCCGATTCCATACCATGCACCCTCGTATGGATTGATACTCGTCAATCCATGTGTGCAGTCATATGGGGAGTTTTATCCATGACAGACCAGGTCCACCACTCAGTAGGCGAAGCGTCTATTAAGAGTTCAGGCACACCTCCCACAAAAGTGAATTCAGGAAAACCTAATTTTGGGGACACCATTTTTCTCATTTTTCTGGCCTGTGTCCTCGTGCTTGTTGCTTGGGTGGGCATGCTGGCCTATGCAGATGGCATGAAAATTGAGGTCACTAAACACAATGGCGAAGCCTGGGTGAAGTGGCTGAAAGAAAACAGTGAACCCAGAATGCAAGAGAACTTCCCTATTGAAAGTTGCTCTGCCAGTGCCGATGAACGACGGCGTTGGGGTGATTGCTTTGAGTCTATTTTGCAAAACGTGAAAGAACTGCAAAACCAGTCAAACGCTTTCACAGGTCGGCCCCTTGAATTTATCGCCAAATGCGACCCCAGAGACAGATCGACTGTAGGCTCAATCGTTTTAGAAAAAATCGTGGCCACGGCTCCTGGGTCAGCCATTTCTTCCATCACATCGCAGCTGGTCAGCATGGACGCCATTGACACCAAAATACTGCTGAAATTAACGGTGTGTGACAAAGGTGGATACCCCATCAAAGTCGACGAACTTGAATTCTAAAAAGAGACCGCCATGTCCGATCACACCTTAGAAGACCAGCTACTTCACCATGAACAAGTCAATATTTCGAGTGACTTGCCATTTAGAAAGTGGCTTTACTCTTGGCTTCTAGACCCTCACATCGAAGGCAATTATCAAAAGTCCATTGACAAGTGGATTGTCATTTTGATTGTTGGCAATTTGTTTGCGCTGGTGTTTGAACAAATTCCAGCCATTTTTAACGCATACGAAAAATGGTTTCATTTCTTTGAAATTTTTTCAGTGGTAGTGTTCACGATTGAATACCTTCTGCGTTTTTACTTGGCCCCTGACGATGAAGAGTTCAAGAAACGCAAGTATGCGCGCGGCAGTTATGTCGTCAGTCCATTTGCCTTGATCGATCTGATCGCTATTCTGCCTTTCTTCTTGCAAGCCTTTATTTCAGTAGATTTGCGATACCTTCGTTCGCTTAGGCTGCTGCGTATTCTGAAACTTTTCAGGATATTGATACCCGCATACAAAGAGTTTGTGGTTGCCAACCAAGGCAGAACCTTCAGGCAAAAAGTTCACGCAGTGATGTTCCCAAGTGCCTACGGTGGCAGCTTGCACACCATCTTCGACACCTTCATTGTGATTTGGGTGGTTGTGTCGGTGCTGGCCGTGATCTTAGAGTCGGTACATGGCATCGAATACTTGTTGAATCTAGAATTCATCATTCTGGATGCCATCGCTGTCAGTATTTTCACGCTTGAATATTGCCTAAGGATGTATTGCTGTGTGGAGGAGCCTGGCTATCAACGCGCAGTCAGTGGGCGCTTGAAAATGGCCAAGTCAACTTCGTCCATCATTGATCTTTTGGCCATTGCACCATTTTTCTTGGAAGTCTTCCTGCACCACCTGGTTGATCTTCGTTTCATGCGAGTCTTCAGGCTTTTGCGGCTTCTCAAATTGAGTCGTTATACAGGTGCGACGCAATCGCTGTCCAAAGTGATTGCGCGCGAATGGCCGGTCATGGCGGCATCTACCTTTATCATGCTCTTGCTGGTCGTCATGACCGCCAGCTTGGGCTTTTTGTTTGAGCACGAAGCTCAGCCCGATAAATTTGAAAATATCCCACAAGCCATTTATTGGGCGGTTATTACGCTGGCATCCGTCGGCTATGGCGATATATCCCCTATCACGCCTGCAGGCAGGGCCATGACCATTGTCTTGTCGCTGATTGGCATTGGTATTTTTGCGATTCCTGCTGCCATTTTGTCTTCCGCCTTTACCGATCAACTGAAAAGAGATCGGGAGGCCTTGGTCAATACCATTTATGAAATGCTCGCAGACGGCCACTTAGACGAAAAGGAAATTGAATACATCCGAACTGAATCTAAACGCCTGCATTTATCGGATGTAGAAATTAGATTACTCATCGACAAAGCCAACAGAGAGCGTGATTTGATGGAGGATGTTTCTGTATTGCCACTGCATAAAATTGCAGCCAATACAGACCACACCATCGAACACTTCAAGTACTTGTTGGGCCAAGTCAGACAACTTAGCTTGCTGACGGATCAGCAAAAGTTTCAGGCTGCCATCGACAATTCTGAAAGGTTGACGGAAACAGACAAGAAACTTTGGGCCTTGATTGGCCTTCAGCAATCATCTTCTAAATAACATTCTTCCCTATGGCATGGCGCGCTGAACTCAAACTTGATTACACCCGCGAGTCTCAACGCAGCGTGGCCCGGTATTTACACCAAGGCCCGCTGCGAATTCTGCAAAGCCTTTACCCAGAAGGCGATCAAATTTGTCACAACGTGCTGGTGCATCCCCCAGGCGGTTTGGTGGGGGGCGACACTTTAGACATCCAGGTGAGTGTGGCCAAGGGTGCACATGGCTTGGTCAGCACGCCTGGTGCAACGCGGTTTTACAAGTCGGGGGGCTACCCTGCCCTTCAGCAAGTTGTAGCACACGTCTCTGATGGCGCTCGGCTAGAGTGGCTGCCGCTGGAAGCCATTGCCTACAACGACTGCGAAGCCACCAATCGCGCCATCTTCAATTTGGAGCCAGGTGCAGAGTTAATCACATGGGATGTGACAGCCTTAGGGCTTCCCACTTCCAACCTGACCTTTGAGCAAGGCCACTTTCAACAACACATGGAGATTTCAGGTGTGTGGTTGGAAAAAGGCATTATTCGCGGCAATGATGCGCGTTGGCTAAATAGCCCCCTGGGCTTGGCAGGGCAAAAGTGTTTGGCCAGTTTGGTGTTTGCCGCAGGCACTGCCATTGAAACCAAGCGGGCAGAAAAAGCACTTGAGGTTGCACGCGCAGTGTTAGAAGCACACCCTCTCAAAGATCAAGCTGGCATCACCTGTGCTCATCCACAAGTGATTGTGCTGCGCGTCATGTCGCCCTTGGTTGAGCCCACCATGGATTTGCTCAAGCAAGTATGGGCCACTTGGCGTCACACGCTGTGGGGTTTGCCCAGCACGCCGCCCAGAATCTGGAGCGTTTAAATCGCCACCAACTGGCGAATGCCTTTGGCTTGCATCTCATGGCCGGGGCCCTTGGCAATCACCTCGCCGCGTTCCATCACCATGTAAGCGTCGGCCAACTCTTCTGCAAAGTCGTAGTACTGCTCGCACAACAACACAGCCATGCGTTGCCCTTGCAAGCCAACATCCGCCAATTTGCGAATCACTCGGCCGATGTCTTTGATGATGCTCGGCTGAATGCCCTCAGTGGGCTCGTCCAAAATAAGCAGTTTGGGCTTGGCCGCTAATGCCCGAGCAATGGCGAGTTGTTGTTGCTGACCTCCAGACAAATCGCCGCCACGTCTATGGAGCATTTGCTTGAGAACAGGAAACAATTCAAACAGTTCTAATGGAATAGGGGTGCTGCCTGGTTGCGTGGCCAAACCCATTTGCAAGTTTTCTTCTACAGTTAAGCGAGCAAAGATTTCACGGCCTTGAGGCACATACCCCACACCGGCGCGGGCGCGCTCATAAGGTGTTGCTCGAGTCAAGTCTTGGCCACCCAAAACCACCGACCCGCTCTTAATAGGCACTACGCCCATCAAGGATTTCAACAAGGTCGTTTTACCCACGCCATTGCGGCCTAATAAAACGGTCACTTCACCCAGCTTGGCTTCCAAACTCACATCGCGCAAGATGTGAGACCCCCCGTAATACTGTTGAATATTTTGTACCGTTAAATTCATCTCAATGCCTTTTCTTAACGGCCTAAATAAACTTCAATCACACGTTCATTGGCTTGAACTTGGTCCAGCGTGCCTTGCGCCAACACCGAGCCATCACACAGCACTGTCACGATGTCAGAGATGGTTTTGATAAAACCCATGTCGTGCTCGACCACCATCAAGGAGTGCTTGCCCTTGAGGCTTAAAAACAACTCCGCGGTGCGCTCTGTTTCATGGTCTGTCATGCCAGCCACGGGTTCGTCTAACAACAAGAGTTTGGGGTCTTGCATCAGTAACATGCCAATTTCCAGCCATTGCTTCTGACCATGGCTCAAATTACCCGCTTGCGTGAGCACACTGTCGGCCAGGTGAATGGTGTGAAGCACTTCCGCCAAACGATCTGATTGCGCTGAATCGAGTTTGAAAAACATAGAAGCCTTGACACCCTTCGGCGTCTTCAAAGCAAGTTCTAAATTTTCAAACACCGTGAGTTGCTCAAACACAGTGGGCTTTTGAAACTTACGACCAATGCCCAATTGCGCAATTTCAGGCTCGTTGTGACGCAGTAAATCTATGGTGCTACCAAAGAACACTTGGCCTTCATCGGGACGAGTTTTACCCGTGATGATGTCCATCATGGTTGTCTTCCCTGCACCATTAGGTCCAATGATGCAGCGCAACTCGCCAGGTGCAATGTCAAGTGAGAGTTTGTTGATGGCTTTGAAACCGTCAAAGCTCACGCTCACATCTTCCAAATACAAAATACGGCCATGCGATACGTCCACTTCGCCGGGCGTGTAAATCCGCCCGTAACTGGCATCACGCCCACCTGACTCCGTTTGGGTGCTGACTTTTTCAATGCGCTGAGCCACACGCTGTGCGCCTTGTTTCAATAAATCGGGTGTCACGTACGACCTCCCTTCAATCGCTGCACCAAGCCAACCACACCTTTGGGCAAAAACAGCGTCACAGCAATGAACAGCGCGCCTAAGAAATACAACCAGAATTCTGGCGCTGTGACAGTCAACCAACTCTTGGCGCCGTTCACCAAAAACGCACCCACCACGGGCCCAATCAGACTACCGCGGCCACCCACAGCCGCCCAAACCGCAATTTCAATGGAGTTGGCAGGGCTCATTTCACCCGGATTAATGATGCCCACTTGCGGCACATACAAAGCACCGGCCACACCACACATGACGGCAGAGATGACCCAAATGCTGAGCTTGTAGGGCAAAGGCGAATAGCCTGAAAACATGACGCGGGTTTCAGCATCTCGGATGGCTTGTAATACGCGGCCAAATTTGCTGCGAATGAGCCAACGGGCCATGATGAAAAATCCGAGCAATGTCAGACCGGTTAAGACAAACAAAATCATGCGCATGTTGGGTGTAGCCAATGGCAAATCCAAAATTCGCTTGAAGTCTGTAAAACCATTGTTACCGCCAAAGCCAGTTTCATTTCTAAAGAACAACAACATCGCTGCAAAGGTCATGGCTTGCGTGATGATTGAGAAATAAACACCCTTGATTCGCGATCTGAATGCAAAGTAGCCAAACACACCTGACACAACAGCGGGCACCAGCACAATGAGCAACAGAGTGGCTACAAAGCTATCTGACAAGGCCCAATGCCAAGGCAACTCTTTCCAATCAAGAAACACCATGAAGTCTGGCAAGTTGCTTTTGTAATTACCGTCGGTGCCAATTTGCCGCATCAGGTACATGCCCATGGCATAGCCCCCAATGGCAAAGAACAAACCATGCCCCAAAGACAAAATACCGGTGTAGCCCCAGATCAAATCCATGGCCAACGCGCAAATAGCGTAGCACATGATTTTGCCAACCAAACTGACGGCGTAGTCGCTAAAGTGCAACCAATGACCTTCAGGTACCATCAAATTCATGAGTGGCACACAAAGGCACACAAACAAGAGCGCTACCAGAAATGCGGTCCATCCCTTGCGTGTGAACAATGGCTCACGTCCAGGCAATTCAAGTTTGGAATGATTCATAGGATTCATCTCAAGCCTCCGCGCTCCGACCCTTCATGGCAAAAATACCTTGTGGGCGTTTTTGAATGAAGATGATGATGAACACCAACACACAAATTTTGGCAAGCACAGCACCCGTCACGCCCTCAAGCAACTTGTTCACCAAACCAAGACCTAAAGCTGCATAAACAGTACCGGCCAACTGACCCACACCGCCCAACACAACCACCATGAACGCGTCGACAATGTAGCTCTGGCCTAAATCGGGGCCCACATTGCCAACTTGACTAAGGGCACAGCCTGCAAGCCCAGCGATGCCAGAACCCAATGCAAATGCGTAGGTATCAATGCGTGCGGTATTCACACCCATGCACGAAGCCATGGGCCTGTTTTGCGTCACACCTCGAACAAACAAACCCAAGCGCGTTTTGCCAATGACCAAGGTCATGGCCAGCAGCACAGCCACCGCAAATCCAATGATGACCAAGCGGTTGTAGGGCAAGCTTAAATTGGAGAGCACCTGAACACCACCGCTCATCCAAGCTGGGTTTTCTACACCGACGTTTTGCGCGCCAAACAAGGAGCGAACCGCTTGCATCAAAATCAAGCTAATTCCCCATGTGGCCAACAAGGACTCCAGGGGTCGGCCATATAAAAAACGCAATACAGTGCGCTCTAAAAATGCACCCACCAAGGCAGATGTCAAGAATGAAATAGGCACAGCCACTAACAAATAGGCGTCGAAATAAGAAGGTAAATACTGACGGAACAACACCTGAACCACATACGTGGCATAGGCGCCAATCATCATGAGTTCGCCGTGGGCCATGTTGATCACACCCATGAGGCCATAGGTGATGGCCAAACCGAGAGCAACCAACAACAAAATAGAACCTAAGCTCACACCAGTGAACAAGGCTCCTAATCGCTCACCCGTTTTCAAAGCACCCTCGATGGCAGTAAGTGATTTTCGAAGTTGAGCTTTCACTTGCGCGTCTGTTTCTTGCGCCAGACGCTCATTCAGCAACAGTTGTGTTTCAGGTGTTTGGCTTTCAGCCAAGCGCTGTGCAGTTTCTAAGCGCACAGCCACATCGGCATCGCCCAGTTGAGCCGCGGCTTTGGCCAATTGGAGTAAATTTAGAACCGTGGCGTCTTTCTCTTGCGCCAACGCCTTGTTCAGAATAGGCAACTTGCTCGCGTCAGGTTCTTTGAGCAATGCTTTGGCAGCTTGCTGACGCATCTTCACTTCGCTGCTGAATAATTCCAAGGCCGCCAAAGCGGTTTCGATTTCACTGCGAAAGCGGTTATTGCTCACCACATCTTGAGCATCTGCGGGTAAATCTTGTTTTTGACCCGTCAGCGGATCAATCGCTTTGCCAGCCCCGAAGCTGTCGCGCACAATCCAAATTTTGTCGCCTGCAACTTTGACAGCATCGTCAGCCAAAGCTTGCAAAAATACCAATGTCTTCTCATCGCCCTGCGCAACAACTTTGTTCAGGGTTTCAATTCTTTGATCGGTGTCGCCTTCAACCAATCCCTTCATGTCGGCAAGACTCATTGCCTTTGCAGGGCTGGCCAAGAAAGCCATGGCCAAGCATGAAACCAGTAAAAAAATCACTGGCCAAGTTCTTAAACGGATCATGTTTCGTCTTTGCGGATTACAAAAAAAGAGGAAGGACGAAGCCGTCCTTCCTCTGGGACGAGCTTCAAAAATTACTTTTTAGCGGGTTCGTCGGGCTTCTTGTCATTGCCAGGAATGTAGGGGCTCCATGGTTTGGCTTTCACAGGACCTGGTGTTTTCCAAACCACATTGAACTGGCCGTCAGCTTTGATTTCGCCAATGAACACAGACTTGTGCAAATGGTGGTTTTTCTCATCCATTTTGGATGTGATGCCGCTAGGTGCCTTGAAGGTCTGACCAGCCATGGCAGCAATCACTTTGTCTGTATCCGTAGACTTGGCCTTTTCAACAGCCTGCTTCCACATGTTGATACCAATGTAAGTGGCTTCCATCGGGTCATTGGTCAAAGGCTTGTCTTTGTGACCTGCAATGTTTTTGGCCTTGGCGTAGGCGCCCCACTTTTTCGTGAACTCGTCATTGGCGGGGTTCTTGATGCTCATGAAATAGTTCCAAGCTGCCAAATGCCCGACCAAAGGCTTGGTGTCCACACCGCGGAGTTCTTCTTCACCCACAGAGAAGGCAACCACTGGCACATCTTTGGCCTTCAAGCCCGCATTGCCCAACTCTTTGTAGAAAGGCACATTGGAGTCACCGTTGATGGTGGAGACCACAGCTGTTTTACCGCCAGCTGAAAATTTCTTCACATCCGCCACAATTGTTTGATAGTCTGAATGGCCAAAGGGTGTGTACTTTTCGTCGATGTCAGAATCTTTCACGCCTTTGCTCTTCAAGTAAGCGCGCAAAATTTTGTTGGTCGTGCGCGGGTATACATAGTCAGTGCCCAACAGAACCCAACGCTTGGCAGAGCCACCGTCTTTGCTCATCAAATAGTCAACCGCAGGAATGGCTTGTTGGTTAGGGGCTGCGCCTGTGTAGAACACGTTCTTAGAAAGTTCTTCACCTTCGTATTGCACGGGGTAGAACAGCAAACCGTTCATTTCTTCAACCACAGGCAACACAGATTTACGTGACACAGAAGTCCAGCAACCGAAAATCACAGACACTTTGTCTTGACCCAAGAGTTGCTTGGTTTTTTCAGCAAACAAAGGCCAGTTGGAAGCAGGGTCAACCACCACAGGTTCGAGTTTCTTGCCCAACACACCGCCTTTGGCGTTGATTTCATCGATGGCCATCAACACGGTGTCTTTCAACACGGTTTCAGAAATAGCCATGGTGCCAGACAAGCTGTGCAAGATGCCCACTTTGATGGTGTTAGA
>CALAGS010000197.1 GCA_937891665.1 uncultured Burkholderiales bacterium | reverse complement strand
CACATTGCGAGACAAATCGGCTGGGCCCATGTGGCCATAAACCAGCATCCGTGCGGTATCTACCCCCGCATCGAACACCTTGCTGGCCTGCAATGCATAAAAGGCAATGGCATCTTCAGAGATGTACTGCACCAGCTTGACCGATACCAGCCGCTGACCCTTTGGGATGTCCCACCTCACATAATCTGCATCGCCCCTTAGCACCACCCCATGGATCAAATAAGTTTGCATGCCTTGCGCTAACACGCTTGGCTGCAACGGATTGCCGGAAGCCTCGTGGGCAAACATGGCTTGGTTTTTTAAATCAAAGGCTTGAGCATCAGAGGCATTGCCAGCCACATCGACCTGTCGCAACCAAACCGTTGCCAGGCCATTGCCCAAAGTACCCAAGCCAGCGCCTGTGCCAGGGGACCAAGGACCTTTCTGGTCAAGGGCATACTCCCAACGCGCTCCTGGCTCGATGCCCGAAAGCTTCAAAGTGTTGGTCACACCTTCAAGTTGAGATGTGACCATGACGGCTGACGGCGCCATGGTGTCCAAAACACAATTGACCCTGACAATCTCCGAAGTATTGCCGTCGTTATCGCGAGTACGCACCCATATGATCTTGGCGCCATCGCCTGTGACTTCAAAATTAGAGCCGTTGCCTCGCGTCCAAGTTACACCTTGGTCCAAAGAAAATTCCCAGTCCAAACTGGGTGCGTCTACCCGCCACAAACCCGTGCGCGTGATGCCGTCGGTCACACTCAGGCCTGTATCGTTAAACGATAAAACAGGGGCAGGGAGTGTGATCTTGCCTGGAACAGTGGTTGGCGGTTGAACATTAGATTCGGCAACAGAACCTGTACCGGGCCCAGAGCCTCCGCAAGCACTCAGCAATGCGGCTGTCGCCAGTGCAATCAACGAACGTGAAATGGCAAGCTGATTGGAAATCATGAACATTGTCTAAATTCTGTAGTTCATTCAATGGTCCATGCGAATGTGACAAATAGATGAATAATTGGGGTCAGATC
>CALAGS010000196.1 GCA_937891665.1 uncultured Burkholderiales bacterium | reverse complement strand
GATGAATCAATGATTCGTAACCACTTGGTTCCCAAAATAGGCAGCTTGCACATGGGCCGCATGACACCGCCAGACATTGCAGTGTTTTTGCAGCGCATGAAATCTGAAGAATATGCAAGTGGCACTTGCAATAGAGCTTTGGTGTTGCTGCGCTTTGGTTTTACGTTGGCACTGCGTTGGAAAGTGCACGGAATAGTAAGCAACCCTGTTCAAGAAATTAAGAACATCAAAGACGATAACAAAATTGAGCGGTACTTAACCGAGCAGCAAACCATCAAGCTGCTAGAGGCCGTGCGTCAAAGCGAAAGTGAAATGTTGCAGTACATTGTGCTGTTCTTAATTTACACAGGTGCCAGAAAGCGCGAAGTGCTAGATGCGCGATGGCGCGACATCGATTGGGCGCAGCGCTCTTGGCGAATTCCCAAAACCAAATCGGGCAAGATTCGGCACATACCCCTTAGCACGGGCGCTATGAATGTGCTGGAGCATGTGCGCCTCAAAATTCGCCATGGCTTATTGGATGAGCAAGCTATTTTTGCCAACCCCAAAACAGGCGAGCCGTTTGTGTCTTTCTTTTACAGTTGGAACAATGCGCGCATTCGGGCTGGCTTGCCAGAGTTTCGCATTCACGATTTGAGGCACAGCTTTGCTTCGTATTTGGTCAACGCTGGGCGCAGCTTGTACGAGGTGCAAGAACTGTTGGGCCATGCCGACATTAAAACCACCAGCCGCTATGCACACCTTAGCCGCGAGCGTTTAATCGCTGCCGTAGAAGTGGTGCCACTCATAGAAATTGGGCCAAGAGAAAGAAGCTTGACCCAATTTCAACCAACTCAAACACTCAGCCTGACAGATACCAAAAGGATTAGAACAAGCTGAGTTGGCGGACAGTTAAGGCGTTGCTGTTACCGCCACGGTAGTCACATTGCTATCCAAGCTGCCATCGTTAACCACCAAGGTGGCCACGTACACACCAGCTACATCGGCCACGAAGGTGGGCTTTTGTAAGCTGCTGAGTGACAAGACTGCATTGCTGCCTGTTGGGCGGAAGGTCAGTGTCCAACGGTAAATCAAGATGTCGTTGTTGGCATCGGTACTGCCTGAGCCATCCAATGTCACGGTTGCACCGCGAGCCACAGTTTGCGCTGTGCCTGCACTGGCCACAGGGGCTACGTTGGCGGCACCGGCAGTCACTGTCACATAGCTCAAGTTGCTGGCCAGTTTGCCGTCGTTCACTTGCAAGCTAAACACATAGTCGCCCACCACATCGGCAAAGAAGGTAGGTCTGGTTGCTGTGTCAGATGTCAAGGTAGCGCTGCTGGCAAGCGGTCTAGAAACCATGATCCACTTGTAGGTGAGCGTGTCGCCAGGGTTGGCATCTGTGCTGCCTGTGCCGTTCAAAGTAGCAGTGGTTCTGACAACCATATTTTGATAAGGGCCGGCATTGGCCACGGGTGCCACGTTGGCTGCAGCTGCCGTGACGGTAGTGGTCAAAATCTCGCTGCTGAGTTTGCCGTCACTGACCACCAAGCTGGCCACATACACACCCACCAAGTCGGCTGTGAAAGTGGGTTTGGCGGTGGTGGTTGAACTCAACGCAGCTGCGCTGCCAATAGGCTTGGCCAGCAGAACCCACTTGTAAGTGAGGGTGTCGCCATTGGCATCTGTACTGCCGCTGCCGTCTAAAGTAACAAGACCCAGCACCACGCTTTGAATGGCACCAGGGTTGGCCACCGGTGCCACATTCACGGCAGATGCAGTGACCGTTGTGGTAACCACAGCACTGTCAAGCTTGCCGTCGTTGACTTGCAAG
>CALAGS010000195.1 GCA_937891665.1 uncultured Burkholderiales bacterium | reverse complement strand
CCGACACGCCTTCTTTCAAAATCTCGCTCACCGTGCCAAAGGTGCCTTCTTGCGTTGAACCGCCTGCACCGTATGTGACCGAACAAAACTCAGGCGCTTGCGTGTAAAGCTGTTGACGCACAACGCGCAGCTTCTCTGCACCTTCTGGTGTTTTAGGTGGAAAAAATTCAAAACTGACGGGTAATTTTTTCATCGCTCTCAATGAGCCCGCTTATTCAGCCAACTCAATCACTTTATTCGCGCCTAATTTGCGCTTAATTATTTTGTCTCAGCAGGCTTCACAGCCTGCACAAAAAACTCTCGATTGCCATCGCCGCCATCAATGGCGCTGTCGTACCAACCGGTCACTTTCAAACCCAATTCGCTCAAGGATGTGCGTATGCGTTTTTCAATCACGGGGTACATGGCCGGGTCTTTGACCAAACCATTTTTGCCAATGTTCTCGGGCTGCAATTCAAACTGCGGCTTCACCAACATCAGCAACTTGCCACCTGGCTTTAAAAACGGCACCACACCCGGCAGCACCATGGTGAGAGAGATAAAGGACACATCGCCCACCAGCACATCAAAGCCAGCTTCCGCATCGGGAATGCGTTCGTCATCGGGCATGAGTTCGCGAGCGTTCACACCTTCAATGCAAATCACGCGCTCGTCATCACGCACACGCGGATGCACTTGGCCATGCCCCACATCAATGCCCACCACTTCGGCGGCACCATTCAACAGCAAACACTCGGTAAACCCGCCAGTGCTTTGCCCTACATCCATACAGCGCAAGCCAGAAACTGAAAGGCCACTGCTCAGCAGAGCACCTTCCAGTTTCAAACCACCGCGCGAAACATACTTCGACTCAGAGTCGTCCAGCAACACAATTTCTGCATCGCTGGGCACTTCGTCTTTGTTTTTATTGATCGTGCGCCATTCCACTGAAGACTTCACAGCCTCCAACACAGCCGTTGGCAAAGCGCCCGGTGGCGTACGCCACTGAACACCTGCCGCAATCAGCCGTTGGGCCTGTGAACGAGACGCGGCCAAACCGCGCTCTACTAACAATTGGTCTATGCGCAAAATGTTCGATCAATAACGGTATGTATCAAGCTTGTAAGGACCGTTCTTTGGCACGCCAATGTAGGCTGCTTGCATGTCAGACAGTTCAGTCAACATCGCGCCAACTTTCATCAGGTGCAAACGCGCAACTTTCTCGTCCAAGTGCTTAGGCAACACATAAACCTTGCCGTTTTCATACGCTTCGGGGTGTGTGAACATTTCAATTTGCGCAATGGTTTGATTGGCAAAAGAAGCGCTCATCACAAAGCTGGGGTGACCTGTACCGCAACCCAAGTTCACCAAGCGGCCTTTGGCCAACATGATGATTTTCTTGCCGTCAGGGAACACGATGTGATCGACCTGGGGCTTGATTTCTTCCCATGTGTATTTTTCAACGGAAGAAATATCAATCTCGTTGTCGAAGTGACCAATGTTACAAACGATGGCTTCGTCTTTCATGGCGGCCATGTGATCGTGTGTGATCACGTGCTTGTTGCCTGTGGCGGTCACGAAGATGTCGGCCTTGTCTGCAGCGTAATCCATCGTCACAATTTTGTAACCTTCCATGGCGGCTTGCAAAGCGTTGATAGGGTCAATTTCAGTGACCCAAACTTGAGCGCTCAAAGCGCGCAATGCTTGTGCACTGCCCTTGCCCACGTCGCCGTAACCGGCCACCACAGCCACTTTGCCGGCAATCATCACATCGGTAGCGCGCTTGATGCCGTCTACCAAAGACTCGCGGCAACCGTACAAGTTGTCAAACTTGGACTTGGTCACAGAGTCGTTCACGTTGATGGCGCGGAACATCAGTTCGCCCTTGGCGCTCATCTCGTTCAGGCGGTGCACGCCTGTGGTTGTTTCTTCTGTCACGCCAATGATTTGGGCAGACTTGCGGCTGTACCAAGTGCTGTCTTCGGCCAACTTGGCTTTGATGGCGGCAAACAAGCAAGTCTCTTCTTCAGAGCCTGGGTTGTTCAACAAGGATGCGTCTTTTTCTGCGCGCTTGCCCAAGTGCATCAGGAGCGTAGCGTCGCCGCCATCGTCCAAAATCATGTTGGGGCCTTCGCCTTCAGTGCCCTTGGCGCCGAAGTCAAAAATGCGGTGGGTGTAATCCCAGTACTCAGTGAGGTTCTCGCCCTTCACCGCAAACACAGGCGTGCCAGAAGCCGCAATGGCCGCAGCAGCGTGGTCTTGGGTAGAGTAAATGTTGCAAGAAGCCCAGCGCACACTGGCGCCCAAAGCTTGCAGAGTTTCAATCAGCACGGCTGTTTGAATGGTCATGTGCAATGAACCTGTCACGCGGGCACCTTTAAGAGGCTGAGCGGCTGCAAATTCTTTGCGAATGGCCATCAAACCGGGCATTTCTGTCTCGGCAATTTTGATTTCTTTGCGGCCCCAGTCGGCCAAGCCGATGTCGGCAATGACGCAATCGGTGTTAACGGGCGTGTTTAAACGTGCATTCATGGTGTGCTCCAAATTAAGGTTTGAAACCACATCTCAGAGGGAATCTCATTTAAAAAAGAGCTCATCCCGCTGAAAAGTGGATGAGCGTGGTTGCAAAGTAGGGTTCCGAGCCTCACGTCCTCGCCACTTGTTAAAGTGTGGGCCGCTGCAACGCTCCTCGGAATGGGGCAAATTATACTAGGGGCTTCTCTGGATTTAAAGCCAGACATCCAAATTCCCCCTGGAGCCACATTGACTTACGCCCAAGAAACCCGGCGCCGCCGGACGTTTGCCATCATTTCTCACCCTGACGCGGGTAAAACCACGCTCACAGAGAAGCTCTTGCTGTTCTCGGGCGCCATTCAAATTGCCGGCTCGGTCAAGGCCCGCAAGGCCTCGCGCCACGCCACCTCGGACTGGATGGAAATTGAAAAGCAACGGGGTATTTCGGTGGCCTCGTCCGTGATGCAGATGTTGTACCGCGACCATGTCATCAATTTGCTAGACACCCCCGGCCACAAAGACTTCAGCGAAGACACCTACCGCGTGCTGACCGCCGTGGACTCTGCCCTCATGGTGATTGACGCCGCAAACGGCGTGGAAGCACAAACCAGAAGGCTGATTGAAGTGTGCCGCCAGCGCGATACGCCCATCATCACCTTCGTGAACAAGATGGACCGCGAAGTGCGCGACCCTCTCGATATCTTGGACGAAGTAGAGCGCGAGTTGGGCATGCCCTGCGTGCCCATGACTTGGCCTGTGGGCCAAGGCAAATCCTTTGGCGGTATTGTCAACTTGCGCACACAAACCATGACTGTGTTTGAATCTGGCAGCGAGCGTTTGCCCCAAGACTTCGAAGCCATGCCACTGACAGAAGCGGCTGCATTGCATGCCCGCTTTGGCGCAGAATTTGCCACCGCTTTAGAAAGCATGGAACTTGCTACCGGTGCCTCACCTAGCTTCGACAAAGAAGCTTTCTTGGCAGGCAAACAAACGCCTGTGTTCTTCGGCTCTGGTGTGAACAACTTCGGTGTCATGGAAGTGCTTGATGCGCTGGTTGACTTAGCGCCCCCGCCACAGTCGCGCACCAGCTCACTCATCGTCAACAAACAACCCGTCATCAAAGAAGTACAGCCCGAAGACGCAGCCTTCGCAGGCGTGGTTTTCAAAGTGCAAGCCAACATGGACCCTTCGCACCGCGACCGTATTGCCTTTGTGCGCATGGCATCGGGTAAATACACGCCAGGTATGAAACTCAAAGTGCAACGCACCGGCAAAGAGTTGCGTCCCACCAGCGTGGTGACCTTCTTGAGTCAAAGACGAGAAGCGGT
>CALAGS010000194.1 GCA_937891665.1 uncultured Burkholderiales bacterium | reverse complement strand
TGCGCGTGGCGGTTACCATTTTTGGTCGATCAACACCCGTAGAGCTTGAGTTTGGTCAAGTCGAGAAAACGTAAACCTCTTTTCTTGCGACCCGACTCCGCAAGAGAAGTTTCAAAAAGAAAGAGTCGTTAATTTGGGGAGCTTGACCTAAACCATCAAGCGTTTGCACCCACTAGGAGTTAAACATGGCGAAAAAAATCGTCGGCTTCGTTAAGCTGCAAGTACCAGCTGGCAAGGCCAACCCATCACCCCCTATCGGCCCGGCATTGGGTCAACGTGGTTTGAACATCATGGAATTCTGCAAGGCGTTCAACGCCCAGACCCAAGGTGTTGAGCCAGGTCTGCCTTTGCCTGTGGTCATTACTGCTTTTGCCGACAAGAGCTTCACCTTCATCATCAAGACGCCTCCAGCGACCACCTTGATCAAGAAGGCCATCAAATTGGACAAGGGTTCTGCCCGTCCACATGCCGACAAGGTTGGCAAAATTTCTCGCGCTCAGCTCGAAGAAATTGCAAAAGCAAAAATGAAAGATTTGAACGCCGCCGATTTGGACGCTGCTGTCCGCATCATCGCGGGTTCTGCTCGCTCAATGGGCGTGACTGTGGAGGGCGTGTAAATGTCCAAGTTAACTAAAAAACAAAAAGCACATGCTGGCAAAGTGGATGCCAACAAGTTGTACGCTGTAGCCGATGCATTGGCTTTGGTCAAAGAGTGCGCTACGGCCAAGTTCGATGAGTCCATCGAAGTGGCTGTGCAACTCGGTATCGATGCCAAGAAATCTGACCAAGTGGTGCGTGGCGCCGTGGTCTTGCCTAACGGCACAGGTAAAACAAAACGCGTTGCTGTGTTTGCGCAAGGTGCCAAGGCTGACGAAGCCCGCGCTGCCGGTGCAGACGTCGTGGGCATGGACGATTTGGCTGCACAAGTCAAAGCCGGTGACATGCCTTTCGACGTGGTCATTGCTGCCCCAGACGCCATGCGCGTTGTGGGTACTTTGGGTCAAATCTTGGGCCCACGTGGCCTCATGCCTAACCCTAAAGTTGGTACTGTGACGGCTGACGTGGCCACTGCTGTGAAGAACGCAAAAGCCGGTCAAGTTCAGTTCCGCGTTGACAAAGCCGGTATCGTGCACGGTGCCATTGGCCTGCGTTCATTTGATGTTGAAAAGTTGCAAGGCAACTTGGCAGCATTGGTAGATGCCTTGGTCAAAGCCAAGCCCCAAACCAGCAAAGGTGTTTACCTGCGCAAAGTGGCTTTGTCTTCAACCATGGGTGTGGGCGTTCGCGTCGACACGCAAACCATCGCGGCTTGATCGTTAAGAAAACCGAGGGGAGTGCCAGGGCAACCTAGCACTTCGCTCAGTGTGGTGGGCTGAACCCCAATCTTCGGACCAAGTTCAGGCCATCCAAGACCGTTGGCGTGCAGCAATGCACTTAATCGTGAAAGCCAACGCAGATGGCGATCCCGCTGCAGATGGACAAAATCCTGAACAGTTGATCGCTGAAATTAGGCGAGCTCTAGAGCGCAATTGCTCAAAAGCTCATTCAAAAGGAGTAGACCTTGAGTCTTAATCGCAGTGAGAAAGAAGCGGTCATTTCAGAAGTGACCAGCCTCGCCGCTAAAGCTCAAACGCTGGTGATTGCGGAATACCGCGGCATCACGGTCACTGACATGACCAGACTGCGTTCTGATGCACGTAGCAAAGGTGTGAGCTTGAGTGTGTTGAAAAACACCTTGGCCCGCCGTGCTGTTGCCGGAACCTCGTTTGAAGTTGTCGCTGATCAGATGACCGGACCGCTGATCTATGGCTTCTCTGTAGATGCTGTGGCTGCTGCAAAAGTAGTCGCTGACTTCGCGAAAACCAACGACAAGTTGGTCATTCGCGGTGGTGCCATCTCAGGCAAAGTTTTAGATGCCAACGGCGTTAAGCAACTGTCAAACATCCCTTCGAAAGAAGTTTTGTTGGCTCAGTTGTGCGGCTTATTGATGTCCCCCATGTCTCGCACCGCAGTGGTGTTGGGTGCGTTGGCGGCCAAAAAAGGCGAAACGGCTGCCGCTTAAGCGCGCAGTCCTTTTTTAAATAATTGTTAGGAAAACAAAATGTCATTTGATAAAGACGCATTTTTGACCGCTCTCGATAGCATGACGGTCTTGGAACTCAACGAATTGGTGAAAGCCATCGAAGAGAAATTTGGCGTAAGCGCTGCAGCCATGGCCGCACCTGCGGGTGCTGGTGGTGGCGGTGGTGGTGCAGCCGCTGCTGAAGAGCAAACAGAATTCAACGTGATGTTGATCGAAGCCGGCGCTAACAAAGTGTCCGTCATCAAGGCCGTGCGTGAAATCACTGGCTTGGGCTTGAAAGAAGCCAAAGACGTGGTTGATGGCGCTCCTAAGGCCGTCAAAGAAGGCGTGTCCAAAGCTGACGCTGAAGCCGCTAAGAAAAAGCTGGAAGAAGCCGGCGCCAAAGTCGAACTCAAGTAATTCGACTTTTGTCCAAGGCTGGCAGGTCCCCAAAGGGCCTCCAGCCTTTGGTGCTTACAGAGCACAGCCAAAAAGTAACTTCTAAGTCATTTTTTGAGTGTTCTCTGACCCGACTGCAGAGACGCCTTGGTTCGGGCTGCGTGCAATGCGCAGCCGTCCGCCAACGCTGGTAGAGGCCAGCGGCCAAGCCCGTTTTGTGAAGCGATTCACAAAACACACAGTCGCCGAAAGATCAAGCCCCGGAGATCTCATGGCCTATTCATTTACCGAACGCAAACGCATTCGCAAAAGTTTCGGAAGCCGCGAAAGCGTGCTCGAAGTCCCTTACTTGCTGCAAATGCAAAAAGACGCTTACACGTCATTTTTACAAGCAGGCATAGCCTCTAACAAACGTGCTCACGAAGGTTTGCAAGCTGCTTTTGAGTCAGCTTTCCCCATCGTTTCACACAATGGTTTTGTCGAGATGAAATTTCTCGAGTACAACTTGGCCAAGCCGGCCTTTGATGTGCGCGAATGCCAAACACGTGGTCTTACTTTTGCATCCGCTGTGCGCGCTCGCGTTCAGCTGATCATCTACGATCGTGACTCTTCCACATCACAGTCTAAAGTGGTGAAAGAAGTTAAAGAGCAAGAGGTCTACATGGGCGAAGTGCCCCTCATGACCGACAAGGGCTCCTTCATTATTAACGGCACCGAGCGCGTGATCGTGTCTCAGTTGCACCGCTCTCCTGGCGTGTTCTTCGAACACGACAAGGGCAAGACACACAGCTCTGGCAAATTGTTGTTCAGTGCGCGCATTATTCCTTACCGCGGTTCATGGCTCGACTACGAATTCGATCCCAAAGACCTGCTGTACTTCCGTGTTGACCGTCGTCGCAAGATGCCCGTCACCATTTTGCTCAAAGCCATTGGCTTGAACCCAGAATCCATTCTGGCCAACTTCTTTGTGAACGACAACTTCCGCCTGATGGACAGTGGCGCACAAATGGAATTTGTGGCCGAGCGTCTGCGCGGCGAAGTAGCCCGTTTCGACATCACTGACAAATCAGGCAAAGTGGTTGTCGCCAAAGACAAGCGCATTACCGTGCGCCACACCCGCGAACTCGAGCAGTCTGCTACTACGCACATCAGCGTGCCAGAAGACTTCTTGGTCGGCCGCGTGGTTGCCCGCAACATTGTCGACACTGACACCGGTGAAATCATTGCCAAGGCCAATGAAGAACTCACCGAAGTATTGCTCAAGAAATTGCGCTCTGCTGGCGTGCAAGATCTGCAATGTATCTACACCAACGAACTCGATCAAGGTGCCTACATTTCGCAAACATTGCGTGTCGACGAAACCGTTGACGAATTCGCAGCACGCGTGGCCATCTACCGCATGATGCGCCCTGGTGAGCCACCTACCGAAGACGCAGTGCAGGCGCTGTTCCAGCGCTTGTTCTACAACCCCGACACTTACGACTTGTCACGTGTGGGCCGTATGAAGTTCAACGCCCGCATGGGCCGCGACGAGTCCACCGGCCCCATGGTGCTCACCAACGAAGACATCTTGGCCGTGGTCAAGATCTTGGTTGATTTGCGCAATGGCCGCGGCGAAGTCGACGACATCGATCACTTGGGCAATCGCCGCGTACGTTGCGTGGGCGAGTTGGCCGAAAACCAATACCGCACCGGTTTGGCACGTATCGAGAAAGCTGTGAAAGAGCGTTTGGGTCAAGCCGAGCAAGAGCCCCTCATGCCGCACGATCTGATCAACTCCAAGCCTATTTCTGCGGCACTCAAAGAGTTCTTTGGTGCGTCACAGTTGTCTCAGTTCATGGACCAAACCAATCCTTTGGCAGAGATCACGCACAAGCGCCGTGTGTCTGCCCTTGGCCCAGGCGGTTTAACCCGCGAGCGTGCAGGCTTCGAAGTGCGTGACGTTCACGTCACCCACTACGGCCGTGTGTGCCCTATTGAAACACCTGAAGGTCCGAACATTGGTTTGATCAACTCACTCGCCTTGTATGCGCGTTTGAACGAGTACGGTTTCATTGAGACGCCTTACCGCCGTGTGGTCGACGCCAAAGTCACCATGGACATCGATTACTTGTCTGCCATCGAAGAAGGCAAATACGTGATCGCTCAGGCCAATGCCACCTTGGACAAAGCTGGCAAGCTCACTGACGGCCTGGTGTCTGCCCGTGAAAAAGGTGAATCCATTTTGTGCGGTGCCGATCGCATTCAATACATGGACGTGTCGCCTGCACAGATCGTATCGGTTGCGGCTTCATTGGTGCCGTTCCTCGAGCACGATGACGCCAACCGTGCGTTGATGGGTGCCAACATGTCACGTCAAGCCGTGCCCGTGTTGCGTCCTGAGAAGCCATTGGTTGGTACTGGCATCGAGCGCGTTGCAGCGGTCGACTCTGGCACCGTGGTCACTGCCACTCGCGGTGGTGTGGTCGACTATGTCGATGCCACCCGCATCGTGATTCGTGTCAACGACAACGAAACCCAAGCGGGCGAAGTGGGCGTTGACATTTACAACCTCATCAAATACCAACGTTCTAACCAGAACACCAACATTCACCAGCGCGCCATTGTGAAGCGTGGTGACAAGTTGGAAAAAGGTGATGTGATTGCCGACGGCGCATCGACTGACCTTGGCGAAATCGCCATTGGCCAGAACATGCTGATCGCTTTCATGCCATGGAACGGTTACAACTTCGAAGACTCCATCTTGATTTCCGAGCGCGTGGTTTCTGAAGACCGCTACACCTCGATTCACATTGAAGAGTTGGTGGTCATGGCGCGCGACACCAAGTTGGGTGCTGAAGAAATTACCCGTGACATTCCCAACTTGTCAGAGCAGCAATTGGGCCGCTTGGACGAGTCCGGCATCATCTACGTGGGTGCAGAAGTGCAGCCTGGCGATGTGTTGGTGGGCAAGGTCACACCTAAAGGTGAAACCACACTCACACCTGAAGAGAAATTGCTCCGCGCTATCTTCGGTGAAAAAGCCAGTGACGTGAAAGACACCTCATTGCGCGTCGACCAAGGCTCACAAGGCACGGTCATTGACGTTCAAGTGTTCACACGCGAAGGCATTGTGCGCGACAAGCGTGCGCAGCAAATTATTGACGACGAACTCAAGCGCTTCCGCTTGGATTTGAACGATCAGTTGCGCATCGTGGAGGCCGACGCCTTCGACCGTATCGAAAAATTGTTGAACGGCAAAATTGCCAACGGCGGCCCGCAAAAGTTGGCCAAAGGCACCAAGATCGACAAGGCTTACCTCGAGTCCATCGAGAAGTTCCACTGGTTTGACATTCGTCCTGCTGACGAAGACATTGCCAGCCAACTCGAGTCCATCAAGAACTCGCTGGAGCAAACGCGTCACAGCTTCGATTTGTCTTTCGAAGAGAAGCGCAAGAAACTCACGCAAGGCGACGAGTTGCCAGCAGGCGTGCTCAAAATGGTCAAGGTCTACTTGGCGGTCAAGCGTCGCTTGCAGCCTGGTGACAAGATGGCCGGCCGTCACGGTAACAAAGGTGTGGTCTCCAAGATCGTGCCTGTTGAAGACATGCCTTACATGGCAGACGGCACACCTGCCGACATCGTGCTAAACCCCTTGGGCGTTCCTTCCCGCATGAACGTGGGTCAGGTGCTTGAAGTTCACTTGGGTTGGGCTGCCAAAGGCATTGGTCACCGCATTGGTGACATGCTGCAAGCAGAAGCCCGTGTGGCCGAGTTCCGTACCTTGTTCGAAGAACTCTACAACGGCATTGGCCGCAAAGAAGACTTGTCCAAGTTGTCTGATACAGACGTCTTGGCCATGGCAGAAAACCTCAAAGGTGGTTTGCCCTTTGCCACGCCCGTGTTCGACGGTGCTGCGGAAGAAGAAATTCGCACCATGTTGAAAATGGCTTACCCAGACGATGTGGCTGCACGCAAAGGCCTCACGGCCACGCGCACACAAGCGCATTTGTTTGATGGCCGCACTGGTGAAGCCTTTGAGCGTCCCACCACCATTGGCTACATGCACTTCTTGAAGTTGCACCACTTGGTCGACGACAAAATGCACGCCCGTTCCACAGGTCCTTACTCACTGGTCACGCAGCAGCCTTTGGGCGGCAAGGCCCAGTTTGGTGGCCAGCGTTTCGGCGAGATGGAGGTGTGGGCTTTGGAAGCTTACGGTGCCTCTTACGTGTTGCAAGAAATGCTCACGGTCAAGTCCGACGACGTGCAAGGTCGTACCAAAGTGTACGAAAGCATTGTCAAAGGCGAGCACACCATCAGTGCCGGCATGCCCGAATCGTTCAACGTGTTGGTCAAGGAAATTCGTTCCCTTGGTCTCGACATTGAACTCGAGCGTTCTTGAACCCCTGCTAGATTAATAAAAGGAAGAGTCTCATGAAATCACTTCTGGACCTGTTCAAGCAGTTCACACCGGACGAGCATTTTGATGCCATCCGCATTGGCTTGGCTTCACCCGAAAAAATCCGTTCTTGGTCTTTTGGCGAAGTTAAAAAGCCTGAAACCATCAACTACCGCACGTTCAAGCCTGAGCGTGATGGTTTGTTTTGCGCCAAGATTTTTGGCCCTATCAAAGACTACGAATGCTTGTGCGGTAAATACAAGCGCTTGAAGCACCGCGGCGTGATCTGCGAGAAGTGCGGCGTTGAAGTCACACAGACCAAGGTGCGTCGCGAACGCATGGGTCACATTGACTTGGCTGCACCTTGCGCACACATCTGGTTCTTGAAGTCCTTGCCAAGCCGTTTGGGCCTGGTGCTCGACATGACCCTGCGTGACATCGAGCGCGTGCTTTACTTTGAAGCCTACGTGGTCACCGATCCCGGCATGACACCGCTGAAGAAGTACAGCATCATGACCGAAGACGACTACGATGCCAAAGTACAAGAGTACGGCGATGAGTTCCAAGCCAAGATGGGCGCGGAAGGCATCAAAGACTTGCTGCACAGCATTGAAATCGAATCCGAAATCGAACGCCTGCGTGGCGACCTCACGGGCTCTGAAGTCAAGGTCAAGAAAAACTCCAAGCGCTTGAAAGTGCTCGAAGCTTTCAAGAAGTCAGGCATCAAGCCTGAGTGGATGGTGCTCGAAGTGCTGCCCGTGTTGCCACCGGACCTGCGTCCTTTGGTGCCCCTAGACGGCGGCCGCTTTGCCACTTCCGACTTGAACGACTTGTACCGCCGAGTCATTAACCGCAACAGCCGTCTGCGCCGTTTGCTTGAGTTGAAAGCGCCAGAGATCATTGCGCGCAACGAAAAGCGCATGTTGCAAGAAGCCGTTGACTCCTTGCTCGACAATGGTCGCCGCGGTAAAGCCATGACCGGCGCCAACAAGCGTGCCCTCAAATCTTTGGCCGACATGATCAAAGGTAAGAGCGGCCGGTTCCGTCAAAACTTGTTGGGCAAGCGCGTCGACTACTCTGGTCGTTCCGTCATTACCGTGGGCCCAACACTCAAACTGCACCAGTGCGGTTTGCCTAAGTTGATGGCCATCGAGTTGTTCAAGCCATTCATCTTTGCACGCCTCGAAGCCATGGGCATCGCGACCACCATCAAGGCGGCCAAGAAAGAAGTTGAAGCCGGTACACCGGTGGTGTGGGACATCTTGGAAGAGGTGATCAAAGAGCACCCCGTCATGTTGAACCGTGCGCCTACCTTGCACCGCTTGGGCATTCAGGCGTTTGAGCCCTTGCTCATTGAAGGCAAAGCCATTCAGTTGCACCCCCTCGTTTGCGCGGCCTTCAACGCCGACTTCGACGGTGACCAAATGGCCGTCCACATTCCATTGTCTGTGGAAGCACAAATGGAAGCCCGCACGCTCATGCTGGCCTCCAACAACGTGCTGTTCCCAGCCAACGGCGAACCTTCCATCGTGCCGTCACAAGACGTGGTGCTGGGCTTGTACTACACCACCCGCGAACGCATCAACGCCAAAGGCGAAGGCTTGATCTTCTCCGACATCGGCGAAGTTCAGCGCGCTTTGGATGCTGGCGCTGTTGAGCTCACTGCCAAGATCAGTGTGCGCGTCACCGATTGGATTCTGAACAAAGAAACCAAAGAGTTCACGCCTTCAACCAACATGGTTTACACCACAGTGGGCCGTGCCTTGTTGTCCGAAATCTTGCCCAAAGGCTTGGCTTTCGAGAACATCAACAAAGCACTCAAGAAGAAAGAAATTTCCAAGCTCATCAACACGTCTTTCCGCAAGTGCGGTTTGAAAGAGACCGTGGTGTTTGCCGACAAGCTGTTGCAAAACGGTTTCCGTTTGGCCACACGCTCTGGCATCTCGATTGGCATCGACGACATGTTGGTTCCCCCAGAAAAGGGCGCCATCATTTCTGAAGCCGAAAAAGAAGTGAAAGACATTGAGCAGCAGTATGTGTCGGGTCTGGTCACTTCTGGCGAGCGTTACAACAAGGTCGTTGACATCTGGGGCAAAGCCGGCGACGCCGTCTCCAAGGTCATGATGGACCAACTCCGCAAAGAGAAAACCACCGACCGTCACGGCAATGTGGTTGAGCAAGAATCGTTCAACTCCATTTACATGATGGCCGACTCTGGCGCCCGCGGTTCTGCGGCTCAGATTCGTCAGTTGGCGGGTATGCGTGGTTTGATGGCCAAGCCTGATGGCTCGATCATTGAGACCCCCATCACGGCCAACTTCCGTGAAGGCCTCAATGTGTTGCAGTACTTCATCTCAACACACGGTGCGCGTAAAGGCTTGGCCGACACCGCTTTGAAGACAGCCAACTCAGGTTATTTGACACGTCGTTTGGTTGACGTGACACAAGACTTGGTGGTCAAGGAACTCGATTGCGGCACCACCGACGGCTCGCTCATGCGCGCCATCGTTGAAGGCGGTGAAGTGATTGAATCTTTGCGCGATCGCATCTTGGGACGCACTTTGGCCGACGAAGTCTTGCACCCTGAGTCTCGTGAATTGCTGGCGCCTGCTGGTACCTTGCTTGACGAAGACATGCTCGAAATCTTTGAAGCCGTGGCGGTTGACGAAGTCAAAGTTCGCACAGCCCTCACTTGCGCTACACGCTTTGGTTTGTGCGCCATGTGCTACGGCCGCGACTTGGGCCGTGGCGGCTTGATCAACAACGGCGAAGCCGTGGGTGTGATTGCTGCTCAGTCCATTGGCGAACCTGGTACTCAGTTGACCATGCGCACGTTCCACATCGGTGGTGCGGCATCACGTGCTTCAGTGGCTTCCAGCGTCGAAGCCAAGTCAAGTGGTTTGATCGGCTTCAATGCCGCCATGCGCTACGTGACCAACAGCAAAGGCGAGTTGGTGGTTATTTCTCGTTCCGGCGAAATCATCATTCAAGATGAGCATGGCCGAGAGCGTGAGCGTCACAAAGTACCTTACGGTGCCATCCTGACAGTCAAGGTCGACAAGGCCATCAAGGCCGGTGCAATTTTGGCCAATTGGGATCCGCTCACACGCCCAGTCATCACTGAGTTTGCAGGTCAGACCAAATTCGAGAATGTCGAAGAAGGCCTGACTGTGGCTAAGCAGTTAGACGAAGTGACCGGTTTGTCCACCTTGGTGGTGATCGATCCAAAGCGTCGTGGCTCTACCAAAGTGGTTCGTCCTCAGGTCAAACTGATCGACGCTGCTGGCAAAGAAGTGAAGATTCCAGGTACCGATCACTCTGTGACCATCGGTTTCCAGATTGGCTCACTCATCCAAGTGCGCGACGGTCAAGATGTGGGCCCAGGCGAAGTCTTGGCGCGTATCCCTGTTGAAGGTCAAAAGACCCGCGACATTACCGGCGGTTTGCCACGTGTGGCCGAACTGTTCGAAGCACGCAGTCCTAAAGACAAGGGCATGTTGGCCGAGATGACCGGTACGGTGTCGTTTGGTAAAGAGACCAAAGGCAAGGTTCGTTTGCAGATCACCGACCCAGACGGCAAGGTGTGGGACGAACTCATTCCCAAAGAGAAGAACATCGTGGTCCACGAGGGCCAGGTGGTCAACAAGGGCGAGAGCGTTGTGGACGGCCCTGCCGACCCACAAGACATCTTGCGCTTGCTCGGCATGGAAGAGTTGGCTCGCTACATCGTTGACGAAGTGCAAGACGTTTACCGTTTGCAAGGCGTGAAGATCAATGACAAGCACATCGAAGTGATCGTGCGTCAGATGCTGCGCCGTGTGGTGGTTGAGAACATTGGTGAATCCAACTACATCTCTGGTGAACAAGTCGAGCGTTCAGAAATTTTGAACACCAACGACGCATTGCGCGCCGAAGGCAAAATTCCTGCAACCTTCAGCAACTTGTTGCTCGGTATCACCAAGGCTTCTTTGTCGACCGACTCGTTCATCTCTGCGGCTTCCTTCCAGGAAACCACCCGCGTGCTCACCGAGGCTGCCATCATGGGCAAGCGCGACGAGTTGCGTGGTCTGAAAGAGAACGTCATTGTGGGCCGCCTGATTCCTGCCGGTACAGGTTTGGCTTATCACAAAGCCCGTGCCGCCAAAGATGCGATGGACGAGGCAGAACGCCGCGCCATCACAGAAGCTGAGGCTGTCGAATTGGCCGAAGCGCAACAGTTGACCGAAGACGCAGCCAACGCTGCCGAATCGAAAGCCTGATCAACTTCCGGCTTCGGCCGGAATGAAGAACGCCCCTGATCCGTGAATACGGCCAGGGGCATTTTTTTTGAAGATGTTTTCATTCACAATGACGACACCATGGCACTTCTGATTTTTTCTTCTATTTTGGCAGTCCTGTTTTTTTGGGCTGTTGGCGCTTACAACCGCTTGGTCGTGTTGCGCGCAAGCGTGGCCAAACAGTTTGCAGCAGTGGATGCGCAATTGATTCGTGTGCTGGTGTGGCTGCAGGGTAACTTGCCAGCGTCGATGCGCGATATGCTAAGTGAAATGGAAGAAGCAGCATTGCCAGAAGCGCTATTGAAAAACGAACGTGACCTGAAACTATTGGTCATCCTAGAAGAGCTGTCCGAAAGCTTGGACCTGGCGCGAACACAACCGCTCTCGCCTGTTGTGATGCAGAAGGTCAACCAAAATAGATTGGCCTTGGCGGCTTGGGCCAAGGCGGAAGTGCGAGCGGGTCAGAGTGGTGACGCTACTTGGTTCATTGACCCCTTGCCCTACAAATTTGACCGCTTAAAAGCACAGGCTTGGCCTTTGATGGACGCCTACAACCAAGCTGCCCTAAAGTACAACCACGCCGTGTTGCAATTTCCAGCCAGTGTGTTGGCCAAGCAAGTGAATTTTGTGCCCGCGCAAACGCTGGACATTACAGACTTGCTCGCCTAATGCTCTGGCATCCCTGAAGGATCTACTTGCAGCCAACTTTACAAGCCCCGCTCTGGCAATTGTTGCAAGCTGCAGCGCAAGTGGCGCAATCTGTTCAAACCGGCCGTTCCATGACGGCCGCCATCGATGCTGTCCCCAAAGACTTGCGACCCGGCGCACAAGCCTTGTCGTTTCAAAGCATGCGCTGGTGGGGGCGTGCGGTGGCCCTTCGCAAATGCTTGGCCCGCAAAGCACCCCCTGCGCAAGCAGACGCCTTGTTGTGCACAG
>CALAGS010000193.1 GCA_937891665.1 uncultured Burkholderiales bacterium | reverse complement strand
CAGTTTGGCGGGGCGTCATAGCCTTGACGTGATGCAGCAATTCGGCACGGCGCGGCGTATCAATCAGGGTCATGTGGCGCTTGTCAACGCCCATTGATTGGAGGAGGGCGTCTGAAACTTCGTATTCTGAATCGACCAGCGCGTTGCCAATGGCGTAAATATCGTAATGGGACATGTGAATCTAGAGGGGTGGAAATCAATAATCCCCAAGTTTAAAGCCAGAAATATCAAGCTTTGAAGCGCGAGGTCGTTAAAATAGAGTCTGGGTTCGCAGACCCGCTACGCCGAGGAGCGCCAATTTAAGTGCGCCCCGTTAAATTATCTTAAAACCTCAAAGGCTGCGATGAAACGCGATTATTTCTCTCATTCGTCTAAGGATGCACACCGGCAACCCCTCGATCAACAGGGCGGCTCGTGCATCGCTTTGATTGACGCCAGATTTTTAGTTTGGCTTGCACAACACAATCAAACTGGACCCAAGCAAGACGCGCTGAATCGGTTCGATTTGGCGCAATTCTTGACGGGTGCATTGGGGCATGCCGGTTTGGATGTCAGCATCAAACGAATTTATTGGTACGCTGAAGAAAATGAAACTTTGGACGTCGATGGCCAAATTGTCCGAAAAGTTTTGTCGCACGATTCAGATGGTGGTATCTCTCTGTTGAAATCAATCGGTCAAGATTTAAGTCGGCTTGCAGAAAGCAAGGCCTGCGACCATGTCTTGCTGGCCACTGACGATGAGCGGTTTTTAACAGCCATTGACGGTGCTCAGCTTACTGGCATGCAGGTTCACATCTTGGCAGATGATGCGGCCAGCAACATGCAGCAATTGCATCAATCGGATCCAGGTTGGGGGCGCTTGTTGTCGCAAGCAGATCGGCGAATTGTTGTGCAATCCAAATCGCTGGCGGACATGCTGCAGGGCTCGGTTGGCAAAGTGGCTGCTCAGGTGCAAGAAGACCCTGAAGTCGTTCGTGAATCCATCACGGAAGTCATTGTTTCTTGGTGGGATGACGAGCCAGAGGACAAGCGAGAAGAACTGCGTGATGCCCTGCACATCAGCCGGGGTATTCCTCAAGAAGTTGATCGTCAACTGTTGCTGCGCATGCGTCATCGTCTAACCCGTGCCTTAACGCTGCCTGAAAAGAAAATGCTGCGAGAAATTTTCCGGTCTGTGGCGCTGGGTACGCATGCAGCAGAGTCTTCACAGAACAACGATCCATTGGCCTCAGCCCCTTTGATTGAAGAACCGGTTTAAGTGACGGCTGAATTCAAACATTCATTGGGGGCATTGGCCGGTCTCAAGGTGGTGGAGTTGGGCCAACTCATCGCTGGTCCTTTCGCTGCCAAAACCTTGGCCGATTTTGGTGCGGATGTCATCAAAATTGAACCGCCCGGTGCGGGCGACCCCTTGCGGCAATGGCGTCTCATCAAAGACGGCACTTCGGTGTGGTGGCAAGTTCAATCGCGGAACAAGCGCTCCTTAGCGCTAGATTTACGGCAATCAGAAGCACAAGCCATCGTGCGCAAGCTGGTCAAAGAAGCCGATATCCTGATTGAAAATTTCAGGCCGGGTGCCATGGAGTCTTGGGGCTTAGGCCCTGACGCCTTGCTTGACCTCAATCCTGGATTGATCATGCTGCGCATCAGTGGCTATGGTCAAACGGGCCCTTACAAAGACAAGCCTGGATTTGGTGTTGTGGCTGAAGCTATGGGTGGTTTGCGGCACCTCAGTGCAGAGCCGGGCCGTTTGCCGGTTCGCGTAGGCGTGAGCATTGGCGATACCTTGGCATCGCTTCATGGCGTGATCGGAATTCTGATGGCGCTTCATGAAAAACAAAGAAGCGGGCTGGGTCAAGTCATTGATGTGGCCCTGTATGAAGCCGTTTTCAATTGCATGGAAAGTTTACTGCCTGAATACAGTGCATTTGGCGCAGTGCGGGGGCCTGCAGGCAGTGCGCTGCCTGGCATTGCCCCCAGCAATGCCTACCTGTGCAAAGATGGCAAATGCGCCTTGATTGCAGGAAACGGCGACAGCATATTCAGGCGATTGATGGCGGCCATTGGGCGCGATGATTTAGCAGCCGACCCCACCCTTGCTGACAACGCAGGTCGCGTTAAAAGGGTTGAAGAAATTGACGCGGCCATTGGTGCATGGACTTCCAAACACAATGTGACGGAGGTACTTGCTGTTCTTGACCAAGCAGCAGTGCCAGCTGGGCGTATTTACACCGTAGAAGATATTGCGGCAGACCCACACTACTTGGCACGCGGCATGTTAGCCGATGTCAGCATGAGCGATGGTAGCGTTTTAAAAGTACCTGGCATGGTTCCAAAGTTGTCCAGAACGCCTGGACAACATCGGCGCAATGCCCCAAGCTTGGGACAGGATACAGACGCAGTGCTGTTAGACCTTGGGATCACGGCAGATCAAATCAGTGAAATGCGGAAACGGGGTATTGTGGGTTGATGCGCATCAATTGATCTGCAACTTCAATTTTGGCGCGTTTTTTCTAACTTTGTGATGTTAAAACCCATCACGTTCAATCGCTGCAAAACGGCGTCGTATCGCTCTGCTGAAACTTGCGGCGTTCTGGACAAAATCCAAAGGTAGGACTTGGAGGGATCGCCTACGGCGGCAAGCTGATAGTCTGGGTCTAGATCTAAAACCCAATAAGCGCCCCAAACCATGGGCAGCCAAGCCGTCCATTCTGGCGCAAAGCGGACTTCAAGTTGAGCGGGCAATCCACTGCCATTGGGTCTTGCCAGTCCGATGGCTTGTATCTCTTCGCCCGAAGCGGTGACGCACTTGTTGTTCACTTCAATTTGAGCGGGGGCCAACATTTTGTATCGGGCCTGCGTGCCTTGAACGCATTTGCGTTGAAACCAATTAGGGAGCTTGGCAATTTCATACCATGTTCCCATGTAACGGGAAACATCAAACTCAGAGATGGACTTGACTTGTGACCCGGCAGCGCTTGCCATTGGCAACAACGCAGCCAGCACAGTGAACGTTAGGCTTCGAATCTGATTTGCGGCACCCAAAAACTTCATGCTTCTAAGTGATAACGCGTGACACGTTCCACTTCATTTTTAGAGCCCAAAATAACACTGACACGCTCGTGCAATTGCTTGGGTTGAATGTCCAAAATGCGTTCTCGACCATTGGTAGAGGCACCACCCGCTTGCTCAATCAACCAACTCATGGGGTTAGCTTCGTACATCAAACGCAACTTACCTGCTTTGTGCGGTTCTCTTTTGTCCCAGGGGTACATGAAAACGCCACCGCGTGTGAGGATACGGTGCACATCGGCCACCATGCTGGCAATCCAGCGCATGTTGAAATCTTTGCCACGCACGCCTTCTTTGCCAAGCAGGCACTCGTCCACATAACGTTTGACGGGGGTATCCCAATGGCGCATGTTGCTCATGTTGATGGCAAACTCTTTGGTGTCTTCTGGAACTTTGACGTTTTCTTGCGTCAAAACAAAAGAGCCTTGCTCTCGATCTAAGGTAAACATGGCAACGCCATCGCCTACCGTGAGAACCAATGTGGTTTGCGGGCCGTAAACGCAATAGCCTGCTGCAACTTGTTGGCTGCCAGCTTGCAGAAATTCATTTTCAGTGATGCCTTCGCTGCCTTCTGGTTTTTGAAGAACGCTGAAGATGGTGCCAATGCTCACATTGACATCAATGTTGCTAGAGCCGTCTAAAGGGTCGAACAACAACAGGTATTCGCCTTGAGGATATCGGTTGGGCACCAAGTGAATGGATTCCATTTCTTCAGAAGCCATGGCCGCTAAATGCCCACCCCATTCATTGGCTTCAATCAAAACTTCGTTGGCAATGATGTCTAATTTTTTTTGGATTTCGCCTTGGACGTTCTCGATGTCAGCGCTGCCTAAAACGCCTCCCAGAGCGCCCTTGTTAACTGCATGGCTGATGCTTTTGCAGGCACGCGCAACCACTTCCAACAAGAGGCGAAGTTGTGCAGGAATACGTCCTTTGCTGCGTTGCTGTTCAACCAAATAGCGAGACAGTGATATTTTCTGGGTCATTGGTTTCTCCAGGTTTATTCGGCCAAAGCGCGCGTGACAACTTCTCGCACATCGTTGCTAAGGTCCGATTTTGCGGCAACGCGTTCGATGGCTGCCTTGGCAGCTTGGCGATAAGGCTCGGCTAATTTTTTCCAGCGATCTAAGGCGCGGGCTAGGCGCGCAGCCACCTGCGGGTTGATGGCGTCAAGTTCTATGACGCGCTCACTCCAAAAGACATAGCCTGCGGCATCGCTTCTGTGGAAACCGCCTGGATTGGCGCTGCAATAACTGAAGATCAAACTGCGCGCACGATTGGGATTGCGCAGGTTGAAGTCGGGGTGCTGCATGAGTTGACGTACGATGGGCAAAATATGGCCGCCCCGGTCAGGCGCGCTGGCTTGCAGGCCAAACCATTTGTCGATGACCAAGGCTTCGTTTTTGAACAAAGTGTGAAACAGTGTCAGAGCTTGACTGGCCAATTCGTGGCCACTGCCCACCAACGCAATGAGTGCGTTGGAGCGGTCTGTCATGTTGTGAGCATCTTTGAACGCTTGCAAGGCTTTGCCAGGCCAAATGGCTGTGCCTTCGTGCACGGCTGCCAAGCACAACATGCTTAAAGCCATGCCTGATAAAGCGCGTTTGGCACTTGAAGTGGCATCGGGCGAGTAAGCGCCTGTAACTCGATTGAGCTCATAGCAAGTTTGCCAATCTGACTGTAAAGTCAGTGCCAACTGAAGCTTCATGGCCTCGCGCACAGCATGCACTTGTTGCGGGTCTACAGACTCAAGCTGCTCTGAAATGTAGGTTTCTGAGGGCAGGGTGAGGACCAACTCTTTGAAGGCTGAATCTAAATCGGGGTGGTTTAAAACCAAGCGCATGGCGTGCAGGTAATCGCTGCCTAAAACAGCTTCTGTTTTCGGGTTGTGTTGGCCCCGAATAAAACGCAAAGCAGCTTGAACAGCCAGTCGTTGGCCGGCTTCCCATCGGTTGAAGGCATCTGGGTCATTGGCCAAAAGCGTAAGCCATTGTTCTTCTGTGAGCTCGCAGTCAAGGTTGACTGGGGCGCTGAAGTTTCGCAAGATGGAGGGGGTGGGTGCTGACGCTACATTTTCAAACACAAAGGATTTTGTCGCTTCACTCAAAACCAAAGTTTTGCTGTATTGAAGGCTTTGCGTCTGAGCTTCGCCTTGTAGCTGAACGGCAATGGGATGGCCGGCTGCATCAAGAAGACCCACTGAAACAGGAATGACAAAAGGCTCTTTGTGTGCCTGGTCGGCTGTGGCGGCACAAGACTGCGACAAAGTGAGCGTGAAAGTTTGGGCGTTGCTGTTGAAAACACCTTCTGCTTGCAATCTAGGCGTACCCGATTGGCTGTACCAGCGTTTAAATTGCGGTAGCAGTTGCGCCAGAGGTGAGTTGGGGTTGGCATCGGCGATGGCCTGTGCAAAATCATCGCACGTTACAGCTTGACCGTCATGCCGTTCGAAGTAAAGCGTCATGCCCTTTGCAAACCCTTTTTTGCCCTCTTCATCGCCAGGTGCGCTGACCAAAGTTTGCATCATGCGAACAACTTCTGCACCTTTTTCATAAATGGTGACGGTGTAGAAGTTGTTGATTTCAACATAGCTATCAGGCCTAACGGGGTGAGCCATGGGGCCTGCATCTTCAGGGAACTGAACGGTTCGCAGCACACGAACATCTTCAATTCGCTTGACCGCGCGAGCGCTTTGAATGCCCGCCATGTCTTGGCTGAATTCTTGGTCGCGGAAAACAGTCAAACCCTCTTTGAGGGAAAGTTGAAACCAATCTTGGCAAGTGATTCGATTGCCTGTCCAATTGTGAAAATACTCATGGCCGACAACGCTCTCAATGTTGGCGTAGTCAGCGTCGGTTGCTGTGGCAGGGTTGGCCAACACATATTTGGTGTTGAAAATATTGAGGCCCTTGTTTTCCATGGCGCCCATGTTGAAGTCGCTGGTGGCCACAATCATGAAGCGTTCGAGGTCAAGTGGTAGTCCGAAGCGGGCTTCATCCCACGCCACACTTGCCATGAGAGAGTTCATGGCGTGTTCGGTTTTGTCTAAATCGCCAGGCCGTACAAAAACTTGCAGCAAGTGTTCTTTGCCTGAGCGAGAAACAATTCGCTGCTCGCGAGCCACCAATTTGCCAGCCACCAAAGCAAACAAGTAGCACGGTTTTTTGTGCGGATCAGTCCACTTGGCGAAGTGGCGTCCCTCTTCCAAGAGTCCTTGTTCCATTAAATTGCCATTGGACAGAAGCACGGGATATTGCTTTGTATCGGCCCGCAATGTCACTGTGTAGCTGGCCATGACATCGGGTCGGTCTAGGAAATAAGTGATCCGTCGAAACCCTTCAGCTTCGCATTGTGTGAAGAAAGAGTCATTGCTGACGTACAAGCCAGACAGTTGTGTGTTTTTGGAAGGGTTGCAAGTGGTGAAAATTTCCAAATCAAAGGCATCATTGCCTTCGGGTAAATTTTCAAGCACCAGTTGCTTGCCATCCATTTTGAAGGAGGTTCCTGCGCCGTTGACCATGACACGAGCCAAGTTCAAATCGTCGCCATCCAATCGCAGTGCTTGTGCCGCCACATCGGGGTTGCGGCGCATGCGCATCTTGTTTAGAACGCGTGTTTTAGTGGGGTCTAAGTCAAATGTGAGATCAACGTTGTCGATCCAAAACGCAGGCGCAGTGTATTCAACACGCCGAATTGTTTTTGTTTGTTCTTCAAGCATCACAAAAAATCTCCATGGGTTGGGTTGAAGCGCTGGCAGGGCCTGCGCTATCAAACACCTTGTTTGAGCGAGGCTTCAATGAATGCATCCAAGTCGCCGTCCAATACTTTTTGAGTGTTAGAGGTTTCAACGTTGGTGCGTAAATCTTTGATGCGACTTTGATCGAGCACATAGCTGCGAATTTGATGACCCCAACCCACATCGGTTTTGGTGTCTTCTAATTTTTGTTGGGCTTCCATGCGTTTGCGCATTTCGAAATCGTACAAGCGCGAACGCAAACGTTTCCATGCGACATCACGGTTGCTGTGTTGGCTGCGGCCGTCTTGGCACTGCACCACAATGCCAGTGGGGATGTGCGTCAAACGAACCGCAGAGTCTGTTTTGTTAATGTGCTGACCCCCTGCACCACTTGCACGAAAGGTGTCGGTGCGAACGTCTGCAGGGTTAATGTCAATCTCAATGGAGTCATCGACTTCGGGGTACACAAAAATACTGGCAAAACTGGTGTGGCGTCCACCCGAGGAGTCGAATGGTGACTTTCTAACCAAGCGGTGAACACCCGTTTCAGTGCGCATCAAACCAAAAGCGTAGTCGCCTTCAAATTTGAGGGTGGCACCTTTGATGCCCGCTATATCGCCGGCCGATTCATCTTCTACGGTGACTTTGAAACCTTTGCGCTCAGCATATCTCAAGTACTGACGCATGAGCATGCTGGCCCAATCGCAAGCTTCTGTGCCACCAGCGCCTGCTTGTATGTCGACAAATGCATTGCATGAGTCGGCTTCATTGTTGAACATGCGTCTGAATTCGAGCTGCTCCACAATGGCAGACAGTTTCTTACCTTCAACTTCAATGGTGAGCAATCCTGCGTCATCGCCTTCTTCTTTGCTCATCTCAAACAACTCGCTGTTGTCAGAGAGCTCAGAGGTCAGAGTATTGAGCGTGACGACCACCCCATCAAGGGCTTTTTTCTCTTTGCCCAACTCTTGGGCTTTCTTGGGGTCGTTCCAGACCGTGGGATCTTCGAGCGATGCGTTAACGGTTCTTAGACGTTCGGATTTGGCATCGTAGTCAAAGATACCTCCGTAAGTCTTCGGTGCGGGTTGCCAGGTCGGCTAATTTCGCGCCAATTTGATTGATGTGTTCTGCGTCCATGAGATGGGGTGTCCGAATCTAATAAAGAGGGGATTTTCTCATGCTTAGAGGCCCATTGGGATGCCATTCAGGCCAAAAAGTCTTCTAGAAGTTGGGCCAATGCCTCGGCTTGGTCATGGTGCAGCATGTGCCCCGCATCTTGCAGCGTGGCTATTTTCAAGTCTGTCACAGATTTAAGGCGTTCATGGAACTCTTCCAAGGTGAATTTTCCCTTCCACCATTGTGACAAAGAGTCGTCTGAGGCTTCAACCATCAAGGTCGGTGCTTTGATTCTTTTGTAAATTTCAAGCACTTCATCGACGCGGTACAGGTAGGGATTGACCACTTTGTGGGCAGAATCTCCCAAAATTCGCCATTGCCCTTGCGCGTCAGCTTGTGCCCAATGCTGTGCCAGCCAGTCGGCTTTGTCTTGCGACAAGCGCTTGTTGGTTTTCATGAGTCTTTGGGCGACAGCCGCTGCGTCGGGGTAGGGCTTGAGGTCCAACTCGCCTTTTTTGAAGGCTTGAAGCTCGTCCAGCCATTGGCCCAACCGGCCGGGGGCTTGGGAGGGGCGAGTGCTTGCCATGCCAAAGCCCTCCAAATTGATAAGCCGTCGAATGCGATCGGGGCGGGCGCCTGCGTACATCATGACCACATTGCCGCCCATGCTGTGACCCACCAAATCGATGCTTTGTTCGGGGCACAGTTCGAGGAGCAATGCGTCTAAATCGCCCAAGTAATCGGGCAGCCAGAAACTGTCGGTGGCAGGGCCCTGAGTGAGTCCATAGCCGCGCCAGTCAGCCGCCAAAATGCGTCGGCTCTGAAAAAATGCACCGCTCAAGGACTCCACCATGAATTGCCATGAGGCCGCCACATCCATCCAGCCATGTGCCAAGACCAAGGGTGGCAAGCTCGATTGGGGGTTGCCCCACTCACGAACATGGTACTGGTGCCCTCGCAAAGGGACAAAATGGCTAGTAGAGTGGCGTTTAACTTGGTACATACTTCAAGATCATAAGGAGACAGGGAATGCGTGTCAGTCACCCGAACGACGCTTACGAGACGGTCCACCAACAATTTGCTTGGCATGTACCCGCAAAATTCAACATGGCAGAGGTTTGTTGCGGCCGCTGGGCCCGTTCACCCCAGCACCAACATGAGCTTGCTATTTTGGAACATCAGACAGGTGGCCAAGCACCGCTGGCGTGGACTTTTGCACAATTGCAATCGGCAGCCAATCAGCTCAGCACACACCTTGTGGCCTTGGGTGTTCAAAAAGGGGATCGCGTTGCCATTGTGATGCCGCAGCGGTTTGAAACGGCTGTGGCCTACATCGCTGTTTTGCAAATGGGGGCGGTGGCCATGCCTTTGTCAATGCTCTTTGGGCCTGAGGCTTTGACATTCAGGTTGGCTGACAGCGGTGCTGTTGTAGCGCTTTGCGATGAGCTTTCATCACCTGTCTTGCTGTCCTTGAGAAAGGAGTGCCGTGGGCTGACATCGGTTTTGAATGTACCCAAAGAATTGAAATTCCAAACATCCAAGTTGTCGGCACAGAAAAAATTCAAGCCCGTTCAAACCAAAGCAGAAGATCCAGCCATCTTGATTTACACAAGTGGCACCACGGGTAATCCGAAGGGCGCGCTCATTCCTCAACAAGCGTTGATTGGCAATTTAACGGGCTTCGTTTGCAGTCAAAATTGGTTTGGCTTTGAGCCGCATGCATCGCCTGAGGTGAGTCTTTCGAAGCACTCGTTGCCAACGGGATCGCAAGCCATTTTTTGGTCGCCTGCCGATTGGGCCTGGACCGGGGGCTTGATGGATGCGTTGTTGCCATCGCTTTATTTTGGGCGACCCATTGTGGCATTCAAAGGTCGCTTCAGTCCCGAACTTGCTTTTGAAATTTTGCACACGCATGGCATTACGCACAGTTTTTTATTTCCCACTGCCTTGAAAGCCATGATGAAGGCGCAAGCGCAACCGCGTCTGCATTACAAAATTGTATTGAAGGGTTTGATGAGTGCGGGCGAGGCTGTGGGGGACGCTGTGTTTGCCTACTGCCGCGATGAGTTGGGCGTGGTGGTGAACGAAATGTTTGGCCAAACAGAGATCAATTATGTGGTGGGCAATTGCCAAGTGTTTTGGCCATCTAAAGCTGGCAGCATGGGGCGCGGCTATCCAGGTCATCAAGTGGCTGTGATTAATGAGCAAGGACAAATTTGCAAGCCTGGCGAAGCGGGCGAAGTGGCTGTCAACCGCTTCGATCGACAGGGTCAGTCCGACCCTGTTTTCTTTTTGGGCTATTGGAAAAATTCTTCAGCCACGCAAGCCAAATACACCGGTCATTGGTGTCGAACTGGCGATGTTGCCATTGAAGACGAAGATGGCTATCTTTGGTACCAAGGCCGGACCGACGACATGTTCAAATCTGCAGGCTATCGCATTGGCCCAGGGGAAATTGAAAATTGTTTGGTCAAACATCCCGCCGTCATGAATGCCGCCGTGGTGCCTAAACCCGATGCCGATCGAGGTGCATTGGTTAAAGCCTACGTGGTCTTGTCACCAGAATTTGTAACAAAACGAGCCTCTGAACAAAATGTGCAATATTTTGAAAGTAGAGTGATTGAAGATTTGCAGCGACACGTTCGGGGTTTGCTGGCCCCCTATGAATACCCCAAAGAAATTGAGTTCATTGAGCAATTGCCGATGACTACCACGGGCAAGGTCCAACGCCGTTTATTGCGTTTGCAAGAAGAAGAGCGATTTCGTCAAAATGCCAAAACTTAAATTCAGTCAATCGCTCTTGTTTCAAGAATCAGTTGAGTTGAAATAGGTTTTACACTCTGACTCAATTCATTTTTTACCAGCAGATTTAAATCAAGATGAAAAAAATCAATCTCGGCACGTCAGACCTTCAGGTCACGCCCATCTGTTTAGGCACCATGACCTTTGGTGAGCAAGTGGCAGAAAAAGAAGCCCATTCAATTTTGGACCGCTCTCTAGAGTTGGGTGTGAACTTCTTGGACACAGCAGAAATGTATTCTGTGCCGGCCAAAGCCGAAACTTGCGGATCGACTGAAAGTATTCTGGGCAATTGGTTTTCCAACAAGCCTGGCACACGCCAAAAAGTGGTGCTGGCCACCAAAGTGGCGGGCCCTTCTAGGGGCATGCCTTGGGTTCGCGAGGGCACAGGCATGACAGCGCAAGACATTTTAAATTCATGCGATGCCAGTCTCAAGCGCTTGCAAACAGATGTCATCGACTTGTATCAAATTCACTGGCCAGAACGACATGTGCCTGCTTTTGGCACGATGTATTTCGATCCCAGCAAGGCCGCCATTGAAACTGCCATTCATGAGCAACTCGAGGCCATGGCCAAGTTGGTCAAGGCGGGTAAGGTTCGTTATATCGGTCTTTCTAACGAAACGCCATACGGTACACACGAGTTCGTCCGATTGGCCGAGCAGCATGGCCTGCCTCGTGCCATGACCGTTCAAAATCCTTATTGCTTGGTGAATCGCACGTTTGACAATGCGATGGATGAAACGTGCCATCGTTTGGGTGTTTCTTTGCTGGCTTACTCCCCCTTGGGTTTTGGCTCTTTAACTGGTAAGTACGACCTAACAGGCTTGGAGGGAGAGGGCGCGCCCATGGGTCGCTTGTCCAAGTATGAGTCCGTCCGAAAACAACGATGGGCACGCCCAAGCACCTTGGACGCTGCGCGTTTGTACAACCAATTGGCACGTGACAATGGCATGACGCCCACCCAAATGGCGCTGGCCTTTTGCTATACCCGTTGGTCGGTGGCCAGCACCATCATTGGTGTGACGTCTGTGGCGCAATTGGAAGAGGATGTCAAAGTTTGGGGCACCGACTTGTCGACCCAAGTATTGGCCGAAATTGATGAAATTCGATTGATTCACCGCGATCCTGCAACCTGATCTGTGAGTCAAATTGAAGCGAGATTCTGATGCCTGAAAATTTAATGGATGTCATGCAACACCCACTGACCGTGGTGGTGTTGGCTTACCTGCTGGGCTCTTTGAGTTTTGCTGTCATTGTGAGCAAGTTCATGGGCTTGTCCGATCCTCGCTCTTACGGCAGTAAGAATCCAGGTGCCACCAATGTTTTGCGATCTGGCAACAAAAAAGCAGCCGTTTTAACTTTGTTGTTTGATGCTGTAAAGGGCTACGTACCTGTGGCTGTGTTGCTTCACTATGGTGCGGCTTACGGCTTGACAGAAGGCGTTGCCGCTGCCGCCGGGCTGGCTGCATTCTTAGGCCATTTGTACCCCGTCTTTTTTAAATTTGAAGGCGGCAAAGGCGTGGCCACTGCTTTGGGCGTTTTGATGGGCATTTCTCCTTTGTTGGGCTTGGCCGTGGCCATCACTTGGCTTGGCATTGCTTGGTACTTCAGATACTCTTCATTGGCCGCTTTGTTGGCGGCTGTTTTGGCGCCTGTTTATTACGCGATGGCGGCCGACGGTCCGTTGTGGGATTTCAACGGCGCCATCTTTGGCATGCTGTGTGTCATGGGTGTTTTATTGGTCTGGCGGCACCGAGACAATGTGAACCGTTTGCTTGCAGGCACCGAGACAAAGTTGGGCGCTAAGAAAAGTTAACTGATTTTTTGGCGAACCGTGAAGCATTCAAAAAGCGCTCGTGGGCGCTTTTTTAATCTCGAAAATTGTTAAAGCTGATGGGTATCTCGGTGATGTCTTTTCGCAGCAAGGCCATGGCGGCTTGCAGATCATCCCGCTTGGCGCCCGTTACGCGCACGGCATCACCTTGAATGGAGGCCTGCACTTTCAGCTTGCTTTCTTTCAACAACTTTTGAATTTTTTTGCTGTCCTCAGTTTCAATGCCATTGCGAACTTTTAAAACCTGCTTGACTTTGTCGCCGCCTATTTTTTGCACGTCGCCTTTGTCTAGGAAGCGCACATCGACCCCGCGCTTGGCCATTTTGTTCAGCAACACTTCGTCTATTTGAGTGAGTTGAAAGTCAGCATCTCCAAACAAAGTGATTTCTTTGTCTTTCAATTCAATGGCGGCAGAAGTGCCTTTGAAGTCAAAGCGAGTTGCAATCTCTTTGGCGGTGGTGTCAACCGCGTTTTTTACTTCAACCAAGTTAGGTTCGCAAACGGTGTCAAAAGATGGCATGGGGTTTAACAATCAAGTCAGAGAATGCGACAATTCTCCCATGAACGTGACCCAAAACGTACCCCTTCAGTCTTACAACAGCTTTGGCATCGTGGCCAAGGCCTATTTTTTGGTGCGAATTCGCTCTGAGGCAGACGCCATTGAGGCGCAAAAAAACCTGGAAAATTGGCAGGAAGGTCACTGTGTCTTGGGCGGCGGCAGCAACATTGTGTTGACTGGCGATGTGAAACCTCTTGTGCTCAAAGTTGAAATTTTGGGCAAGCGCTTGGTGTCTGAAACCCAGAAAGCATGGATTGTGGAGTCGGGGGCCGGTGAGGACTGGCATGAGTTTGTGGCCTGGACTTTGTCTCAAGGCTGGCCAGGCCTTGAAAACATGGCCCTGATTCCTGGCTCTGTGGGCGCCTCACCTGTCCAAAACATCGGCGCTTATGGTGTTGAGCTTCAAGATCGGTTTGACTCTTTGGATGCACTCGATTTGGTCACGGGTCAAATATTCTCACTCAACGCTGCGCAGTGCGCTTTTGGCTACCGTGATTCAGTCTTTAAGCATGCCAGCAGTGGCCCCAACGGCATTGGCTTGGGAGGGCGCGCCTTGATTTTGCGTGTTCGTTTTAATTTACCTAAAGCGTGGAAGCCCGTGGTTGGCTATTTGGACCTGGAACGCAAAATGGCCGAATCGGGCATTGCCAACCCGAGCGCCCAACAGATATTTGATTGGGTCTGTGAAATTCGCCGCCACAAATTGCCCGATCCCAAGGTCTTGGGCAATGCCGGTAGCTTCTTTAAAAACCCCACCGTCACGCCAGAGCAATGCGCCGACATCATTGCGCGCGACCCCAAGGTGGTTCACTACCCCATGCCCGACGGCAGTATCAAATTGGCTGCAGGGTGGCTGATTGATGCCTGCGGCTGGAAAGGCAAGAGCGTGGGCAATGCCGCTGTGTATGAAAAGCAAGCCTTGGTGTTAGTGAACCGAGGAGGCGCTACGGGCGGCGAAGTGGTCACCCTTGCCAAGGCCATTCAGACCAGCGTGTACGAACGATTCGGCATTCGCTTAGAACCCGAACCGGTCGTGATTTAAAGCTTATTTGCCACCTTCAAGCTTGAGCATTTCGGCGCCTTCGCCCAATGACAGCAAACCAGTTTGGGCATAGATGCCCAATTTGGCGCGTGTGTCCACGATGTCCAAATTGCGCATGGTGAGTTGGCCAATGCGATCCAAAGGTGTGAACATAGATTCGCCCTTTTCCATGGTCAAACGCTCGGGGTGGTACGTGAGGTTGGTCGAGCTTGTATTCAAAATGGCGTAGTCATTGCCACGGCGCAATTCGATGGTGACTTCGCCTGTGATGGCGCGCGCTACCCAACGCTGCGCGGTTTCACGCAGCATGAGGGCTTGTGAATCAAACCAACGGCCTTGGTACAACAAGCGGCCCAGTTTGCGGCCGTTGTCGCGGTATTGCTCGATGGTGTCTTCGTTGTGAATGCCGGTGATCAAACGCTCGTAAGCAATGAACAACAAAGCCAGGCCAGGCGCTTCGTAAATGCCGCGGCTCTTGGCTTCAATGATGCGGTTTTCAATTTGGTCGCTCATGCCCAAACCATGACGGCCGCCAATTCGATTGGCTTCCAAAATGAGTTCAACAGGATCGGAAAAACTCACGCCATTCAAAGCCACAGGTTGGCCTTCTTCAAAGCGCACTGTCACTTCTTCGTGCTTGACCACGCAGTCTTCACGCCAGAAGGGGACACCCATGATGGGCTGCACAATTTTCATGCCGCTGCTCAGGTGCTCAAGGTCCTTGGCCTCGTGTGTGGCCCCCAGCATGTTGGAGTCGGTGGAGTAGGCTTTTTCGGCGGACATCTTGTAGCCAAAACCGTTTTGCGTCATGAATGCTGACATTTCGGCACGGCCGCCCAACTCGTCGATGAACAGCTGATCAAGCCAAGGCTTGTAAATTTTGAGCGAAGGGTTGGTGAGCAAACCGTAGCGGTAAAAACGCTCAATGTCATTGCCCTTGTAGGTGCTGCCATCGCCCCAAATGTTGACGTCGTCTTCCTTCATGGCGGCCACCAACATGGTGCCCGTGACGGCGCGGCCAATGGGCGTGGTGTTGAAGTAGGTGACGCCTGCCGTAGAAATGTGGAATGCACCGCACTGCAACGCTGCAATGCCTTCGTGTGCAAGCTGCTTGCGGCAGTCAATGAGGCGAGCCAGTTCAGCGCCGTATTCCTTGGCCTTGCGCGGAATTTCTTCGTAGTCGGGCTCGTCAGGCTGACCCAGATTGGCGGTGTAGGCATAAGGCACTGCGCCTTTTTGACGCATCCAAAGCAAGGCCGCGCTGGTGTCCAAACCGCCGGAGAAGGCTATGCCTACTTTTTGGCCCGCGGGGATGTGTTGAAGAATGGTTGCCATGCTTGTACTTTCAAAGACGAATAGGTTCAACCGAAATGGCAGATGTAATGATAGGCCTCGGTCACGCGGATTTCAAAACTTGATTGACCTGGCACACTGAACTTCTCGCCCGCTTTGGAGCTTTGCCATTCGGTGCTGCCCTTGAGTTTGAACTCGCAAGAGCCGCCCACGCACTCCATGATTTCAGGCGCGCCGGTATTGAAAGTGAGGGAGGAGGGAAGAACCACGCCTACCGATTTTTTTGTGCCGTCGGCCAAAGTGATGTTATGGCTGACGCATTTGCCATCAAAGTAGACGTTGGCTTGTGTGGTGACGGATGCGTGGTCGATTTTTTCGGTGGTCATGGGTCAGGTGTCCTAGCCACCCGAGGGTGGCTTAAAGTTTGAACTAAACCCAATATTTTAGGCGATTGCGGGGCATGCCGAACCCCCTCACAGAGTCTAGATGGGCTTAAAGGACCGGTGTAATCTGCAATTTGATGGTGGGGCCGGGGTCCCTGGGCAGTTGAACGTTGTATTGTTTGCCAGCAAACTCATAAATGACGTTGTAGCCCGTCAGTCGATTTTCAAAGACTTGCTGTGTGGTGCAGGTTTGCTGAGTTTGGGTTTGAGGGGCTTGAGGTCCTTCCACCTTGTCGCCAGCGATGGCGCCGCCAATGACCCCAATCATGGTGGCGATGGCTCGGCCTTCGCCTTTGCCAATGGCATTGCCAATGGCGCCGCCTGCAATAGCGCCCATGGCAGCGCCTGCACCCGAGGTTTGGCCTGGCACATTGATTTGCGTTTGGGTGCAAACCTGGCGAGGAACAGACACTTGTTGGTAGACGGCGGTACGACTAATGACGTTGCCAACTTCTTGAGCTTGAGAGGGCAGGCCAACGACCAGTCCTGACAATAAAGCACTGGCCAGCACGATTGAGGGTAAGCGAGTAGAAGCAAAGTTAGTCATGATTTTAAATTCTGAGATAAACATTTTGATGGCTGATTTTAGAGTTTGTAAGAGATCTAAAAGTGAAGCCTGCGTTAAGTGACTCTAAATAACAGGTTTAAGTGCACTTATATTGACTTAACGCGTCAGCCACAGTTCTGGTTGAAAGCCGATGGTCATTTCGATAACTTTGTTTTGATGCCACTCAATCACGGGGCGTTTGATCAGGCTTGGGTTGGCCAACAGAAAGGGCTTGGCGGTGTCAGCGCTTGTGACGCTGGCTTGTTCTTCTGGGGTGAGCTTTCGCCAACTGGTGCCTTTTCGATTCAGCACCTTTTCCCAGCCGGCCACATTGAGCCAATGGTCTAGTGCCTGTTCGGGAAGGCCTTGTTTCTTGAAATCATGAAAGACATGGTCATAACCCCGATCAGTTAACCAAGTTCTTGCTTTTTTGACAGTGTCACAGTTTGGAATGCCGTAAACAACAATGGCGGTGTATTTCATTTTATGGATTAAGGTATGCAGTCGTCAGCGACAATCTTATCCTTATGAAAACTTTGTCTGAATGGCTCGCGCATTGCGAGAAGTTACACCCCTTTGCCATCGAAATGGGCTTGGATCGTGTTTGTCAAGTGGCTGAGCGCATGCAAATTGCTTTTAAAGCGCCTGTGATCACTGTGGCTGGCACCAATGGCAAAGGCTCAACCTGCGCCATGTTGGAGGCCATCTACCTTCAGGCGGGGTACAAAACAGGGGTTTATACATCGCCTCATTTGGTTCAATTTGAAGAGCGTTGCCGCTTGCTAGGAGAGTCTCCGCCAGCAGCACAGTTTGCAAGCGCTTTTGAGCGGGTAGAGCAAGCTCGGGGTGAGACCAGCCTGACCTATTTTGAATTTAGCACCCTGGCCATCTTGAAAATGATGGCGGAGGCCGAGCTTGATGTGATCATTTTGGAGGTAGGCCTAGGTGGTCGCTTGGATGCGGTCAACCTGGTCGATGCCGATTGCGCCATCATTACCAGCATTGATTTGGACCATACAGCGCTCTTGGGCAACGACCGTGAAACCATTGGCCTTGAAAAGGCCGGCATCATGCGCGCTGGCAAATCGGTGGTTTTGAGCGACCCTGTACCCCCTCAAAGCATCGTTCAACACGCTAAAAAGTTGGGTGCAGACCTTTGGCTGATGGGTCAGGACTTCAATTTTTCTGGCGATCAGCTGCAATGGTCTTGGGCTGGCAGGGGTCGCCGTTACAGTGGTTTGGCTTACCCCGCCCTCAGGGGGGCCAATCAGCTGCTGAATGCTTCAGGTGTTTTGGCCGCTGTGGAAATCATGAGGCCGCAATTGCCAGTGACGGCACAGGCCATTCGCAATGGCTTGGCCATGGTGGAACTAACAGGTCGGTTTCAAATCGTGCCAGGCGAGCCGATTTTGGTGCTGGACGTGGCCCACAATCCCCACTCTGTGGCAGCCTTGGCCGCTAATTTGGATGCCATGGGTTTTTATCCGTGCACCCATGCTGTGTTTGGGGCAATGGCCGACAAAGACCTGCCAAGCATGCTCAAAAAAATCCTGCCCATGGTGGATGCTTGGTATTTCACAGATTTGCCCTTGCCTCGGGCAACTACGGCAGCCCAACTCGAGGACCAATGGCGTCAGATGAACACGCGTCAAGATGTGAAGGCCAGTCAGCACGCGTACCCTCAAAAGGCTCTGGAAGCAGCCATTGCGGCAGCAGGCCCCACTGATAGAATCTTGGTCTTTGGTTCGTTCTATACGGTGGGCGGCGTTTTGCAGAATGGCATCCCCAAACTGCATGCCAAACACCTGAGTAATTGAGACTCCACAGCATGGCTTTTTTCAAGCTTCGACTTCCCGGCCGATTTTCGTCGACCCAAACTGGCGCCGATGCGCTTTCCAACGCGCCGGCTGAAAGTGTGGAGGTCATTCGAAAGCGTGCACGCCATCGGCTCATGGGGTCGGTCGTTTTGGTTTTGGGTGCTGTGGTTGGACTGCCCTTGCTGTTTGACAGTCAGCCGCGGCCAGTAGCGATCGACACGCCTATCGTCATTCCTGATCGAAACCAGATCAGCCCTTTAAGCGCCACAGCAGGCAGTGCCAAAACGGGTGCGATTAAAGAGGGCTTAGCTCAAGATCAAGTCATCGCGGCCGGTCAAACAGGTGCTGCTAAAAGTGCCTTAACTAACTCTGCAGGACTTGATCCCCACGAAGAAGTGGTCACTAAAGACAGCAAGGCAGAAGCCAAGTTGGAGCCAAAGTCAGAGTTGAAAGCTGAAGCGAAACCAGAACCTAAGTCATCAGAAAATAAACCTGAGCCTAAGGCTGAGCTAAAAACTGAATCTAAAAATGACGCGAAGCTAGAAGTAAAACCTGACGCCAAAGAGGCGGCCAAAGCGAAGGCCTTGCTTGATGGAAAAGAAGCCCCTAAGGCTGCTGACGCTGTTCGATCTGTCGTGCAGGTGGGTGCGTACGCTGATCTGGCCAAGGCCAAGGAGGTGCGTGCCAAGCTTGAAAGTGCTGGTTTTAAAACGTATACCCAAGAAATAGACACCAAAGATGGCAAACGCATTCGTGTTCGAGTCGGCCCTTTCGCAACGAAAGAAGAAGCAGACAAAACAGCGGAAAAGATTCGCAAATTGAATTTGCAAACATCGGTCTTAAAGCTCTAAGGAGAGCAAATTCATGGCCTCCACCGATTGGATCCTTATCGCAGTGCTTTCTGCGTCCATGGTGCTTGGTGCATGGCGTGGTTTGGTCTACGAAGTTCTTTCTGTTTTGGGTTGGATTGCCGCTTTTTTAATGGCGCAGTGGTTTGCACCTGATGTGGCACAACAGTTGCCCATGCAGAACTCTGACCAGGCCCTGCGCTATGCAGCGGCATTTGTGTTGGTCTTCATTGCCAGTGTCTTTCTAGCAGGTTTAATTTCTGCGCTCATGAAAAAAATCATATCTGTGGTCGGACTGCGTCCAGTTGATCGAATTCTGGGCGCCATATTTGGTTTGTTTCGCGGTTTGATTTTGTTGTTGGCTTTAAGTGTGGTGGTTCAAATGACCGCTTTGCAAGAAAGTGATTGGTGGTTGGAGTCACAAGGCGGGCCCATGCTGATGACTTTGCTCAAGGGCTTGCGCCCCATGTTGCCTGAAAAATTTGGGGCTTATTTGCCCGACTGAATGGATTGACCTATGTGTGGAATTGTTGGCGTTGCAAGCAACGCGCCTGTGAATCAGCTGATCTATGACGCTTTGTTGTTGTTGCAGCATCGCGGGCAAGATGCTGCAGGCATCGTCACGCAGATTGACCGAAAATTTCACATGCACAAAGCCAAAGGCATGGTGAAGGATGTTTTCAGAACGCGCAATATGCGCTCTCTGCCTGGCAATTGTGGTTTGGGTCAAGTTCGCTATCCCACTGCCGGCAATGCATTCAGCGAAGAGGAAGCCCAGCCGTTTTATGTGAACGCACCCTTTGGTCTTGTGTTGGTGCACAACGGCAATTTAACCAATGCCAAGGCCTTGAAGGCAGAACTCTTTTCAACCGATCATCGCCATATCAATACCGAGAGTGACTCCGAAGTGTTGCTCAATGTGTTGGCGCACGAACTGGAAAAAACCACACGTGGCTTGCCATTGTCGCCTGCCGATGTTTTCAAAGCTGTGCAAGGTGTGCATCGCCGCGTGAAGGGCTCCTATGCCGTCATTGCCCTGATTGCAGGCCACGGACTCTTGGCCTTTAGAGATCCTTTTGGCATTCGCCCCTTGTGCATTGGCAAGGGCAAAGATGGCACTTACATGCTGGCCAGTGAGTCTGTTGCGCTTGAAGGAACAATGCATCAGTTTGATCGCAACATTGCGCCTGGGGAAGCCGTGTTCATTGACATGTCAACCACATTGCACAGCCACCAATGTGCAGATGCACCCAGTTTAAATCCTTGCATTTTTGAATTCGTTTATTTGGCGCGGCCTGACTCTACGCTAGACGGCATTTCTGTTTACCAGGCGCGTTTGAACTTGGGTGAAACATTGGCCAAGCGCGTGATATCAACAGTACCCCCTAGCGACATCGACGTGGTTATTCCCATTCCCGAGTCCAGTCGTCCCAGTGCTGCACAACTTGCGCAATTGCTAGGACTTCCATATCGCGAAGGGTTTGTCAAAAACCGTTATGTGGGTAGAACTTTCATCATGCCAGGTCAGGCTGTCCGCAAGAAGTCGGTGCGTCAAAAACTCAATGTCATTGCCAGTGAGTTCAAGGGCCGCAACGTGCTCTTGGTTGACGATTCCATTGTGCGCGGCACCACCAGCCGTGAAATTGTGCAAATGGCCCGAGAGGCAGGTGCACGCAAGGTTTACATGGCCAGTGCTGCACCACCAGTGCGTTATCCCAATGTCTATGGCATTGACATGCCTACCAAAGACGAGCTGGTTGCTCACAATAAATCGATTGATGAAATTCGCCAAATCATTGACTGCGATGCACTCATCTATCAAGATGTAGACGCCATGAAGCTGGCTGTGGCCAACGCGGTATTGCCCGGCTTTCCCAAAGTACAAGGCTTCGATGCTTCTTGCTTCGACGGTATCTATGTCACAGGCGATGTCTCTGAAGCAGACATTGAACGCTTGAACGAGAATCGGCCGTCCCAACAAGATGAGTCTGAAGCCGACTCCGACCGTTCGCGCTTGGCTTTGCCAAATGCCAGTTAAGTGCAACTTTAAAAAATTTAACTTCGAAACTGATTTGAGTCCGACATGAGCCAACACCCCTTGCCCGACAAGCTCCACATCGATACTTTGGCTGTGAGGGCTGCCGTTGACCGCAGTCAATATGGAGAAAATTCAGAGGCGATGTACCTCACCAGCGGATACGTTCAACCCGATGCCGAAACAGCAGCTCGCCGCTTTGCGGGTGAGGAAGATGGCTACACCTATGCGCGTCTTGGCAACCCAACTGTTGCCAGTATGGAAGTGCGCTTGGCGGCCTTGGAGGGTGCAGAGGCATGTATTGCCACATCCACAGGCATGTCTGCCATTTTGCTGATGTGCTTGGGTCTACTGAAGAGTGGCGATCACGTCATCTGCTCTCACTCCATGTTTGGCTCGACCATCAAATTGATTGGCAGTGAATTTGCAAAGTTTGGTGTTCAAACCACGTTTGTCTCTCAAACGCAGGTGGCTGAATGGAAAGCGGCCATGCAACCGAACACCCGTTTGTTGTTTGCTGAAACACCCACCAACCCACTCACCGAGGTGTGCGACATCAAAGCCTTGGCTGAAATTGCCCATGCTGGCCATGCATTGCTGGTGGTTGACAATTGTTTTGCAACGCCTATTTTGCAGCGCCCTCTTGAGATGGGTGCCGATTTGATCGTTCACTCTGGTACCAAATATTTAGATGGTCAAGGCCGAGTCATGGCTGGCGCATTGTGCGGCTCCAAGGCCTTGATTGACGATGTCTTTGGCCCGGTTATGAGAAGTGCAGGCATGACCTTGGCGCCCTTCAACGCTTGGGTGGTTTTAAAGGGTTTGGAGACCTTGGGTATCCGCATGAAAGCCCAATCCGAGCAGACCATGGCCTTGGCGCAGTGGTTGGAAGCGCAGCCGCAAGTTGCTCGTGTTTTTTATCCTGGTTTGAAGAGTCATCCTCAGCACGCATTGGCCATGGCTCAACAATCGGGCATGGGTGGTGCGGTGCTTTCTTTTGAAGTCAAAGCGCAATCGGCTGATCAAGGACGCGAGAATGCTTTCAAAGTCATGAACGCCATGCGAACTGTTTCTTTGTGCACCAATTTAGGCGACGTCAAAACATTGGTGGCACATCCTGCCAGTACTTCACATGGCCGCCTCACCGAGGCGCAAAGACAAGTGGCGGGCATCCAGCAAAGTTTGATTCGTGTGGCAGTTGGCCTAGAGCACCTCGATGACTTGAAAGCAGATTTCTTGCGCGGCTTCTCTGCCCTCTAATTCGAATTACACAATGTCATCTATTCAAAAGTCAGTCCGCACGCGCTTTGCGCCTTCTCCCACAGGCTTTATTCACCTGGGTAATATTCGGTCTGCTTTGTACCCTTGGGCTTTCGCCAAGGCGCAAGGCGGTATCTTTATTTTGCGCATTGAAGACACCGATTTAGAACGATCCAACCAAGCTTCGGTCGATGTGATTTTGGAGGGCATGGCGTGGCTCGGCATGAATCCCGATGAAGGCCCTTTCTACCAAATGCAGCGCATGGACCGTTACAAGCAAGTGTTGGCTGAACTTCAAGCCACGGGGCAGGTGTACCCTTGCTACATGAGCATTGAAGCACTGGATGCTTTGCGCGAACAACAAATGGCTGCCAAAGAAAAGCCCCGCTATGACGGCACTTGGCGACCAGAGCCAGGCAAGACCTTGCCCCCGGTTCCTGAAGGTGTGAGGCCTGTGCTGCGATTTAAAAATCCGATCGACGGTGTGGTGGCATGGGACGACAAGGTCAAGGGCCGCATTGAAATCAGCAACCAAGAACTTGATGACTTGGTCATTGCGCGCCCTGACGGCACACCCACCTATAACTTTTGTGTGGTGGTAGATGACATTGACATGGCCATCACGCACGTCATTCGCGGTGACGACCATGTGAACAACACGCCGCGCCAAATTAATATTTTCAAAGCCTTGGGCAAAGAGGAGCCTGTGTATGCGCACTTGCCCACTGTGCTCAATGAGCAGGGCGAAAAATTGAGCAAGCGCAATGGTGCCAAGCCTGTCACGCAGTATCGCGACGAAGGTTATTTGCCTGATGCCATGGTGAATTATTTGGCGCGCTTGGGCTGGAGCCATGGCGATGATGAAATTTTCAGTCGCCAACAATTTTTAGATTGGTTCGACCTTGATCACTTGGGCCGCAGTGCAGCGCAGTTTGATGATGCCAAACTGCGGTGGGTCAATGCGCAGCATTTGAAGGCCTCCGATGATGAGCAGTTGGCTTTGTGGGTGAAGGGCATTTTGAGCCAAAGAGGCATTGCTTCGGATGATCGTTTGCCTGCCATCTGTGGCCTCTTCAAAGACCGCTGTGACACACTCTGCGTATTGGCGGACTGGGTGGCTGTTTTTTACGGCGATGTTGTGCCCAAAGCTGATGAAAAAGTGCAGCATGTGACCGATGCAGTCAAACCGGCATTGGCGCTGTTGGTCGAAAAATTGTCGATATGTGTGTGGGACAAAGCATCGATTGCGTTGGTCATCAAAGAAGTATTGACTGAGCTAGGTTTAAAAATGCCACAACTGGCCATGCCTGTTCGGGTTTTGGTCATGGGAACAGCACAGACCCCTTCTCTTGATGCTGTCTTGGCCTTGTGTGAGAAGCAAAAAGTTTTAGAGCGCTTGAAAAACGCATAAAAACCTGTCTATAATCCATTTCTCGACACCTGCGAGGGGTGCCTGTAAAGGCGCCACAAAGGGGGTATAGCTCAGCTGGGAGAGCGCTTGCATGGCATGCAAGAGGTCAGCGGTTCGATCCCGCTTACCTCCACCACAGTGTCGAATCATTGATTGAAGCAATTCAATCAAGTCCAGGTTATGACCCTATCGTCTAGAGGCCTAGGACATCACCCTTTCACGGTGAGTACCGGGGTTCGAATCCCCGTAGGGTCGCCAAGTTTTGTTGCACTTGGCTTTGTTGTCAGCGTTAAGCTGTTTCTTCAGAGCAAAAGCTTCAAGCTACCAGGAGTGGTAGTTCAGTTGGTTAGAATACCGGCCTGTCACGCCGGGGGT
>CALAGS010000192.1 GCA_937891665.1 uncultured Burkholderiales bacterium | reverse complement strand
GGCTACACGGACAGCGCATTAGATCGCCCCGTCATTGGCATTGCCAACACGGGCAGCGCCTACAACCCGTGCCACGGCAATGCCCCTCAACTCATTGAAGCCATCGAACGCGGCGTCATGTTGGCGGGTGGCTTGCCCATGGTGTTCCCCACCATGTCCATCCACGAAAGCTTTACCAAACCCAACAGCATGTTCTTGCGCAACCTCATGTCCATGGACACCGAAGAGTTGTTGCGCGCTCAGCCGATGGATGCTGTGGTTTTAATTGGGGGTTGCGACAAAACCGTACCCGCTCAGCTCATGGGCGCAGCCTCTGCAGGCCTGCCTACTGTGCAACTCATTACGGGCTCTATGCTCACAGGTTCACACCGCGGTGAGCGCGTGGGTGCCTGCACAGATTGCCGACGCTATTGGGGCAAATTCAGAGCCGAGGAAATTGACCAAGCCGAAATTCACCAAGTCAACACACAATTGGTTGCAAGCGTGGGCACCTGCTCGGTCATGGGCACCGCCAGCACCATGGCCTGCATTGCAGAAGCCTTGGGCATGACTGTGCCAGGCGGCGCTTCACCCCCCGCCGTCACAGCAGACCGCATTCGCATTGCAGAAGAAAGTGGCCGCATTGCCGTTGAAATAGCCAGAAAAGGCTTGACCATCGACAAGGTGCTCACAGAAAAAGCATTTGAAAACGCCATGCGCGTGTTGTTGGCCATTGGCGGCTCTACCAATGCCATCATTCACCTGACTGCCATTGCTGGCCGCATGGGTTTTGAGATGGACCTTCAAGCCCTAGACCGCATGGGGCGCGACACACCTGTGTTGTTAGACCTGAAGCCATCGGGTCAGTTTTACATGGAAGATTTTCACCATGCGGGCGGTATGGCCACCTTGCTGCGAGAGCTCAAGCCCCTGTTGCATTTAGACGCTTTAACAATCACAGGGCATACCTTGGGCGAGTGGATTGAAGCTTCGGGTCCTGGGTTTAAACAAGATGTGGTCAAGACCCGCGCCAATCCCATTTTCAAAGAAGGTGGCATTGCTGTTTTGAAGGGCAACTTGGCGCCGGGTGGTGCCATCATCAAACAGTCCGCGGCCAGCGCCAAGCTCATGGAGCACGAAGGTCGTGCAGTGGTGTTTGAGAATTTGCAAGACATGGCCACGCGAATTGACTCGGAAGACCTAGATGTGACCATGGAAGATATTTTGGTTTTGAAGCACATTGGACCAAAGGGAGCGGCCATGCCTGAAGCGGGCTACATGCCCATTCCTAAAAAGCTGGCCAAGGCAGGTTGCAAAGACATCGTTCGCATTTCAGATGGCCGAATGAGCGGCACAGCCTTTGGCACCATTGTGTTGCATGTCACACCAGAGTCTGCGCTGGGTGGGCCATTGGCTTATGTTCAAAATGGCGATCGCATTCGCTTGAGTGTGGC
>CALAGS010000191.1 GCA_937891665.1 uncultured Burkholderiales bacterium | reverse complement strand
AGCAAGGGCACCGCATGGGCTACTGCCAAGTCGATGAATTTTTGATCGTCTGGGTCTTTGCAAGTGCATGGCGCTTTGGCTGCAGGTTCTACTGCCAACTGGTGCTCGTCAAAGCGGTTCAAAATATCTTGCGCTTGAATGTTGGACTTGGCCATGCGCTGAACAAGGTGCGGATACGTCAGCACCCGCTCTAGCTCGTCGCGCATGCTGGCGGTTGCCAGGTGAGAAATGGCGCCGCTTTGTAGCGCAGCGCGCAAAGGGATGGTAGCGGGGTCTTCAAACAGCCAAAGATCAAGCACGATGTTGGTGTCAATCACCCAAGCTTGCGCACCGGGCTTAGCTTGAGCCTCAGAGCTTGTCACGCACTGATCCCTTCATGAGGTCGAAGCGAAACATGCGGCATTCAATAGGCCCGTTCCACATGGGCACACGGCGTGATTCTTTGAGGCGCATTTTGGAAGGCAGCTTGAGATCAGGTGTGAGCATCCAAGCGGTCCAGCCGTTGTAATTCTTTTTCCAATGTGAGGCCAGTTGCGAGAAGAACTCGCCGCCATCGTCGCCTTCGGCCACTTCGCGCGCTCGGCTTAAATCAACGCTATCCCTTGATCGGCCAAAGCCAGTGTCTTCGCGGTTTCTGTCTCTGCTCGACACGCCCGCTACACCCGCTGCAGCAATGCGCTCGCCATAGGGCGGGTTGAGCAGCATGAGGCCGGGTGTTTCGCAAGGTGGCATGCGCTGCAGTGCATCGCCACCGCGCGCTTGCACCACTTGGCCAACGCCTGCGCGTTCAGCGTTGCGTTGCGTAAAGTCAACCATCCGGAAGGCAACATCAGACGCATGAATTTCAGCAGTGGGCTCGTGCTCTTGTGCGCGCGCATCTTCTTGAAGGGCTTGCCACACGTGTGGTTGGAAGGGCAATAATTTTTCAAACCCAAAACGTCTCAAGATACCAGGCGCAATACCGCACGCAATTTGTGCAGCTTCAATGGCGATGGTGCCACTGCCGCAGCATGGGTCGTACAAAGGTGTGCGCGCATCCCAGCCGCTGGCGGCCAGCATGGCGGCGGCCAAGGTTTCTTTAAGAGGTGCATCGCCTTTGTCCTCGCGCCAACCTCGCTTGAACAAGGGCTCGCCTGAGGTGTCCATGTAAAGCGTGCAGCTGTCGGTGGTGAGGTGCACATAAATTCGCACGTCAGGCCACTGCGTGTTCACGTCGGGACGCTCGCCGCGTTTGTCGCGAAATCGGTCGGCCACGGCGTCTTTGATTTTGAGGGCTGCAAAATTAAGGCTGGTGAGCGGGCTGTGCTGAGCAGTGATTTCGATTTTGAAGGTTTGCTTGGTGGTGAACCAAATTTCCCACGCCACAGCAAAGGCGGCGTCGTACAAATCTTTTTCACTTCGATAAAAAGTTTGCGACAGTTGAATCAGCACACGTTGTGTGAGTCGGCTGTGCAAGTTCAGACGCAAGGCATCTCGCCAAGATGCGTTGGCCATCACGCCACCTCGGCCCGTCAGCAAATCGTTGCCAGTAAGGCCAGTGAGTTGATGGACCTCGTCGGCCAGTAAGCCTTCAACGCCGGCGGCGCAAGGCATGAAAAGTTGAAGCGAGTTCACAGAGTTTTACGCAAGTTAGCGGGCGCAATTTTGAGCGCTTCGCGGTATTTGGCCACGGTGCGCCGTGCGCAATCGATGCCTTGTTCTTTGAGCATTTCAGACAGTTGGTTGTCCGAAAGGGGTTTGTTGGGGTTTTCGGCCGCCACCAATTGTTTGATGAGCGCACGCACAGCCGTACTGGAAGCAGCGCTGCCGCTGTCGGTGCCCAAGCCTGAGCCAAAGAAAAACTTCAGCTCGAAAGTGCCCATGGGTGTGGTCATGTACTTGGCTGTGGTGACGCGGCTGATGGTGGACTCATGAAGGCCCAACTCATCTGCAATTTCGCGCAGCACCAAAGGCCGCATGGCCAACTCGCCATGAATGAAGAAGTTGCGCTGGCGCTCCACAATGGCAGTGGACACACGCAAAATAGTGTCAAAGCGCTGCTGAATGTTTTTAATGAACCAACGCGCTTCTTGCAACCTTTGTTGCAAACCCAAATGGCCTTCACCTTTGCCACCACGCAATGCGTTGGCATAAATATCGTGAACGCGCAATTTGGGCATCACATCAGGATTGAGTTGAACTCTGAAATGCGGTTCACCGCCTTTGCGTGTGCCAATGACCAACACATCGGGCACGATGACATGTTGTTCTGCATTCGCAAAGGGGCGGCCTGGTTTGGGCTCTAAACGCGTGATGAAGGTGAGCGCCAATTTAACAAGGGCTTCGTCTTCGCCGCACTGCACGGCCAAACGTTTGTAGTCGCGTTTGGCCAATAGCTCAAGGGGCAGTGCACAAATTTTCAAAGCAACTGGCGCCACTTCGTTGTCAGGCTCGTCCTTCATGATGGCTTTGAGCTGGATGCGCATGCACTCGCCCAAATCGCGTGCGCCAATGCCCACGGGTTCTAGGGATTGCAACAAACTCAATGCCATGGTGAAGCGATGCACCAACTCTTCAAGTTGTTCGATGTCGTCGGTGCCGGCCAAGCCTTGCGCCAAGGATTCGAGGCTGTCTTCTAAATAGCCGTCGTCGTTCAATGACTCAATCAAAAAGCGAAGGGCTGCGCGGTCAACTTCTGACAAGCGCATCGACAAAGCTTGTCGGTGCAAATAGTCTGTGAGAGAGCCTAAGCCGCGAGCCAACTCAATGGCGTCAGCACCCTCAGAGTCGTTGTTGGTGTTGTTTTTGCGAGCGCCGGCATCGGTGCCCCACTCGCTGTCGTCGGGCGCCATGTCGACGCTGCCGTCACCATCCCAACTGTCTGCCACATCCGTTACAGCTTCGTCGCTGGTGACCGAAGCGGTGGACTCACCCGCAGCATCGCGCGAGTCGGAACCTGCGTCGCTTGCGGCTTCTGACACACGGTCGCCCAAGCTCACACGGGCATCGGCTTCGGGCAAACCGTAATCTTCTTGCGGTGCTTCGTCGGTGTTGCGTTCAAGAAAAGGATTTTCGTCGAGCATTTGCTCAACTTCTTGACTGAGCTCTAGGGTAGAGAGTTGAAGCAGCCGAATAGATTGTTGCAACTGTGGCGTAAGCGCCAAGTGCTGAGACATTCGAAGGGAAAGGCTTTGCTTCATGTTTGTACAGCCATCACATTCGGAAGTGTTCGCCTAAGTACACACGGCGAACATCGGCATTGTTGACGATGTCTTGTGGGGTGCCTTGCGCCAACACGCGCCCCTCACTGATGATGTAGGCGTGGTCGCAAATGCCCAATGTTTCGCGCACGTTGTGATCGGTGATGAGCACGCCAATGCCGCGCTCTTTCAAGAAGGCAATGATGCGTTGAATTTCAATGACGGCTATGGGATCAATACCCGCAAAAGGCTCGTCTAGCAAAATAAAGCGAGGGTCTGTGGCCAAGGCGCGTGCAATTTCGACACGCCTGCGTTCGCCGCCCGACAGCGCCAAAGAAGGCGAGTCGTGCAAATGGTCAACGCGCAAATCTTTGAGAAGCGCTTGTAAGCGAGCGCTGATTTCTGCATTGTTTAAAGGCTTGCCATCTTCATTCAGTTGCAACTCCAACACAGCGCGCACATTTTCTGCCACGGTGAGTTTTCTGAAAATAGAAGCTTCTTGTGGCAAATAAGAAAGCCCCAAGCGCGCACGGCGGTGAATGGGCATGCGTGTCACGTCTTCACCATCAATCAGAATTTGTCCGCCATCGGTGCGCACCAAACCCACAATCATGTAGAAGGAGGTGGTTTTGCCGGCACCATTGGGTCCTAACAAACCCACGACTTCACCCTTTTCAACTTTGACCGATACGTCAAACACCACTTGGCGGCTGCCGTAAGACTTTTGCAAATGGCGCGCTTCAAGGTGGCTGATGTCGGTGAGAGCGCTCATGGCTTGTCTGTACCGGTGCGTGTGCTCGGTTTCAAAACAGGCCCAGCAACGGGCGGTATAGGTTCATTGGTTTTAGGACGAGGTGTGATGGTAGCTTTGACGCGTTGGCTACCAGAAGGGTTGCCTGGCAGGCCGGTTTTGCCATCGACTGAGAAAACTTCGGTGGTGTTGTTGACCAAGATTTGCTGGCCTTGAATGCGGTCGGCCACCACTTGGCCGCGCATGATGCGCAGTTCAGCGCGTTGGGTGAGTGTCAGGGTATCAGCCTGGCTGTTGTAAACAACCGCCTCTGCTTCTCCCTCTGTGAATTCGTCGACACCTTCACGCTTTTGGCGAAAGAAAACACGCTCTCCCGGTTCGGCCGACAAAGTGGCCACTTGGTTGCCTTGGCTGTCTTGTTTGACCTCCATGCGTGCTGCTTTCAGAACCAGGGTGCCCTTGGTCATGAGAACTTTGCCGGTGAAGGTGGTGACTTGTTTTTGGTCGTCGCGCTTGAGCGAATCGGCCTCAACGTTCATGGGTTTGTCTTTGTCCGCTTTTTCGGCGAAAGCACTCTGAGCCGCAATGGCGGCTAGGGTGAAGAGCAATGTGATGAACTTGAGTTTCATAAAGGCGCGAATCTTGCTTGATTGTAGGTGTTCAGAGGGGATGCACACCTGTTTGGAAGAAAAATCACAAAAAAAAGCCCACCGAAGTGGGCTGATGCGCAACACCCGCTTTGAATCAGGCGCGGCCTTGTCGGACTAGGGCCAACAAAGAGTCTGTGACTTGAAGTGCACGGCCCATGCTGCCGGCCAATGTGCCATCGATGTAGTACTTGCCTGCGACACCCAATGAAGGAACGCCTTCAATCTTGAAATCATTTTGCAATTGAACGGCTCGTTTGAGTTTGCTGGCCACGCCAAATGATTTGGCTGTGTCTGCAAATTTATTTTTATCAACACCTTGCTTTTCGACCCACGCCAAAATGCTGGCATCGGTATTCAATGCCAAACGTTCGACGTGAATGGCTTGGAACACTTTGCCATGTACTTTTTCTAACAAGCCCATGGCTTCCAAAGAGAAATACAAGCGTTGCTGGGGCGCGAAGTCTTCTCTGAAAGCGACGGGTACCCGGCGCACTACCACGTCTTTGGGTGCATTTTTAACCCATTGTGCAAAAGCCGGTTCGAAGCCGTTGCAGTGAGAGCAGCTGTACCAAAAGAATTCAATCACTTCAATTTTGCCGGCTTCCGTTTCGGTGGGCACGGCACGGTCTAACTTGGTGTAGTCCTTGCCCGCGACAAACTTGGCGGGGCCTTGCGCAAAAGCAGCGTTGTTCAAACTTAAGCCGCCAAGGGCTGCAGCGGTGCTTAAGCTGGCTAAAGAAAATTCACGGCGTTTCATATCCTGCTCCTGATTCAATAAGGTGTTGCTGAAGTTTAGCGTTGGACGCGAACCAATGCGGCATCCATGCCACTGGCATCTAAACGTGCTTTGATTTTTTCTGCTTGATCTTTGTCATCAAATGGGCCGCTTCGAACTCGAAAGATAGCGCGCCCAGCTTGCTCACGTTCACTGACCTTGGCTTCAATGCCCATCATGGACAGTTTGGCTTTTTGGGCGTCTGCATCGGCTGCAGATTTAAAGGCCCCAGCTTGAACAAAATAGGTGAAAGGGTCGTTGGTGGCTTGCGCTTTGCTGGCGGGTTGAGGCGTGGCCGCGGGTGGTGGTGCAGATGCGGCAGGAGCAGATGCGGCAGCTGCCAAGGGATCGGCCGTCACTGCAGGTGTGAGTGCGCCGGCACCAGGATTGGGTAAGCCAGCGGTGGCCGCGGCAGGATTGGCAGTTGTGGCGTCTGCCGGTGCTTCTGGTGAGACGGGTTTGCTTTGTATCGCACCGTTGGGATTCCAGTCTTTGTTTTTTTCCGCTTCAACCGCATCTTGATCGGCAGAACGAGACTGGTTCTTGTTGCTGAATGGCATGGGAACTTTGGTGACGTACATGGCAACACCGAGGGCAATGATGAGGCCAATGACCAAGCCTAGAACAAAGCCCAGCAAGGTGCCACCGCGTTGGCTTTGGATATCGGAGTGGGACATGTTGTGAAGTGCTCTCAATTCATACTTAAATAAGTAGCGTCCGAATTACATCTGCTCAGGTGCGGACACACCCAAGATTTTCAAGCCATTTTGCAAGACTTGTGCGCAGGCTGCAACCAAGGCCAAGCGCGCCAGTTTGAGGGGTTCTTCTTCAACCAAAATGCGCTCTGCATCATAGTAGCTGTGGTAACTGGCGGCCAAGTCGCGCAGATAAAACGTCACGTCGTGGGGGGCAAAGTCTTGCGCAGCATCGGTCAGCATGGCGGGGTATTTGGCCAACAGCAACATGAGAGCCTGAGCTTTGGGGTTGTCTAAATTAGACAAATCGACGTTGGCCAAGCTGGCTGCATCGCCACCCCAGGTGCGCAAAATGGAATGAATGCGCGCGTGGGCATATTGCACGTAATACACCGGGTTGTCGTTGTTTTTGGCCAAGGCCAAATCAATGTCGAACACGTATTCAGTGTCGGGCTTGCGGCTGAGCAAGAAGAAGCGCACCGCATCTTTGCTGGTCCACTCAATGAGATCGCGCAAGGTGACATAGCTGCCAGCGCGCTTAGAAATTTTCACTTCCACACCGCCGCGCATGACGCGGACCATGGTGTGCAAAACATAGTCGGGGTAGCCCTCTGGGATGCCAGCGCCTGCGGCTTGCAAGCCTGCGCGCACGCGTGCAATGGTGCCGTGGTGGTCGGTGCCTTGAATGTTGACAACCTTGGTAAAGCCGCGTTCCCATTTGGCAATGTGGTAGGCCACATCGGGCACAAAGTAGGTGTAGGTGCCGTCGCCTTTGCGCATGACGCGGTCTTTGTCATCGCCGTAGTCGGTGGACTTGAGCCAGAGCGCGCCATCTTGTTCGTAGGTCTTGCCGGCTTCTTGAAGCTTCTTCACGGCAGCGTCAACGCGGCCACTGGTGTAGAGACTAGACTCAAGGTAGTAGTTGTCAAACTTGACGTCGAATGCTTTCAGGTCGAGGTCTTGCTCGTGACGCAAATAGGCGACGGCAAATTCGCGCATGCCATTCAAATCGTTCAGGTCGCCACTGCCCGTGAATTCACGGTCGTCAGACTTGACGGTTTTCTTTGCTAAGAAATCTTGCGCAATGTCTAGGATGTAGTCGCCGTTGTAGGCCGCTGCGTTTTCGCCACTGGGCCACTCTGCATCACCCGGCTTGAAGCCTTGTGCGCGCAATTGGGTTGAAGTGGCCAAGGTGTTGATTTGCACGCCCGCGTCGTTGTAATAAAACTCGCGGTACACGGACCAACCTTGCGTCGCAAACAAATTGCAAATGGCATCGCCCAATGCGGCTTGTCTGCCATGGCCCACATGAAGTGGCCCTGTTGGATTGGCGGACACAAATTCCACCAACACTTTTTCATTGCGCTCAGCTTGCTTGCCAAAGCAAGAAGCTGCATGCAGCACTTCTTGGATGACCGCTTGTTTAGCACGGGGTTTGAGCTTGAGGTTTAAAAAGCCAGGGCCTGCAATGTCAATGCTCTCTACCCATTGGGTGAAAGCAGGCGTAGCCATGAGTGCCGTGCGCAGTGCTTCGCCCACTTGTCTGGGGTTTTGACCCAAGGGCTTGGCCAAGTGCATGGCCGCTGTGCAGGCTAGATCGCCATGGGCGGCTACCTTGGGCGATTCAAAAATGGCTTTGGCGCCAGCACCAGGGTGGAGGCGTTCGAGTTCAGCCGCGAGGGCCGAGAGTAATTCTTGTTTGGCTAAGAGCATCCCCCGATTTTACGGGGCGCTTTGCCAAGTTGCGGGCAGGCTGTAGTGATGCTTTAAAAAGTCGATCCAAAGGCGCAAACGCAGGGGTAAATGCTTTCTTTGGGGGAAAACGCCGTAAATCCCATTGGGCGGGGCGGCAAACTCGGCCAATACTTCCACCAACTGACCTGTTCGAATGTCATTTTCTACCTCCCAGGTGCTGCGCCAAGCGATGCCCATGTCCGCCAGACACCAGCCATGCAAAACTTGGCCGTCGGAGCAGTCTAGAGGGCCGTTTGGGCGCAAGTGGGTCACTTCTGGGCCTTCTGCTGGCTCTGAGGACGGCACTTTGAAGGCCCATCCGCGCGTTTGGGAGGCGTCACTAGACAACGTGAGGCAGTTGTGCTGAAGTAAATCTGAAGGAATTTGGGGTGTGCCATGTTTGGCCAAATAGGCGGGCGTCGCCACACACATGCGCCGGTTGTCTGCCAATCGCACGCTGACCAAGGATGAATCAGGCAGGTCGCCCACGCGCACTGCAAAGTCAAAGCCTTCGCCAGCCAAGTCAATCACCCGATCACTGAGGTTGAGCGAAATTTTGACGTCTGGATTTTGCGCATGAAACAAGGGTGCTAGCGGTGCCACATGCCTACGCCCAAAACCCGCGGGTGCGGTAATTCGCAAATGACCGCTGGCTTTGAGGCCTCCGGCTGAAACGCTGTCTTCTGCATTGGCCACATCGCTTAAGAGACGTTGGCAATTTTCTAAAAAGGCGCTGCCCTCGTGCGTCAAGCTGATCCGGCGGGTGGTTCGCAAAAGCAGTTTCACGCCCAAGTGTGATTCCAAGGCATCGAGTCGTCTGCCAATGATGGCGGGGGCCACGCCTTCTGCACGCGCAGCTGCGCTCAAGCTGCCACGTGTGGCAACCGATACAAATGATTCAAAAACTTTGAGTTTGTCCATGGTTCAAGGCTTAGCCTGTTTGCGGTTTAAGCCGCCTCGTTGGGGTGACTCAGTTTTTGTATTTCTTCTGAGTTGTAGCCTAGGCTGCTTAACAAATTTTCATTGTGCTCACCCAAGTTGGGTGCGCTCTGCCTGACCTTCAAGCGCTCTTGGTTCATGCTGAGTGGCAACAAGACGGTATCAATGGTTCTGCCATCGTTCAAGGTCATCGGCGCGAGGCCGCCTGTGGCATTTAAATGAGGATCGTCTAACAATTCGTGTGGCGCTGTGATGGGCGCATAGGGCAATGAATTTTTTTCAAAAACCTCACTCAGTTCTTGCGCAGAGAAATTTTTCAGCCGTTCTCTCAAATTGGGCAGCAACCATTCACGCGCTAGCACGCGATCGTTGTTGCTGGTCAATTTGGGGTCATTGAATAAATCTGTGTAGCCGAAGGCCTCGCAAAATAGTTTCCAAGCGGTGTCGCTGACAACGGCCAAAAATATTTGTTCGCCATCCTTCACCACAAACACATCGTAGACGGCCCACGCAGAAATACGCTCTGGCATGGGCGCCGCCGCCTGACCTGTGACTTGGTATTGCATCATGTGCTGCGCCACCAAAAACACATTGTTTTCAAACAAGGCGCTTTGCACCTCTTGCCCTTTGCCTGTTTGAGCGCGTTGCGCCAAAGCTGCCATGGCCCCAATGGCACCAAACATACCGCCCATGATGTCGTTCACACTGGTGCCGGCCCGCAGTGGATCGCCGCTTCGGCCCGTCATGTAGGCCAAGCCGCCCATCATTTGCACCACCTCGTCAAGGGCTGTGCGATGCTCGTAGGGCCCAGGCAAAAAACCCTTGAGTGAAACGTAGATGAGGCGTGGGTTGAGCTTCTTCAAAGTTTCGTAATCCAAGCCCAGTTTTTTCATGGTGCCTGACTTGAAGTTTTCACAGACGATGTCTGCCGTGGCGATCAAACGCAACACAGCTTCTTTGCCTTCGGGCGTTTTCAAATCTAGGGCGAGGCTTTTTTTGTTGCGGTTGAAGAGTGGAAAAAAACCAGCGCCTGAGCCCAAGAGTTTGCGCGTGTTGTCCCCCTCATGGCCGTGACCAATGGGTTCAACCTTGATCACCTCTGCGCCCAAATCTGCCAGCACCATGCCGCAGGTGGGGCCCATCACCATGTGCGTGAATTCGACCACGCGGATGCCTTCATACGGCAAGCCTTCGCGCGGGCCGACTTCACTGATCAATGAACGGTTAGAGGTCATCTGGTGTTTGAGATGGGGTGAATCGAGTTTTTAGGCTGAACAATATTTTGACTAATTTTGTCGCATTTGGCCCCGATCTTTGCATAAAAGTCACAAGTCAAAGGATATTTCCCTAATTTGTGAATCCTGAAACATCGAATAAAGTGAGGTTTGTTCAGGAAGCGCTTGTATTTCTGCTTCCTGCAAGCTGATGAATTCAGCTCTCACTTGTTTTGTTTTTTATTTGAGGCTTTTTATGACCGATCGCATTGCCATTCACGGACTTCACGTGGCTACACCGCTTTATCGCTTTATTGAGGACCAAGTCTTGCCTGCTGTGGGTGTCAAAAGCAAGGCCTTTTGGTCAGGCTTTGATGGCATCGTGAAAGACTTGGCGCCCGTGAATTTGGCCTTGTTGGCCGAGCGCGATCGCATTCAATTGGCCATGGACAAGTGGCACACCGCCCACCCAGGACCCGTGAGCGATGCCAAAGCCATGAAGGCTTATCGCCAACATTTGACGTCGATTGGCTACTTGGTGCCCGAGCCCAAAAGCCCCAAAGCCAACACCCAAAATGTGGATGCAGAGTTGGCGGTATTGGCAGGTCCCCAGTTGGTGGTACCTATTTTGAATGCACGCTATGCCCTCAACGCTGCCAACGCACGTTGGGGTTCTTTGTATGACGCGCTTTACGGCACCGATGCACTGAGTGAAGCCAACGGTTGCGAAAAAGGCACGGGCTACAACCCTAAGCGCGGCGCCAAAGTGATTGAGTATTGCCGCTACGTGCTTGACCGCTGTGCACCGCTGAAGAAAGGCTCGCACATTGACAGCACGGGCTACAGTGTGAAGGGTGGCAAGTTGGTGGTCAGCTTGAAATCAGGCACCACCACTTTGGCCGATGCCAAACAATTTGTTGGCTTCCAAGGCGATGCCAAGGCACCCACTTCATTGCTGTTCAAGCACAACGGTTTGCACCTTGATTTGGAAATAAACAAAGCACACCCCATTGGCAAAACAGACCCTGCGGGTGTTTCTGATTTGGTGGCAGAAGCTGCACTTTCTACCATTTTGGATTTAGAAGATTCAGTGGCCGCAGTCGATGCCGAAGACAAAGTTTTGGCCTACAGCAACTGGCTTGGTATTTTGCAGGGCAGTTTGTCAGAAGACGTTCAAAAGGGTGGCAAGACTTTCAAGCGCACTTTGAATGCAGACCGCGTTTACACCAAGCCCAGCGGCAAGGGCCATGAGGTGTTGCATGGTCGCTCCTTGTTGTTTGTGCGCAATGTGGGCCATCTCATGACCAACCCTGCTATTTTGTACAACGCTGCAGATGGCACCCAAAAAGAAATTCCTGAAGGCATCATGGACGCCATGATCACCACCACCTGCGCCATGGTGGACTTGCAGAAAAAGAAGGGTGCTGATTTCCGCAACAGCCGCACTGGCAGCGTCTACATCGTGAAGCCCAAAATGCACGGTCCCAAAGAAGTGGGCTTTGCAGACACCTTGTTTGGCCGAGTCGAAAAAGTGTTGGGCTTGAAGCCCTCCACAGTGAAGCTGGGCATCATGGACGAAGAGCGCCGTACCAGCGTCAATTTGGCAGCGTGCATTGCTGCTGCCAAATCACGTGTGGCCTTTATCAATACAGGCTTCTTGGACCGCACCGGCGACGAAATGCACACTTGCATGTTGGCCGGTCCTGTTATGCGCAAAGGCGATATCAAGGGCAGCACTTGGTTAGGCGCCTACGAGAGAAGCAACGTAGCCGTGGGCTTACAAGCAGGCTTGCGCGGCCGCGCACAAATCGGCAAAGGCATGTGGGCCATGCCCGATTTGATGGCCGACATGTTGAAGCAAAAAATCGCTCACCCCAATGCGGGTGCTAACACCGCTTGGGTGCCCAGCCCCACGGCGGCTACTTTGCACGCCATGCACTATCACCAAGTGAATGTGTCCGCATTGCAAAAGCAAATGGAAAAAACCATTGGCAAACAAAGCGCCAAAGCCATGCGCGAAGAAACGCTCAGCAAGTTGTTGCAGTTTCCAGTGGTTACCCCTGGACAGGCTGCAGAGTGGACTGCGAAAGACAAACAAGACGAACTCGACAACAACGCCCAAGGCATTTTGGGTTATGTGGTGCGATGGGTTGATCAAGGTGTGGGCTGTTCTAAGGTGCCCGACATTCATGGCGTGGGACTGATGGAAGACCGTGCCACTTTGCGCATCAGCAGCCAACACATTGCCAACTGGATGGCGCATGGCGTAGTGACACATGCACAAGTGAAAACTACCATGGAGCGCATGGCTGCCGTGGTGGATCAGCAAAATGCAGGTGATGCGTCCTATCAAAAGATGGCCGGCAATTTCGCAACTTCCAAGGCGTATCAAGCTGCTTGCGACTTGGTCTTTAAAGGCAAAGAGCAACCCAGTGGTTACACCGAGCCTTTGTTGCACGCTTGGCGTTTAAAGGTCAAAGCCAGCTAGGCTTTGCCTGGTGTTGTGGTGTTGCTTTAAGCGGCTTGAACAGCCGCTTCTAATGCGTCAATGAAAATCGACGCCACATCGCAACCTGTTTGATCAAAAATTTCTTGGAAACAAGTAGGGCTGGTGACGTTGATTTCGGTCACGCTGGTGCCGATGATGTCTAAGCCAATCAACAACAAACCACGTGCCGCCAAAATGGGGCCAATGGCTTCTGCAATAGAACGGTCGTTGTCGGTAATGGGTTGAGCCACACCTTTGCCACCCGCAGCCAAGTTACCGCGCACTTCGCCACCTTGCGGGATGCGGGCTAAGCAGAAGGGCACAGGCTTGCCGCCAATGATGAGTACGCGTTTGTCGCCTTGCGCGATGGCGGGTAGAAACTTTTGCACCATGACCGACTGCGCGCCGTCTAGGTTGAGCGTCTCAATGATGGAGCCCAAATTCATGCCGTCTGCACCCACGCGGAAAATACCCATGCCACCCATGCCGTCGAGCGGTTTCAAGATGATGTCTTGGTGTTCGGCATGGAAAGCTTTGATGGCGTCGGCAGAGCGTGTGACCAAAGTAGGCCCAATGAATTGGGGGAACTCCATGATGGCCAATTTTTCAGGATGATCGCGAAGGGCTGATGCCTTGTTGAACACCTTGGCGCCTTCACGTTCAGCTTGGCTAAGCAAATGGGTGGCGTAAAAGTACTCGCTGTCAAAGGGCGGGTCTTTGCGCATGATGATGGCGTCAAAGTCTTTGAGCCATGCTTGGCGCTCGTCAGTGACCTCATACCAAGCACTCGCATCGCCAGTCAATCGCAGGTCTTGAACTTGCGCTTTGACACACTCACCGCGCTGCCATTGAATGTGGGGCACTTCGCAAGCAGTGACCTGATGGCCGCGCTTTTGCGCTTCGCGCATCATGGCAAAACTGGTGTCCTTCTTGATCTTGAAGGAGGCGAGGGGGTCGATGATGAAAAGGATGTTCATGCGCTTAATGTCGCACAAAGACATTAACAACGCATGACAGTCGGAAATTTACATGTTTCTGCGGTACTGACCACCCACCTCAAACAGGGCGTTGGTAATTTGACCCAGCGAGCAAACGCGCACAGCCTCCATCAGCACTTCAAACACGTTGTGGTTGTGAATGACAGCTTGCTGCAAACGTGCCAACATGGCAGGCGATTCTTTGGCATGCTTGGCATGGAACGCATGCAAACGATCGAGTTGAGATTTTTTCTCTTCTTCTGTAGAGCGCGCCAATTCCAGCTTTTCCAAGACTTCATCGCCTTTAGGGTTGCGGAAGGTGTTGACACCAATGATGGGGTACTCGCCGGTGTGCTTGAGCATTTCGTA
>CALAGS010000190.1 GCA_937891665.1 uncultured Burkholderiales bacterium | reverse complement strand
CCTGATCAAGCGCATGAACCCAGAAGACCAAGTGGGCTTGGTGCAATACGATGACCACGTGGACACCATCGTGCCCCTCACCCCGGTTGAACAAGTCAGCGGCATCATCGACGGTTTGGTTCATGGCATTACCGCCAACGGCAGCACCGATTTGCACGCTGGCTGGTTACGCGGCGGCGAAATGCTGGCACCTACCGCGGGCCGCGAATCTACTTGCCATGTTATTTTGTTGTCGGATGGTCAGGCCAACAGTGGCTTGGTGCGTCAAGATCGAATTTGCGAACAAGTCTCTGCACTAGCGGGCGCAGGCGTCACCACCACCACTGTGGGATTGGGCGCAGATTTCAACGAAGTACTCATGACCGCCATTGCACAAGCCGGCCACGGCAGTGCGCACTATGGCGAGCGCGCCATTGATTTGGCAGAAACATTTGATGCAGAAATTGGACTCTTGTCGCAACTGCAGTGGCGCAATGTAGAGATGTCTATTGTTGGTGGAACTGGGCATCTAGAAATGCTCAACACATACGACCGCGCAGGTGACGGATGGCGCATGCCGTCTGTGGCCATGGGTTCTGAGTGCTGGGCTTTGCTGCGCATGCCTATGAGCGAGGCCATTCGTTTGCAATCAGCAAATGGCACAGTGATCAAGGTAAGTGTGAAGGCTGTCGACGCTACGGGTACGCAGTTTAGCTTTGAAGGCCAGTTGCAGAATTTGCCTATAGTTGCGCCTGCTGCTTACGAATCTGAAATGCCCCATGAGTTGGTAGAGCGCCGCATCAACGAGCTCACTGCAGCCCTGTTGCAATTGCAAATTAGAGAAGCTGCGTTGGCAGGCGATTGGCTGCAGGTTGAGCAATTGCTAAACAGACTGGAAACCATTGGTCGCAACGAGCCCTGGATAGCAGCATCTATCGCGTTCACAAGGCAGCTGATGAGCGAACGCGATGAGCGCCGCATGTCTAAAGAAATGCTTTACAAATCTAGGAAGATGAACAACCGCTTGTCTAGCACCAATGAGGTGATGTTTAGTTTGCATGCAGACATTGAAGAGCAAGCGTTTTTGCGCAGAAAATCTAGCGAAGGCCGCAGGTCGGAGACTTGATGAAAACCGCTCGTCTTTTTGTAAACCTCAGGCGGTTTAACGCCCTGCTGCCATCGCTTGCACTTTTGCTGATGGCAGTAGCCTTCGCTTGGGCCGCATTAACGACTGACAAGCCAAGCCCACCAAAGACCGTGGTGCCGCCAGGTCAGACTGAGAGTTTGGTAAGTGATGTGCTTGAGCTGCGCAAGCTGGATAACGATTTGGATTTAGGGCCGAAGCTTGTCATGTTAAAGGTGGTGAGCAAGAAGAAGTCTGGCTCGGCTTACGACAGCTCAGAAATTAGAAACTTGGTGTTTGTTTCAGATGACTCAGAAACTATGAAGTGGGTGTTTCCTAGTCAAGATCAAGAAC
>CALAGS010000189.1 GCA_937891665.1 uncultured Burkholderiales bacterium | reverse complement strand
CAGGGCAAGGTCATTTGGGACTTTGATGCCTTTGCCTTTGTTCAAGGCAATGCGCCCGCAACGGTCAACCCAAGTTTGTGGCGCCAAGCCACTTTGAACAACCAAATTGGCTTGTTCAAAGTAACCGAAGGCATCTGGCAATTAAGGGGCTTTGACCTGGCCAACATGACCTTGATTCAAGGAAAGACAGGCTGGATTGTGGTCGATGCCCTGACTGCACAAGAAACCTCGGCCGCGGCACTGGCTTTTGCACGCCAGCATTTGGGCCCGCAAAAAGTGTCTGGCCTTATTTTTACGCACAGTCACGCCGATCATTTTGGAGGTGCATTGGGCGTGGTAAGTGCAGAGGAAGCCAAAGCCCGAAAACTGCCCATCGTTGCACCATCTGGCTTTATGGAAGAGGCCACCAGTGAAAATATTCTCATGGGCCCCGCCATGGGGCGACGGGCCATGTACATGTACGGCAGCAATTTGCCCAAAAGTCCAACAGGGCTTGTCGACAATGGCTTGGGCAAAGCGGTGGCGTTTGGAAAACTTGGTATTTTGCAACCTAACATCACCGTTGAATCAGAAGAAAAACACCTGCTCATTGATGGCGTTCGTTTTGTTTTTCACAACGTACCGGGCAGCGAGGCGCCCTCGGAGTTTGTTTTCTATTTGCCTGACTTCAAAGCGTTTTGCGGCGCTGAAATCATGGGCCACACATTGCACAACCTGTATACCTTGCGCGGTGCCAAGGTGCGAGATGCTACCAAGTGGGCTTCCTATTTGAATGACTCCTTGCGCCATGTGCAAAACTCCGAAGTGGTGTTCAATCAGCATCATTGGCCAGTCTGGGGGGCTGCCAATATCCAAGACTTTATTGTCAAACAAAGAGACACCTATCAGTTCATTCACGATCAAACAGTGCGGCAAATGAATGCGGGCTTAAATGCTGCTGAGATTGCAGAGAATCTTCGGCTACCTCCCTCACTGGATGAGCATTTGAGTGTGCGCGGTTATTACGGTACGGTTCGGCACAATGTGAAAGCGGTCTATCAAAACTACATGGGCTGGTTTGATGCCCATCCTTCCAACTTAGACCCTTTGCCCGCTTTACAAGCCTCTGAAAAATACGTCAGCCTCATGGGCGGGGTTGACAAAGTGGTGGTGGCAGCCCAAGAGGCCATGGCAAAAGCAGAGTACCGCTGGGCTGCTGAGCTGCTTAAGCATGCGGTTTATGTGTCGCCTCAAAATACGCAAGCGAAGGCCTTGTTGGCGCAGTCTTTTGAAAAGCTGGGCTATGCAGCCGAGTCATCGGCTTGGCGAAACTTTTACCTAACCGGCGCGTTGGAGTTGCGTGAAGGTGCGCCCGAAAAAGGCATGCCGCGCGAGGCCATGACCGACATGCTGAATCAAACTCCCATTGAACGGTTTTTGGAGGCCATGGCTGCGTCGCTCAATGCCCCAAAAGCCGAGGGCAAGAAATTGAAAATCAACTTGGTGTTTTCAGACACCCAACAAAGCTTTGTCTTGTCGCTTGACAATTCAGTGTTGCACCACGTGAAGGCGCGTCCTGATCGCAATGCGAATGCAACCCTGACCCTGACCAAACCATTTTTTATCAAGATGGTGTTGGGCCAAGCAGGCGCCAAAGACTTGCTCTTGTCCGATCAAACCAAGATCGAAGGCAGCACAATTGATTTGGCTTTGTTTTTCAGCTTGATTGACAAAGCGCCCGGTAATTTTCCAATTGTCACGAGGGCACTCCAATGACACTTTCTGAATTTGACTATGTGGTGGTTGGAGGGGGTTCTGCAGGTTGCTGTGTGGCGGGGCGTTTGAGTGAAAATCAGCAGACTTCGGTGTGTTTGCTTGAAGCTGGCGGCCCCGACAACTCTGTGTTTGTTCGTGCGCCCTTGGGATTTGCAGCCACAGCTTCCTTGAATCTCAACAGCTGGGGCTACAACACCGTGCCTCAGGCAGGCTTTAACGGTCGCAAAGGATTTCAGCCACGCGGCAAAGTGATGGGCGGAAGCTCTTCCATCAATGCCATGGTTTACACGCGCGGCAATGCCCGCGATTACGACAGTTGGGCCGCATTGGGCAACCCAGGTTGGTCCTTTCAAGATGTTTTGCCCTACTTTAAAAAGTCAGAAAACAACGAGTGCTTTGGCGCAACAGATTACCGGGGTGTAGGCGGTCCTTTGAATGTGAGTTTTCTGCGCAGTCCCAGTCCCTTGAATCAATTGTTCATGAAGGCTTGCAACGAGCAGGGCATTCCCAGCAACCCCGATTACAACGGCGCTCAGCAATTTGGGGTGTCGCCCGGTCAGGTGACGCAAAAGGGCGGTGAGCGTTGGAACGCGGCCAGAGCCTACCTTGACCCCCACCGCCATCAAAGCAACTTGAATGTCATCTCGCATGCGCACGCCACGCAAATTATGTTTGAAGGCAAACGTGCTGTTGGCATCAAATACAAAGTCAACGACGTAGACCATGAGGTGCGTGCGCGCAAAGAAGTGATTGTTTCGGGGGGTGCATTTGGCTCGCCGCAGTTGCTCATGTTGTCGGGGGTGGGCCCCGCTTTGCATTTACAAGACTTGGGCATTCCTTTGTTGCATGAATTGCCGGGAGTAGGACAAAACTTGCAAGACCACATCACCACGGTGCTGATTTACAAGACCCAAAAAATAAACGACGCCATGGGCTTTTCATTGAAGGGCGCCTGGAACATGGTCAAGGCCGTGCTGGAGTGGCGCAGCAAAAGAACGGGCTGGATCACCTCCAACGTGTCTGAAACACAAGGCTTTGTGTCTACCGAAGGCAACAACGAGTATCCCAACATTCAGTTGGCCTTGTGCACTGGCATTGTGGACGATCACGCGCGCAAAATGCATGCTGGCCATGGGTACACCTTGCACGTCACCCTCATGCGCCCTCAAAGCCGTGGCAGTCTAACTCTGGCCAGTCGCAACCCCACCGATCGGCCTCTCATTGACCCCGCATTTTTCAAAGAGTCAGCCGACATGCAGACCTTGGTGAAAGCGACCCAATTGGGTTTGCGTGTCATGCAGTCGCCGGCGTTGTCATCGCACAGAGGCGACATGATTCATACGGTAGACGCCAACAATTCGGCGCAAGTTGAAAGCTTTCTGCGTGACCACTCCGACACCGAATACCACCCTGTTGGCACTTGCAAAATGGGCCCTGCGCAAGATCCGATGGCCGTGGTCGATGCCGAACTTCGCGTTCATGGCCTGCAAAATTTACGCGTCATCGATGCGTCCATCATGCCGCACTTGGTGACGGGTAATACCAATGCACCCACCATCATGATTGCCGAAAAAGGGGTTGATTTAATTCGCGGGGCTAGGCTTTAAGCGCAATAAAACAAAGCTGCAAAAACTAGATATGACAGCCAGCGCCCAAAACCCAGCATCGTAGGTGCCAAACAAGGTGGCCAAACCGCCAAACAGGGGTGGGCCGACCACCACGCCCAAAAAAGTAAAGGTCAAGGTGCCGCCCGTGGCAACACTGGCCTTGCCCTCGGGTGCCTGTCTGGCCACTTCTGCCAAATAGACGCCGTTCCAACCAATGGCGGATGCGCCAAAAAGCAGCAGCAGGGTCCAGACACCATAGACGGGAAGAACAGGCAGCAAAAGAGGGGTTGTCGCCGCACAAAGGGTCATGCTGATGGCCAAACTCGCCAACATTTTTTGCGAACTTAAATAATGATCGGCCACATAGCCCCAGGCAACTCGCCCAACGATGCCACCCATTTGTGTGATGGAAAGCAGCAAACCAGCGGCCACCAGTCCATAAGATAAATCATCGTGCAAGTAAGTCACCAAGTAAGTGGTAAGAGACACTTGAACCATGGAGAACATGAATGAACAGCCGGCCATGGTGGCCAGTGTGCGGTGCGACAACACCATGCGGATCGGTGCCAACAATGTTTTGAAGTTCAACTTCAAACTAACTTGCCTTTGCTGGTCCATTTCATGACGCAGTGGTTGCGACAAGATGGCGCTGATCAAGCACACCAAAGCAACGCTGATTAAACTCAATTGCCAGCCGATGCCAAGCATGAGGCTGGGAACAATGGCGCCCGCTAACATGGAGCCTAGTGGCACGCCCGTTTGTTTGATTGAAAACACCAGAGACATTTGGTGAGCCGGTGTTGTTCGGGTCAATATTTGCGAGCTGGCCGGTGTGATCGGGCCATATCCTAAGCCAATGAGCACGGCACCCAAGCCAGTGGCGGGTAGCCAAGGCACAGCACAAAGGCAGAGCCCCATGGCACACAGTATCAGTCCCAACTGACTCACTCGAATGGGACCAAAACGTGTGACGCTGGAGCCTGAGGTGAGACTGGAAATCATGGCACCAAGGTAGGTGAGGGCGACATAGATACCCACCAAGGCAGGCGATACTGCCAAATCTTTAGCTGCAACGGGTGCCATGACCGGAAGCGTTAACAAGGCCATGGAGACCATGGCCTGAATGAACAAGGTTGCAAGCAGGGGCAGCCAATTA
>CALAGS010000188.1 GCA_937891665.1 uncultured Burkholderiales bacterium | reverse complement strand
GTGGCCAGCCTGCTGCTGCGCCATGCGCCCAATGCACAAGACTTTACGCTCAGCGATGAAGCGCAAGCGCAACTGTTGGCCTACCCTTGGCCAGGCAATGTGCGTGAATTAGAAAACGTGGTTCAGCGTGCGGTGGTGTTGTGTTCTGACCAGCACATCGAAACACACCACCTCATGTTTGACGATGCTGCCGACATGAACCTTCACTTGTCGCAAGAGTTCATTGCAGGCTCTGCGGGTGCAGAGACGACTAATAAGTCGGTTAGTTCCATGTTGCCTGTGTCGCAATTGGGCATGCCCAACGAAGCCTTGCGGTTTCCCGATACCAGCGCTACAGAAGACAACGCGGTCATCGCTTCCAATTTGCAAGAAGCCGTGAAAACCAGCGAGCACCAAATGATTTTGGCAGCCATTCAAACCACAGAAAGCCGTATGGAAGCCGCAGCCAAGCTAGGCATCAGCCCACGCACTTTGCGTTACAAGCTGGCCAGACTCAAGGCCGATAACAGCAACTTGGCTTGGGCCGCTTAAGGGAGCACATCATGGTCGACAAAATTAATTCCCAGAGCAACATTCAATCGATGTTGCAAACACTGCGCTCCTACCAATCGCAAGCTGCAGGCGGTATGGACAGCGATGGCAACAAGGTCGGTGGCGGCCTGAATGGCCTCAATGGTTCACAAGCGCCACAGGGCCCTTCTGGCTTTGGCGACTTGGTGCGCCAAACTGTTGACAAGGTGAATGCCAACCAAATGCACGCCAGCAAAATTTCTTCCGCTTATGAACGCGGAGAAGGCGTGCCCCTGACAGATGTCGTGCTGAGCATGCAGAAATCGTCCCTGAGTTTTGAAGCCACCTTGCAGGTGCGCAACAAAGTGCTCAAGGCTTACGAAGACATTTTGAACATGCCGGTTTAACGCTTTAAAGATACGACAGAGAGATTCAAAAAATGGCAACCACTACATTAGCTCCTTTTCAGCCCGGCATTGCCGCTGGGGGTTCGAGCAACACCGCGCTTGCCACCACGGGCGGCGCAGGCTCTAACGCCGGCGGTGCTTTGGCAACTTTCACCCCTGGTATGGACATCAACACCAGCTCGGGCATGGGCGGCGCCTCGGGGCCACTGGCCTCTATTCAACAGTTGATGCAGCAGCCCAGGATTAAAAAAGCCATGCCCCTCATTTTGATGGGCTTGGCCGTTTTGCTGTTTGGCATTATTTACATCCTTATCAACATGCCCAGCTATCGCCCCCTCATGGTCAACATGAGCGAGGCCGAACAGCAAACGGCCATGGAAGCTTTGCGTACCTCCGAATTCAAGCCCGTCTTGGACCCTGCCACAGGTCAAATTACGGTGCCCGCGAACAAGTACCACGAAGCACGTATTTTTCTGGCCTCCAAAGGCATTCCCAAAACTGGCCACATGGGCATGGATTCACTCAAAGACCAATCGGCCATGACCACCAGCCAGTTCATGGAACAAGTGCGCTACACCTCGGCCATGGAGCAAGAGTTGGCGCGCACCATCATGCAAATTGACAGCATTCAGCATG
>CALAGS010000187.1 GCA_937891665.1 uncultured Burkholderiales bacterium | reverse complement strand
TCTGCGAAGGCCACATACGAGATGGGGCCGCCAGGGCGAAGCCAAGTGAAAGTCCAGTTGATCATACCGAACAACATCATGGTGATGGCGGTTTGGTTGGTAGCGTTCAATCTACCAGGATAAGCACGGCGCAAAGCGCGCGTCACGGCCGCCACCACATCGCGCTGGCGGTTCAAAATGAGTTCGCGTGGCGAAATAGCCTGCGAGCCCAAATGGTCATCGGGCACATCACTCAAGAACTGCGTGTCATTCAACAAAGCCACATGCCGGGTTGCTGAGCTTTCGTATTCCTGCAAAAAGGCACGAATAAGTTCATGCAAAGCGGCACGATCGTCCAGATTGCGGCGCTGAGCAGTCGCTTCCGTCAAAGCAATGAGTGACAACAAACGCTGCGTGTAGCGGTCCATCAAATCAAACAGAATGGCTTCTTTGCTGCCGTAGTAGTGGTACAGCCGTGCTTTAGAAGTGCCACACGCCGTGGCAATTTCATTCATGCTGGCAGCCGGATAACTGCGATCGGCAAAACACTGCGCCGCAATGTCCAAAATGGCATCTCGCTTGATGTCGTGCGTGGCGGATTTAGGTCTTGCCATATCGATTGAGTGACTTATTTTTTCTGACTGAATACCGAACTAATTGTTGACTTGTCTTCTCAAAGGATCAACCAAATGGCCACACCACCCCGTTGTCATTCAAAATAGCATCTAGCGGCACATCGTGTGGCTCGGGCTCAAAATCGTCTACAAAAGCCTCTTTGAAACCCAAACCAACGGTAAAAGGCTTGGGCGCAAGGGTCGCCAAAGTGCGATCGTAAAAACCGCCGCCATAACCCAAGCGAAAACCACCCGCGGTGTAGCCCACGCAGGGCACAAACAACAAAGTAGGCACAATGATTTCGGTGTCTTTGGGTTTGGGAATGCCATAAGCATCCTCCTCCATGGGGCAACCCGGGTACCAAGCGTGAAAGGTGAGTGTTTTGTTCACTTTGTCGACCACGGGTAGCCCAATTCTTCGAAGCTGTGACTCACCCGTTAACTCACCATCCTCTTTCCAACGGTGCAGCGCTGGCAACGGATCAAACTCGCCTTTAATGGGCCAATAGGCGCCAATCACCAGCTCGGGACGGCCAAACAACCAGATGCGCATCACCCGTTGCAGGGCGTCTACCCGCTCTTGGCGATCCGTCATGTTGAGGCGCGCTTTCAACAAGTCTTGGCGAATTTGTTTTTTGGCTTCTGATTTGTCCATAATCGACCTATGCAATTGACACAGATTTTGACATCGCTTGGGGCCTTCTTCCTCATTTTCTCCTTCATGAACCCTGCCTTGGGCCAAACTAATGCCCGAAACAAGGCCGATGATGTCATTTTGGAGATGAACCAGGCCTTTAAAAAGAACGACAAAGCCCAGCTTTCTCGTCTCTTGCCCAAAGCCAAAGGCCACACACTTGAGCCTTGGGCTGCGTATTGGGATCTTCGCGTCCGGCTAGACCAAGCCAGTGACTCAGAAATTCAGCAGTTTTTGACGCAATACGCTGGCACCTATGCAGAAGACCGCTTGCGCAACGATTGGTTGTTGCAATTAGGCAGGCAACGTGAGTGGGCCACCTTCACACAAGAGTACCCCCGCTTTCGCATGAACGACGACAGGGAAGTTCGATGCTATGCCTTGTCAACCGATGCATTCCTTTCAAAACCAGAAACAGCAGCAGAATTAAAACGCCTTTGGTATGCCTTCAGAGACACCGAAGACGGTTGCACCTACACCGCTGAAAAACTCCACGATCTCAAAAAAATTGAGTCGCTCGACCTGTGGCGCAAAGCGCGCCTGGCCATGGACAACAATCGTCCACGGGCAGCTCAACTGGCACTCAACATTGAATCGACTGAACTTGGCAAGCAAGCCATCTTGATTCACGCTGACCCCCAAAAATATTTGAACAAACGCATATTGGCCATCACCAAAAAACGCAAAGAGTTGTCTGTCTTGGCGCTCATTCGCATTGCCAACACCGACCCCGACAAAGCGGCTCAGTTGCTTGAAAAAAAATGGGGCCTGATGCTCACCAAAGAAGAGCACAACTGGGTTTGGGGTGTGATTGGCAAACAGGCGGCTCAAAAACTGCAAGACAACGCACACAGCTATTTCAACAAGGTTAGCCGCAATCAAGACTTGAGTGACGACTTGCTCATTTGGAAAACGCGAGCGGCTCTGCGAAGTGGCGACTGGAAAGCGGTGATCGCTGCCGTTGAGGCCATGGACAGCGCCAAGCAAGATTCAACTTGGATTTATTGGAAAGCACGTGGCCAATTGGCCGCAAACCCTACGGCCACAGAGCCCTTGCGCTTAGAGGCTTTAGCCTCTCTTCAAAGCATTGCCAGCGTCAAGGGCTTCTACGAACAGCTTGCGATGGAAGAACTTGGCCTAGCCATCACAGCGCCAGCCAAACCAGAAGCGCTGACTCCCCAAGAAAAAACAATGGCAGCCCAAAACGCAGGACTGCAACGCGCCTTGACTGCTTTGAATTTAGGCCTGCGTTCTGAAGGCAATCGAGAGTGGAACTACACCACCAATTTGCACACACCCGGCGGTATGAGCGAACGTGAGCTGTTGGCTGCCGCAGATTTAGCGTGCAGTAAACAAGTGTGGGACCGTTGCATCAACACCAGCGAACGAACCAAATTGGCCATTGACTTTGATCAGCGTTTTCCCATGCCGCTCAAAGACACTGTCTTTCGCAGAACCAAGGAGATCCAACTCGATCCTGCTTATGTTTACGGCCTGATTCGTCAAGAAAGCCGTTTCATCATGGACGCCAAATCGGTGGTGGGCGCAGCTGGCTTGATGCAGGTCATGCCAGCCACGGCCAAGTGGACGGCGAAGAAAATTGGCATGACGAATTTTCAACCGCACCAAATTACGGATCAGGAGATCAATGTGGCGATTGGCACGGGTTATTTGAAGTTGGTCTTAGACGATTTCGATGGATCCATGCCATTAGCCGCAGCCGCCTACAACGCCGGCCCCAGTCGGTCACGCAATTGGCGCAAAGGTCCGGTGCTTGAAGCGGCTATTTGGGCAGAGAACATTCCGTTCAATGAAACTCGTGACTATGTGAAAAAGGTTTTGTCGAACACTACCAATTACGCCGCCATCATTACTGGGCAACCGCAATCACTGAAGGCACGCTTAGGCACTGTGGGGCCTCGCAACGCGCAAGCTCCTGCTGAGAACACTGACTTGCCGTGAGGGAGCAAGTTAGAAGGAC
>CALAGS010000186.1 GCA_937891665.1 uncultured Burkholderiales bacterium | reverse complement strand
CGGGGGTGATGGCGCCTTCGGTGGTAAGGGTGTCGTCAATGTCCGTAAACACACCCACGATTTTTGTGCGGGTGGTTTGGGGCCAAGATGACAGGGGCTTCACTTATGTTCTCTTGGAGTTTTCACTCAACTTCTCTGTAAGCCAAACTTTCATGAGTGATTGATAAGGCACATCTAACTTATTGGCTTGGCGTCGAATGCCATCTAGCAAACTGTCTGAGAGTCGCAGAGAAATGCTGGTGGTGGACGGTTTGAGGTTGGTGAATTTTGCAACCTGCATGTTGGATGCGTCAAAGTATTCAGTGGCATCGTTGGCTGCATCTTCCCAAAACTTTCTTTCTGCCGCTTCAGTTTTGAATTTAGGAATGGCCTTGGTGGCGTTTTGCCCCTTGCTTGGAAGCTTAGTTTGCTTTGGCATAAACAAGCCTTTCTTTACGGTGTTGATCTCTTGCAGAAATGATTCGAATGAGGGTGTTGTTTTCACGTAATGTGAAGATAACGGTCAACAATCGTCTTCCATGGGTAATGCCCAATGCCAAAAACCTAGGTTCAGATTGACTGTGTTTGGCATCGTGATTGAGCAGCAGCGGGTCGTTGAAGAAAATTTCTTCTGATTCTGAAGGGAGTACATCATGTTTTTGATTACTCTTTTCTGCATTGCCTTGATCCCACTGAAACCCGACAATAAGATCGAGGTTGAGCATGAGTGTATGTTATGAGCATATACAAATTCAGTCAATATGGATGCTTAATATGTAAGATGTTGTAACTTGCTATCCATTGAGATTGCGGTTAAAGTAGTGTTAATCACTACTTAAATTAATATGAAAACTATTTCAGCAGCCGATGCCAATCGGCATTTTTCAAGTCTACTTCGCGATGTAGCCACGGGTGAGGTCGTGACAGTGGTGTCTAGGGGTAAGCCTGTCGCAGTTATTTCTGCAGCTAATCATGAGGACGCTTTTAAATTACAGGCCCACAAGAGTCTTGTTGCAAGACTCAAAAGCCAGCCTGCAACTGGCGCTAGAAATTGGACGCGTGACGAGTTGTATGAAGGCTAAGCCATGAGGGTAGCTTTAGATACAAATGTACTGGCCTATGCAGAAGGCTTGGGAGATGACGTTCGATGTCAATTGGCTGGCGATTTGATTGCAAAACTCAATCCAATCAATTCTTTGGTGCCTGTTCAAGTTTTAGGTGAACTTTCCAGAGTCTTAACAAGCAAGCTGAAGAAGTCATCAGCTGATGTTCGCGAGTTGCTGCTTTCTTGGTCAGATGCTGTGGTTGTGGCAGATACAACGTGGACAGCATTTCAATCTGCAATGGATTTGACTGTTGACCACCAAATTTCAATGTGGGACGCGTTAATTATGTCTGTGGCTGCAGAAAACAAATGCAGACTTTTGATCAGCGAAGATTTTCAAAATGGATTCACTTGGCGAGGTGTAACTGTTGTCAATCCATTTGAAACCAAAGCCAAGCCTTACAAGCTACTAGCTTCGGTCATTTAATCAGCCCGCAGATCCCAACGCCAATCCAGCGTGCTCGCGCAGCGGGTGAAAGTGAATCTTGGGGAAGCGCTCTTGAGCCAGCCGCACGTCATAAGGTGATGTGCACAAATAAGCCAAAGTATCAGCCGCGTCCAACGCCATGCGCTGTGGATAGGCATTCAGAAACTCTCTCATTTCAGCAGGTGTATCGGCCGTAATCCAACGCGCACCGGTGTACTGGCAACCTTCCAAGCGCACATCGCAATCGTATTCAGCCTTCAAGCGGTGCTGCACCACTTCAAACTGCAACTGACCCACAGCGCCCAGCAGCATAGGACCGCCCACTTCAGGTTTGAAAACCTG
>CALAGS010000185.1 GCA_937891665.1 uncultured Burkholderiales bacterium | reverse complement strand
ACATCATCATGCCCATGGACATGAGCACGCTGGCCACAATGAGGTCAATGACCACGAAGGGGATGTAAATCAGAAAGCCGATGGTGAAAGCGCTTTTCAATTCAGAGGTGATGAAGGCGGGCACCAAAGTAGAGAAAGGCACGGCAGCAGCATTGGCAGGCTCACCTTTGTTGGCCATTTGCATGAAAAGGCCAATGTCGTCTTCTCGAGTTTGCTTCATCATGAAGTTGCGAAGGGGCTCTTCGGCAGCGGCCAATGCTTTGTCAAAGGCCATGCCTTTTTGCATGTAAGGCACCACGGCGTTGGTATACACATCGTTCAAGATGGGTGACATGATGAACAACGTGAGGAACAAGGCCAAGCCCACCAGAACAGTGTTGGGCGGTGTTTGGCCAGTACCTAAAGCTTGACGCAAGATAGACAAGACAATGATGATGCGCACAAACGCCGTCATCATGAGCAAGAACGAGGGCAACAGTGTGAGCGATGTCATCAAGGCCAACAATTGCAGCGACAAGCTGTACTGTTGTTGGCCTTTGGGGCCGCCCGTGACGTTCACCATGGGAATGCCCTGAGCCGATGCAGCGATAGGAAATGCAAACATGGCCAAAGCAATCAGAGCCATGGCCAGAATAAAAGGTTGATTCAATGACTTACGCAACATGGGGTGCCTTGGTTTCGGAAAGGGTTGCGTGAATGATAGAGCCAGAATCGCTTGGTGTGATTGAGAGTTGGCTTGAGTTGTTGGCCGGCCAATGGGCCAAGGAGGTCATTTGGGTAGGGGTGATGCCCACCAGTACCTCGTGTTCTCCAACGCGCAGCAAGGCAAATTTTTGACGGGGCCCAACGCTTAAAGATTCGATGATTTGCATGCGACGGCCAGGTTGATGGCTGTGCATGCGCGATTGCAATTTGCGCAAAGCCCAAAGCAAGGCGGCCATGATGGCCAGCACCAAGGCAAAGCTGCCGATCATCCGAAACAGGTCGTCGGTTCCTAAGCCGGGTGCCATGGGGTGCTCTTTTCTTGTGGTCTAAATAGGAGAGTTTATAAGTTCTTCATGCGTTCGGAAGCTGGCGCCACACGCGTTAAGCGAACGCCATAGCGGTCGTTGACCAAAACGATTTCGCCTTGCGCCACCACGGTGTTATTCACCAACAAGTCAAGCGGTTCACCTGCAATGCGGTCGAGTTCGACCACGCTGCCTTGGGTGAGTCGCATGAGATCGCGAATTTTGATCATGGCACGGCCCACTTCGATGGACAAGGTGACGCTGATGTTTTGTAAAACTTCAGGATTGATTTGGCGTTGAGCCGCTTCGTTTTCGATGGCGGCGTCGGTGGTGTTATCGGTCATGTCGGTTTCCTGAAAATTTATTGCATACCGGGAATACAAGCCCGTTCAACTTGCACAGCAGTTTGTGCGCCTATGGTGCCCACTTGAACATCAAAGGCGGGCAATCCGTTAACCAGCAACCTGGCCAATTCTGGTTTCTTGAAGAACAGCACATCGCCTTCTTTCATGGTTTCTATTTCACCAAAAGAGGATTCCACACTGCCCAGTAAGACACGTGCTTCCAAGCTGGCGCTGTCAACGGCATCTTCAAGTTCGATGCGCCATTGCTTATCTGACTCGTCATTGCCGTCACCCGATTGCACTCGGCTTCTAAGCAGTTCACGAATGGGTTTGAGCGATGCGTAAGGATAGACCAGGTCAATGAAGCCCTGAGAGTTCATATTGCCTTCGGCTTCGAAGCGCGTCAAGATGACCAAGTCGTTTTCGTCGGCAATTTGTGCAAACTGAGGGTTGATTTCGGAGCTGACCAATTCGAATTCAACAGGCAATACAGCGGACCAAGCTTCTGTGAGTGATTTGAAAAACACTTCTAGAATCATGTTGATAATGCGCGATTCTGTGGGTGTGAACAAACGACCGGGTGGTAAATTGCCAACGCCTTTGCCAAAGCCACCAAAGAAACTGTCGAGTGAGCTGAACACCACCGTCGGGTCAATGACCACAATGGAGTTGCCGCGCAATGGGTTCATGCGGACCACATTGACAGACAAAGGCGCTTTCAAACTTTTGAGGTAATCACCGAAGCGAACAATTTCAACTTGGTTGGGATTGACCTTGGGGCTGGTGCGCAGCATTTCGACCAAACCCAAACGAAAGGTGCGAATAAAGCGCTCGTTGATCATGTCGATCGAGGTGATGTTCACCCCCAAGCTGCTGTCTTCGCTGGCCAGGTCGTGTTTCTTCACCCGTGCGGTGGTGTTGAAGCCAGTGTCGACTGGAATCGAGCCATCCATCACGCCTTCTGCCAAGGCAGAGAGTTCGTCGGGTGTGAGCAAAGAAGTGGCCATGAAATTCAAACAATCAAAATGAAATAACGCAAATACTTTGAACGATGGGCTTTATCACTGAACGATGAAGCTCGTGAAATGAACTTCTTCGATGCCACCAAAGTCTTCGTACTTTTCAAGCAAGGTATTGATGCTATCGCGAATTTTGACAGCTATTTCTTTGCGGAACTCAGGTTTAACCAAGTCTGCATCGGTAGTCTGTCGCATCACATCCAAGACGGCTGAGCGAATGGCAAAGTCGTGCTTCTTGACGTTTTCAAACACGCGATCGTCGTAATGGGTCATGACCGCAATTTGAACTGACATCACTTTTTTGGAGCCACTCACATTGACCAAGAACTCGCGTTCAATTTGCAAGTAGGTGTACTCAAAGCGTGTGAGCTCTGGTGAATCTTTGGTTTTCTTGCCAGGCTTGTTGTCAACTTTTTTCCCGTCTGCCGATTCTTCAGCCAGCTCAGGATCGACCACGGGCTTGGGATTGAAGTAACCTGTGAAAAAGAGCGTACCCAGCACAATGCCCACAATGAGGACAATCAAACCCACCACGCCGCCAATGATCAGGACGATGGGCTTCTTCTTTTTCGGCTCTTCTTCAACGACTTCTGTTGCTTCTGGGGCTGCTGTTGCCATAGGGCACCTCTATATAAACAAATTGACACCGGATCAACCGGGCGTTTTAGTTAAATTTCAAGCCAGTGTGTCCCAAGCATCTGAAGATCTGAGTTCTTTGATGCGAGATTCAGCGGCTGTAACCTCTGTCACAGGGGCATTGACAGATGAGTCAGAGCCCGTGTTTTCACGAGGTGTCGAGTTTCCGCCAGAACCCTTCTGGTTTTCACTGTTCACCCAGACATTAGCAACTGTCATGCCCGATTGTGCCAAGCTATCCTTGAGTTTGTTCATGCCTTGCGCAATCAATTCACGCGTGAGCTGATTGTCGGTTTTAAAAACCGCGTCCAAGCCAGCTGCGCTCATGTCGAGTTCAACGTCAATTTTGCCCAAATGTGCAGGATTAAGCTTTAACTGTAGCTTCCATTCACCCTTTTCCAATTGCTCTTGAAGTCTTTCTCCCATGGCTTTGCCCAGCTTGTCAGCCAAGTCTTGAATTTGGGCGGCTCGGTCGGTCATGCCTGGGTTGGCCAAGGCCGCACTTGTGGCGGCGGCTCCCAATGCACCCGTGCTGGCTGTATTTCGAGCCGAGTCTAGGCTCATGAGACCATTGTCGCTCTGGTCTTGGAGGGCATCCAGTGCCGACAGGATGGAGGGGTCATTGGCACCCAGGTCCAGCAGTACCTCTTCGCATTCACCGCCTTGAACTTTGCTATTCAGGATGTTGGAGGTCAGTTGCCCCCATGCCGCAGCCTGTTGGGTGCCGTTCAATTGGGCCAACTGGCGGGTCATGTTTTCCCAGGTCGGCACCATGCGCATGCGCATGGCATCTAGGGGCCCCATTTCTGGGGAAAGTTCAGCCAAGTTGTCTGCGCTTCCAAGGGCTTGGGATGGTGAGGTGCCCAAACCGCCTAGGACTTGAAGAACACCGGTCGCACCAGCGGTTGCCATCAGGGCGGACACATCAGAAGCCTTGGGGCTACCGCTTCCTGCTAAGTGGGGTGCTTGGGTCCAAATAGAACTTTCGACCTGATTTGAAATGGTCAAACTGCCAGGATGGGCTTGTATCCAGCCCAAGGTGGCTGCGCTAGGCAACAGAGTGAGCGTGCTGGCGTCCCCGGTGGCTGC
>CALAGS010000184.1 GCA_937891665.1 uncultured Burkholderiales bacterium | reverse complement strand
ACAAGCCCACTAAAAGCACCGAAACAACACCCAACAATGAACACACAGCCACCAATGCACCGATCACGATGAGTGCGTTTTCAACAACACGAACAATTTGCCACAGCTCATCCAATGCCACCCCAGGCAAGACTGCCATGAGTGGTACCGAAGTCGAGTTGAGTCTCAAGCTTTCAATGGCTTTGCGGGCTGAAAAAACCGTTGCACGCGAATGCAGCCCTACCCAAACCGCTGTTAACTCAGAAGGCTTTAGTTCTGCAACACTTGGCAGATCTTTTTGTAGATCTGGCTTGGCATCAAACGCTGAAGGCCTCAAACCCATACCCCACCCAACATGAAGCGCTTCAAAGGCTTCTAAACTGATTAATACCGATCTGTCTAAGGGTGTACCAGTAGGTTTTAAGATGCCCACCAATTTAAATGGATGGTCAGTATGAACCGTCTCTTCAATGGCTTTGTATCCGTGAGTCAATGCAAATGTGTCATTGAGTTTTAATTTTTTAGATTTAGCTACCTCAGCACCAATGACCACTTGCATCAAGGCACCAGCATTGACCTGCGGGTCCTCAAAGGACTGACCCACTTGAAATGACAAGTCCTTGCCAGAAGATTTGTAGTGCTTAAAAAACTCAATGGATGTTCCCATGACAGGAAAGCCATCAAATGAGTCGCCCAGCTGTATGGGTATGGTCCAGGCCACAGCCTGCAATTGATTGATTCTTTGCAAATCTGTGTAAGACATATTTTGGGTAGGCGCACCCAGTTGAAACACGCTGTACAAAAGCAAGTCAGTCTGGCTTCCTCGAGGTCCCACCACTAAATCAACGCCACTTAATGCATTAGAAAAGCTCTGCTTGGCATCTGTGCGGATTTGCTGCACACCCAACAAAATAATGACCGATAGGCAAACAGACACCGCCACAAGGCAGAGTGAGTACTTGCGAGACCAAGCACTCTTCCAAGCCAAATTAAGCCAAAACATGTTGAGGTTCCCGGCGCGGCATTAAAAAAACGCGGTCAAATTTAGATGCTATTCGCATGTCATGGCTGACTGTGATCACACTGGTGTTTTGGGCACTGGCTGTTGACAACAACAGATTCAAAAAATCTATTTTGTTATCTTCATCTAACGCAGAGGTAGGCTCGTCGGCCACAATCAATGAGGGGCAACCTAGTAGCGCTCTGGCTGCGGCCACTCGTTGCTGCTCGCCAACAGACAAAAGGTTGGCCCTCCGTTGACGCAAGGCCGGCTCCAAATGTAGTGCGTCACAAAGCCTGTCTACATGTGCCTGAACACTGCCAAAAAGTTCCGTTGATTTCTTGAACCGCCTGTCAAACAACTTACTGGGCAATTCAATATTTTCTTGAACAGTTAAAAATGGCAATAAATTGAACTGCTGAAATATAAGGCCTAGATGTTCGCCTCTGAACCGATCGCGATCTGAAGGAGACAGTTGGTTCATTGCAGTTCCCAATACCTTG
>CALAGS010000183.1 GCA_937891665.1 uncultured Burkholderiales bacterium | reverse complement strand
TCATTGATTTCTGATACGCAATCATTTCTCGAACTACATCGCCAATAGAAATGAGTCCCATCACTTTTTGATCATTGACAATGGGCAGGTGTCTGATGTGGTTGTCAGTCATGATTTGCATACATTGATCAATAGAGTGTTTTGTATCGATGGTAATGACCTTAGAGGTCATGACGTCACTCACCTTGGCATCGTTGCTACTTTTTCCTTTGAGGAAAACTTTTCTTGCGTAGTCACGCTCCGAGAAAATACCCACCAACTTTTGCTCTTTCAAAACCAGCAACGCCCCAATGTTGTGCAGCGCCATCACCTCTAAAGCCTCCCTAACGGTGTCATCCGGACTCACTGAGTAAATGGCTCGCTGACTTTGGTCTAAGAATTGGCTGATGGTTTTCATAGCGAAATCCTTCGGTGAGTAGTTGACCTTTGATCAATGTATATAGATTTTGAACACAAGCAACAAAGGAAATCCCTTGGTTCATTGTCAGATTAATTTAGATCAAGTTGTCGTAGCCATGAAAAGTCCATGCACATTGATGATCGTTTCAACTCAAACAACTGATCATTTGACAATGCTCAAAACGCCCAAGCGTAAAGAGTCTTTACGCTTGACCCTATAAAAGTACAAATTTTTTAAATAAATTAGTACTAAAGAAATTGATTTATGCACATGTACATAGGTTTGTCGATATAAAGCTTATTCATAGTGAGTCCACATTCTTAAGATGCGAACTGTTTTTTCTTTACGAAAAATCTCATAGACCAAGCGATGTTGAATATTAATTCTGCGTGAGTAAGTCCCCTTTAGGTCACCAACTAACTTCTCATAAGGCGGTGGATTTTGAAGAGGGTCTACTTCTAAAATATCCAGTAATGTCTGTGCTTTATCTTTAAGGCCTGCAGCAGATAGTTTTTTAGCATCCTTGATAGCGTATTTGGAATAGGCTAAATTCCAAACTACCATTTCAACGCCTTTTTACTTTTAGCAATAGGCTCAGCCATAGCATCTTTAATCGACTCACGCATTCCAGGAGTCGCTAAAAGATACAAAGTTTCTTGGATGGCGCTCCAGTCTTCTTCGGAAACCAAAACGGCATTTGCCCGCTTACCAGAAATGACGACTGGCCTGTGTGTTTCTGCTGTTTGATCAATCAAGCGATAGAGGCCAGCTCGGGCTTGGCTTGCGGTTACTGTGTTCATGATTTCACTCCTTCTCAAGATAGTACGTAAAAACGTACGACCGTGTCAAGTTATTTTCCCATCCGCCTTAGCTTCAGTTAATCAAAGTTTCAGTTCGTGCTTGAATCCGTCTAATTAGAAGTTGGAAATTATTTTTAAATCCTGTGAGTTGACTGTTTGAACTTCTCACATCTTGATATTAGCTTGCTTGATCAACTTTCCGAATTTTTCAAAATCTTGCTTATTCATTTTGCTAAATTCATCTGGGCTCATATTTCCTGGTTCTCCACCTAAACCCTTGAGTTTGGTCTGAACATCAGGCAACTTAATGATTCGCGCCAGTTCAGTTTGCAACTTAGCTACGACATCAGGTGGCGTACCCGCAGTAACAAAAACACCATACCAAGTACTCATCTCAAAACCCGAGACCCCAGCTTCCGACAATGTGGGTACATTGGGCAATTCAGCGGAGCGCTGTGCAGTGGTCACAGCCAAAGGTTTAAATTTTCCAGCTTTGATTTGCCCCATTGCAGATGAGGTGGTGTCAAACATAATCTGCACATTGCCTGCAATGATGTCTAAGTGAGCTTGCGCACTCCCTTTGTAGGGGACATGAATGCTTTTCACGCCAGCTGCGATGTCAAAGCCTTCCCCCGCGATGTGTTGAGTGCTGCCAACACCAGAAGATGCATATTTAAAGTCTTGGGGCTTTGCTTTCATCAGTGCTACCAATTCCTTCACACTGTTGGCTGGCACATTTGAGCCCACAACCAACACATTGGGAACAGTCACTACCAAGCCGATAGGTGTTAAATCTTTCATGGGATCAAACGACAATTTGATCAAATGCGGCGCAATGGCTTGGCCCGTATTAGTGGCAACTAAAAGTGTATGTCCATCGGGTGCGGCCTTTGCTGTTAAATCGGCCGCAATGGTGTTGGATGCACCGGGTTTATTCTCCACAATGAAAGAGCCCTTGAGAGACTCTGTCATTTTTTCAGCCAGCATGCGTGCAATGATATCGGTGCCGCCACCAGCGCCAGCACCCACCATGAGCTTAACGGGCTTGGTGGGGTAGGTGGTTTGTGCAACGGCACTCAGGCTCAATAGAGTTGCTGCAAATAGACAAGCGAAATGTTTTTTCATGATTTCTTTCCTTTGTGTTAAAAATTCTTAAGCGACTTGTTTTTCCAATTGACGATGGTGTTTGCCCATTCGACAAGCTAAATCAAATGCATTGAGCATGGCTTGTGGATTTGCTAAGTTTTTGCCCACAATGTCATAGGCAGTTCCATGAGCAGGTGTGGTGATGGGAATGGGTAGGCCGCCATGTACAGTCACGCCTTTTTCAAAGCCCATGAGCTTCATCGCAATTTGTCCTTGATCGTGATACATGGTGACCACACCGTCATAGCCGCCTTCTTTTCTGATAGCTCTGACAAACGCTGTATCAGCAGGGAATGGCCCATCGGCTGGTATGCCTGCATCATTGGCTAATTCAACACCAGGTGAAATGATTTTTATTTCTTCATCGCCATAATTTCCGTTATCACCATTGTGAGGATTGAGGCCACAAACTGCCAAGCGGGGGGATGATTTACCTGAAGCATGAAGTGAATTTGAAATCATTTGAATCGATTCAAAAACCTTTTGACTGGTCAGAAGTTGACTGACTTCCTTTAAGGGAACATGCGAAGTGACTCTGGATGTCCACAGGTCTTGCAACACATTAAGTTCGCCACAAATTCCCGTGTAATTTAAAAATTCTGCAAACCACCGAAGTTCATCTTCTTGATGCATGCCGCCAAGTCGAAGGGCGCTTTTGTTTAAAGGTGCAAAGCAGAAAGCATCTGCCTTTCCATCTCGCACCAATGCAGCCCCTTCACCCAAAGCCGAAAGCATGTAAGCACCATTTTGAGCATCTGCTGTTGCGGGTTTAAATGCTGAGGTGTTGTAGCCAGGCCAGTCGTGCCAATGTGTATGAGGTGCAGCTTGAATGCTGTCTTTTTGGCCAATCAGGATTATTTTGGATGCTTTTTGACTTGTTTGGTCTAGAACTAATTTTTGAACCAGCTCGGGACCGATTCCTGCGGGGTCGCCCGTGAAAAGTGCAATTGTAGGCAGTGTCATATGCGTCATTCAATCTTTAATAATCCGTAATCTGTAATTACGGATTGCAGTATAGTTGCTAGCGTAGAATGACTGGCATCCGTTATTACCCTAGTATTTAAATGCCCATCAACGACCCCATCGCCAGAACTTCACTTCATTCTGAGGTCACTTCACGGATTCGCAGCTTCATTGTGGAGTCTCGAATTCAGCCTGGGGAGCGTGTCCCAGAAATGGAAATAAGCAAAGAATTAGGCGTATCCAGAACGCCTATTCGTGAGGCATTGAAGGTTCTCGCTTCGGAGGGATTGGTTGATTTATTGCCTCTCCGTGGCGCAGTTGTTAAAGCCTTCAGTGACAAAGATGCATCAGATATGTTGGAGGTCATGGGCTTGTTAGAAAATTTTGCAGCCCAAAAAGCTTGCCAGGCCGATCAAAAGAAAATTGACAAAGTGCTTGCCATGCACGAAAAAATGAAAGTGATGTTTGCACAGGGTAAGCGGCCAGAATATTTTGAATTGAATCAAAAAATACACGACACGTTGGTTGAAATGTCAGGCAATGAATCGTTGATGATGGTTCACAGCATTCTCAGTAAGCGTATGCGCAGCTTGCGCTACAGTGGTAACAGCACACCAGATAATTGGCGAGGTGCGTTAGAAGATCATGAATTGATAGCCCAAGCACTGGCAGATCGTGACGTGAAGAAAATCAAGAAGGCCGTAATCGATCACTTTGCAAATACGATTCAAAGAGTAGTAAAAAACCGCAAAAACTATCTTGAAAAAACGTAAATTTAAAGCTTCAATTTCATACCAAATCTTTCATAAGATTGGGCTAACTCAAGCAACAACGAGGAGACCGTAAAGCACCAATCGACCTTGCGGGCTCAAGCTGGCGGCTAATGCTTTAGAGGCTTTGCCGCCAATCTCTTCTAGACCCAGAACGATGGGTTCCCCTTGGGTTATTTTGTGCACGTATTTATGTATTGATTCAGGTGTCCGTACTTTTTTGTTTACTTTCCAGAAAGTCCCATAGCTCTAGAAATGACCTCTTTCATAATTTCATTGGTGCCGCCATATATTCTTTGTACGCGTGCGTCTGCAAAGGCCCTGGTAATAGGGTATTCCCACATGTAACCATAACCACCGTGAAGCTGCACACACTCGTCCATGACCTTACATTGAAGATCGGTACACCAATACTTGGCCATGCTGGCTGTCTGCGTGTCTAACTGTCCGACGTTCACAAGTTCACAACATTTGTCAATAAAAACTTGTGCGATCTGAACTTCAGTTTGTAGCTCGACAAGTTTATATCGCGTATTTTGAAAATTGGCCACAGCTTGACCAAAAACTTTTCGATCTTGGGTGTATTTCACGGTCCAATCAATGGCGGCTTGTGCCGCCGCGACTGCAGTGATTGCAATCTGAAGTCGCTCCCATGGCAGTTGTTCCATGAGACAAATAAATCCTTTGCCCTCGTAATCGGGCCCGCCTAACAACTGGGTGGCGGGTACTTTGACATTGTGAAAAAATAGTTCTGAAGTGTCTTGAGCCCTGAGGCCCAATTTCTTCAATCGTTTGCCTTTTTCAAAACCAGGCATGCCACGTTCAATTAGCAACAAACTTGTGCCTTTTGCGCCCGCACTGGGATCTGTTTTGGCAACTACAATGATCAGGTCGGCATGCCAACCATTGGTGATAAATGTTTTGCTTCCGTTCAGCAAATAGGAGCCATCGGCTTGCTTGATAGCGCTGGTTTTGACACCCTGAAGATCAGAACCTGCCGCCGGTTCACTCATGGCAATGGCACCCACCATTTCACCTGAAGCAAACTTGGGCAAGTACTTTTGCTTCTGTGATTCAGTGCCGTAATTCAAAATGTAGGGGGCAACAATTTCATTGTGTAGCCCATAACCGATACCCGTAAATCCCGCACGACCTAACTCTTCCATTTGAACCACTGAGTAAAGTTTGTCAGCATCTGTACCCCCATAAGCCTCGGGCAGCGTCATACACAAAAAACCGTTGGCCCCTGCTTTTTGCCAGACTTCGCGATCGACGTAGCCTTGCTCCTCCCATGCTTCATGAAAGGGGGCGATTTCTCTGTCCATAAATCGTTTGAAACTGTCACGAAAAGACTCGTGTTCAATCGTAAAGAGAGTTCTAGAGATCATGGTTTGTCCTGATGAAAGTGCATTTGTTGGACACATAGCAAGCGCCTCTTAAAAGTATACTCGTCTCGAATGAAAAGCTTTGCAGTCATCTATGGCCTCAAATTTTTGGAGATGCTATGTCCGAAGCATTTGTATACGACGCAATTCGCACACCACGCGGAAAAGGTAAAAAAGACGGCAGCTTGCATGAGGTCAAGCCCGTCGATTTGTTGGCAGGTGTTTTGGCGCAACTTCAAAGTCGCAATCAACTCGATACGGTCGCTGTTGACGATGTGGTCATGGGCGTGGTGTCTCCCATCGGCGAGCAGGGTTCGGTGGTGTCCAAAGTGGCGGCGCTTAAAGCAGGCTGGGATTGGCAATGTGCTGGGCTTCAAGTCAATCGGTTTTGTGCCTCTGGTTTAGAAGCAGTCAACTTGGCCGCTATGAAGGTTCGAAGCGGTTGGGAAGAGTTGGTGGTGGCGGGTGGTTTAGAAAGTATGAGCCGCGTTCCCATTGGTGCAGATGGCGGTGCATGGGCGCAAGATCCAGAAACAAACAGTGCGACCTTGTTTGTGCCTCAAGGTATTGGGGCAGACTTGATTGCCACCCTCTGTGGCTTCAGTCGATACGACTTAGATGCTTTTGCTGTTGAGTCACAAAGGCGAGCTACACACGCCAGAGCCAGTGGCTACTTTGATGGTTCTGTGGTGCCCGTTTTAGACAAGCTGGGTCAAGTCATTCTGGCGCAAGATGAATTCATCAAACCGCAAACCACGACTGAAACCCTGGGTGCGCTCAGGGCCTCTTTTGAGCAGTTGGGCGCTATGGGATTTGATGCTGTGGCTTTGCAGCGCTACCCTCAAGTTGAACGTATTTTTCATGTGCACCATGCAGGCAATTCCTCTGGCATTGTCGATGGTGCTGCCGCAGTGCTCATTGGCAGCGAGACGGCAGGAAAAGTACATGATCTAAAGCCGCGCGCCAGAATTGTGGCGGCAGCTTTGTCTGGCGCTGACCCCACCATCATGCTCACAGGGCCCATGCCGGCTACTAGAAAAGCACTGGACAAGGCGGGCCTGCGTATTGATCAGATTGATTTGTTTGAGGTGAACGAAGCATTTGCGGCGGTGCCTCTCAAGTTCATGCAAGAAATGGGCGTGTCGCATGACCGCGTCAATGTCAATGGCGGCGCCATTGCAATGGGTCATCCGTTGGGTGCTACAGGCGCCATGATTCTTGGCACTTTGATTGACGAGTTACACCGTCGACAACTTCGCTACGGTTTGGCCACACTGTGTGTGGGCGGTGGTATGGGCATTGCCACCATCGTTGAACGCATTTAAGAACAGGTGCCCACATGATTTTGAAAACTTTGCGTTACGACATTGAGCAGGGCATTGCCACCGTTACCTTTGACGAGCAAGGCTCGCCCGTAAATACCATGTGCTTGCAATGGCAAGATGATTTAGCCGAAGTAGCCAAGGTGCTTGTCCAAGATCGGTCAAAGCTTCAGGGTGTTATTTTGGCCTCCAATAAATCGACTTTTTTTGCTGGAGCTGATCTAAAAGGGGTCATGCGATCAAGCGCTGCCGATGGCCCGAGGGTATTTGCTGAAATTGAACGCATTAAGAAGAGCTTCAGAACCATTGAGACGCTCGGGATTCCTGTGGTCAGTTGTTTGAACGGCAGTGCCTTGGGCGGTGGCTGGGAAGTTGCGCTGATTGGCCACCACAGAATTGCAACCCGCAATCCTAAAATTCAGTTTGGATTACCAGAGGTCACGCTGGGCCTCATTCCAGGCGGTGGCGGTATTACCAAGATGACGCGCGCTCTAGGACTGCTTGCGGCCCAGCCTTATATTTTGGAAAGTAAGTTGTTTGGTCCTGAGCAAGCTTTGAAACTAGGCTTGGTGCATGAGTTGGTAGAGACTGATTTAGAGCTTCGCAAATGTGCCTTGGCCTTTATTGCAGCAGCTCAAAACAAGCCAGAGGCTTGTCTGCACATTTGGGACCTCAAGGACTATAAGATGCCTGGCGGTACGCCTCACAACCCCAAATTGGCGGGTATGTTGAGTTTGGCGCCGGCTGCATTGAAACAAAAAACACGCGGTTTATATCCGGCACCAGAGGCTGCTTTGGCTGCCATGGTAGAAGGCGCGCTGGTCGACTTTGACACAGCCATGCGCATAGAGAGCCGCTACCTGGCAGGCCTGATGACCAGTGGTATTGCGCGCAACATGATCAATACAGTGTTTTTCAATATGAACAGCATCAAAAGCGGCCACAGTCGTCCTGCGGGCGTGCCTCGCTATCGACCCCAAAAGGTTGGCATTTTAGGCGCGGGCTTGATGGGATCTGGCATTGCCTACAGCCAAGCCAGTCGGGGTATTGCGTCTGTCCTAAAAGATGTGACCCTTGAAAAGGCTGAAAAGGGAAAGTCTTACAGCTTGGCACTCACACAAAAGTTGCTAAAAAAAGGCAACCTGACAATTGAACAGCAAACCACTTTGTTGAACTTGATTCAAGCTACCGACAATACGCAAGACTTGAAGGGATGCGACCTCATCATTGAAGCTGTTTTTGAACAGCGCGAAGTCAAAGGGGCAGTCACAAAAGAAGCGCAAACCATGCTGGCTGAGGGTGGGTTTTTTGCAAGCAACACATCGACCTTGCCCATTAGTGGATTAGCCACTGCCAGCAATCATTCTGAGAAATTTATTGGCATTCATTTTTTCAGTCCCGTAGAAAAAATGAAGTTGGTCGAAATTATTCGGGGTGAAAAAACCAACGATGAAACCATCGCGCGTGCTTACGATTATGTTCAGGCCTTGGGCAAGCTGCCCATCGTCGTGAACGACTCACGAGGCTTTTATACCAGTCGTACCTTTGCCACTTTTGTCATGGAAGGTGCTGCCATGTTAGGCGAGGGCATACCCGCGCCAGTGATTGAAAATCTGGCTATGCAAGTGGGCATGCCCGTAGGTCCATTGGCTGTGATTGACGAAACTGCCCTGACATTGTCGGTCCATGTTTTAGAACAAACTCGCGAAGATTTCAAGAAAGAAGGGCGCACCTATGCTGAAAGCCCTGGAGAACTGTTGGTTGAAAGAATGGTCAAGGAGTTCAAGCGAGGTGGGCGAGCATCGGGTGGCGGTTTTTACGATTACCCAGCCGAACAAAAAAAGATGCTGTGGCCTGAATTGAAAAAAATATTTGAAAAGAGCCAAGTCACAATTGATCAGCAAGACATTAAAGACCGAATCCTTTACAGACAAGCAATTGAAACTGCCAGGTGTTTAGACGAAGGTGTTTTGACATCCGTCCACGAGGGCAACATTGGCTCTATTTTCGGCATTGGATATCCAGCATGGACCGGCGGCGCTTTGCAGTTTATTTACGGCATGGGCGTTTCAAATTTTGCGAAGCGAAGTCAAGAACTTGCAGTTCAATATGGTGATGGGTTCAATGTCTCTCAAGGGGTATTGGACACTTTAGTGAAATACAAACCGGTTTACTAGATCAAAAAACCATGGAGTGCACTTGATGAAATCTAACGCAGATGTAACCAGCACCATGATGAAAATGGACTTGTCCATCAATCATTTTCTAGACCGAGCGGGCACTTTATTTCCAGACAATGAAATTGTTTCGCGACTGCCCGATAAATCTCTGGTCAAGCACACCTACGCACAGTTTTATAGCCGGACGCGAAGCCTGGCCAAGGGCTTGAAAGATTTAGGGCTGAAAAAAGGCGATCGGGTGGCCACCTTGTGTTGGAACCACCATGCCCATTTGGAATGCTACTTCGGTATTCCTGCTGCTGGCGGTGTCATGCACACTCTTAATTTGCGCTTGTCACCAGACGAAATTGCTTGGATTGCAAACGATGCACAAGACCGATTTTTGATCATTGACGACATCCTGCTGCCGCTGTATCGCCAAATTGAACACAAGTACAAATTCGAGAAAGTCATTGTGTTTCCTTTCTCTGGTGCGCAAGTGCCTGCAGAGTTCATGGATTACGAAAGTTGGTTGGCCAGCACCGATAGCAGCCACTTTGAATACGCCCCGCACTCGGAAGACGATCCGGTCTCCATGTGCTACACCTCTGGCACCACGGGACGGCCCAAAGGCGTGGTCTATTCACACCGTTCTACGGTTTTGCACACGCTGGTCGCTTCGTTGGGCGACTTCTGGTCTTTGCGCGGCACCGATGTGGTCTTGCCAGTGACGCCCATGTTCCATGCCAACAGCTGGGGCATCCCTTATGGCGCCGTCATGATGGGCGTCAAAATGGTGTTCCCCGGTCCGCACCTGCACCCAGACGATTTGTTGGACCTGATGCAACTGGAGCCACCTACTTTGTCATTGGGTGTGCCCACCATTTGGATGGGTTTGATTCAGGCGTACGAAGCGGCTTTGACCCAACAACCAGGCCGTTGGAAATTACCGGCCGGCATGCGCAGCTTGGTGGGTGGTGCCGCAGTGCCTGAAGCCCTCATTCGCGCCTTTGACAAACATGGCATCTGGATTTTGCAAGGTTGGGGCATGACAGAAACTTCGCCCGTTTGCACCATTTCTTACCCCAAGGCCGAATTGCGCGATGCGCCGATGGATGAGCGCTACCGCCGCGCTGCCATGGCCGGTATTCCAGTGCCGCTGGTTGACTTGCGCATTCGCAACGACGAAGGCCAAGATCAAGCTTGGGATGGACAACATGTGGGTGAGTTGCAGGTGCGAGGCCCCTTCATCACGGGCAGTTACCACCAGGTGCCCGTGAGCGAAGATAAATTCACAGGCGACGGATGGCTGCGAACGGGCGATGTGGCCAGCGTTGACACCATGGGCTTTGTGCGCATTACCGATCGCACCAAGGACTTGATCAAGTCTGGCGGAGAGTGGATCAGCTCGGTCGATTTGGAAAACGCGCTGATGGCTCATCCCGGCATTGCCGAAGCGGCAGTCATTGCCATTCCAGACGAAAAATGGAGTGAACGGCCTTTGGCCTGTTTAGTAGCCAAACCCGGTGAAGCACCGCAAACCGAAGAACTGGCTGCCCATTTGCTGAAAATGGGCTTTGCCAAGTGGCAAGTGCCTGACCGCTATGAGTGGATTGCCGCCGTGCCGCGAACTTCAACCGGAAAGTTTTACAAACTCAAACTTCGTGACCTGTTTCCAAAGTGATCCGATCCGCGCCGAGGGGTCAAGGGCCGCAACAAGCATGAACCGCATTGCGCCGAGCTGTTTTGGCGCAAAATGATCAACAAAAAGCCGCCAGACTTTGCATCTAGCGGCTTGGCGCGGCTGGGGTACACGCGCTATCAAACATGACTGTTATTTGGGGCCGTAAATTTTGCCAAACAGCTCCCAAGTTTTGCCGGTCCAGCGCATCATCTGCTTGTTTTCAACGGGATAGAAGTCCGTGGCAGAGGTGTTAACTTTGATGCCAGGCAGCAAAACATCGACTTCAAAGTTCTTCAGGTTAGCCGCCTCTTTCATCACGTTTTCCCGGGTCAGGTTGTCGCCGGCTTGTTTCAACACTTGAACCATGGTGACCGCGTGGGCATAACCAGAGACATAAAAGTTGTCGCTGATGTTGGCGCCTGGCAAGGCCTTTTCAAACCACGCTTTGTAAGCCTTGAAGCCCGGGTTGTTCGCCCACTGAGGATCGGTCGGATCCATGAGGTAGCCGGTTGTGATCACGCCCACGCCGTTTTCAGCGCCTGCAGGATTCATCACCGAGCCTGCTGAGCTGGAGACAGAGTTCAGATAGTGTGTGGGTTTCCAGCCTAATTCGGCTGCCTTTTTGATGGCTTGAGCGGCAAACTTAGGGGTGGTCACGTTGAAGAAGGTGTCGGCACCGGAGGCCTTCAAGGACGCCATTTGGTTGTCCAGGGTGGGGTCGGTGGTCTCGTAAGAGGCCCTGGCAATGATCATCGATTTTTTGTCACCCAAACCGTCTTCCATGCCTTTGACGTAGTCTTTGCCGTAGTCGTCATTCTGGTACAAGATGGCGATTTTGGCCTTGGGGTTTTCTTCCAAAATGCGGGATGCGTAAATTTGGCCTTCAGCTTGGTAGTTGGGTTGCCAGCCCATGGTCCAAGGGTGGCCTTTGGGGTCACCCCACTTGGTGGCGCCGGTTTGCACAAACAGTTGCGGCACCTTTTTCTTGTTCATGTAATCGTGCACCGCGCTATTTGATGGCGTGCCAAGTCCTCCAAAGATCAGCAACACCTGGTCTTGCTCCACCAGTTTGCGGGTTTGCTCCACGGTTTTGGGTGGGCTATAGCCGTCGTCTAAAGAAATGAAGCGGATCTTGCGACCATTGATGCCGCCGGCTGCGTTGACGGTTTCAAAGTAGGCCGCAAATGCTTTGCCGATCGCACCATAGGCCGATGCTGGACCCGAGTAGGGCATAGTGTTGCCGATTTTGATCTCGGTGTCGCTTGCGCCAGGCCCGTATTTGCCAGCGGCCATGGCGTGGGGTGCACTCAATCCCAGCGTGATGCTGGCGGCCAAACTGGCCATTAAGAACGTTTTGCGAATCATTTCGTATCTCCTTTTTTGAGTTTGTGAATCACACCCATTACGCCGCCGGGTGCGACGTAAATAAGCGCAATGAGGATCGCACCATAGACTGCCCAAGGCGCTGATTTCGAGATCTGGTCGGCCACATTGGGAACGAATTGGATGAAGGCCGCGCCAAACAACGCACCGGGTATTGAACCCAAGCCACCCACAACAGCACCCACCAGAAACGAAATAGAAACAAAGGTATGAAAGCTGTCTGGCGCGACGTAGGCCACCACGACAGCGCTAAGGCCGCCTGCAATGCCTGTGTATGCGGCAGAAACACCAAAGGTCAGTGTTTTGACCATGGCCAAATTCACGCCCAGCGCACCCGCCGCAATTGGTTGGTCACGGATGGCCACAATCGCTCGGCCCATGCGGCCCCTGATCAGGTTGTTGGCCAGTGCGAATAAAAGCACAGCCAAGCCAAGCGACACGAAATAAAGCCAACGGTCTTCGGACAAAGGTTGACCGAACAATTCGAACGAAAAAGGTGCCTCGGGCTTGCTCAGCACAATCCCCTGAACGCCCCCTGTGTAGTGCTCGATAGCTTTGTATTTGAGCAGTTGGGGCACGGCCATTGCCAATGCAAAAGTGGCTAACGCAAGGTAGTGGCCGCCCAGACGCAAGGCCGGAAAGCCCATCAACACCCCAGCGAACAAGCAGACCAAACCGGCCACTGGAATCGTGGCGTAGAACGAAAAACCAGCGTGCTCCATCAACACCGCAGAGGTGTAAGCGCCCATGGCAAAGAATGCGCCATGCCCCAGCGAGATCTGACCGCCATAGCCGGTGAGAATATTGAGCCCCAAAATGGCGATGGCATAGATGATCATCAGGTTGAGTTGGAAGACGGTAAAGTCTTTCAATAAGAAGGGTAAAACGACCAAAATCGCACCGATCCAAAGCGTATGGATGCTAAAGAATTTCATACCATAGTCCTTAAACGCGGGTGACCACTTTGTGGCCAAACAAGCCGTTTGGCATGATTGTGAGAGTGCCTACAATCAACACCAAAGCCACAGTCAGCTTGAGCTCAGTACCAATCACATAAGCCCCGAGAACGTTTTCCAGAACCCCTACAATAAATCCACCGATGACAGCACCCCAAGGATTGTCAATTCCCCCCAGTAAGGCCGCAGCAAATCCATAAAGCAAAATGCCGCCCATCATATTGGGGTCTAAAAAGATCACTGGTGCGACCATCATGCCGGCAACGGCGCCGATGGCCGAGGCCAGGCCCCAACCCAGCGCGAGCATCCACGACACGCGAATGCCCACTAAGGCCGCAGAATCGGGGTTTTGCGCCGCAGCGCGCATGGCCAAGCCAATTGGTGTGAAGCGAAAAAAGGCAAAGATCACCGCCAATACGGCCAAGGTCACGCCCAGCGCACCCAGTTGATGGCCAGAGATGTACTGGCTCAGCACAGGGCTTTGTGTCGGAAAGGGGCTAGCAAAGGCCTTGATGGTGTGGTCAAAAATCCATCCTGACACCGCATTGAAAATGACCAGCAAACCGACAAACACGATCACGTTGTTGAGCACTGGCGCGCGCTCAACGGGGCGAATGAAAATCCGCTGAACCAAGACGCCACCCACAAAGGCAATAGCCACGGTAATGAAAAATGCGGCCCAATAAGGCACGTCATGATCAATTAAGGACCAGGCAATGAAGGTTGCAAACGTGGCCATTTCACCTTGGGCAAAGTTGATGTGGTGAGTGGATTGGTAAATCATCACCAAGGCAAGACCCACTGCAGCGTAAATGCTGCCGTTGGCTAAGCCAGAAAACACTTGAAGCAAAAAGCCGTCCATTTGATATTCTTTTATGCGTCTTTAAAATTAATAGCCGAGGTACACGCGCCGGACAGACTCGTCAGAACGAATGACATCAGCCGGGCCAGACAAGACCACGTTGCCGGTCTCTAACAAGTACGCTTGATCGGCCAAGTCGAGGGCCAAAGTGGCATTTTGCTCAACCAACAACATGCTCACTTGGTCGGTTTGGTTGATGTTGCGCATAATTTCAAAAATCTCTTGCACGATCAATGGCGCCAAACCAAATGAGGGCTCATCCAAGAGCAGCAACTTGGGTCTTAGCATGAGCGCGCGGCTGATGGCCAACATCTGCTGCTCGCCGCCAGACAAGGTGCCGGCTTGTTGGTGATGGCGCTCTTTGAGCCGGGGAAAGCGGGCGTACATGCGTTCAATGTCGGCATTGACCCCGTCCTTATCTCGGCGCGTGTAGGCGCCCAAACGCAGATTTTCTTCTACGGTTAACGCAGTGAATGTGCCGCGTCCATCGGGTACATGGGCCATGCCTAAGCGGACAATTTTGTCCGTGGATTTGCCCCCTATGCCTGTTCCCAGGAAAGTGATATCGCCGGCAGTCTTGACCGTTTGGCACATGGCACGCAGGGTGGTGGTTTTACCTGCACCGTTGGCACCCAAAATCGTCGTGATCCCGCCTTTTTCTAATTCGAAATTGATTCCGAACAAGGCTTGAGTGTTGCCATACCAGGCGCTGAGGCCTTTGACTTCTAACATATTCAATTCAAGCTCCCCCCAAGTAAGCGCGTATCACTTCGGGGTGTTTTTGAATGGTATCGGGCGTGCCTTCGGCAATTTTTTTGCCAAAGTTCAAGGCCACAATCCAATCCGATACCGCCATGACCAGACTCATGTGGTGTTCAACCAGCAACACGCTGATGCCCATCTCGTCCCGCACCCATTTGATCAAGGTACCCAGATCAGAAAGTTCTTCGTGGTTCAGACCCGCAGCGGGTTCGTCCAGCAGCAGCAAGCGAGGCTGAGCTGCCAGCGCTCGGGCGAACTCCACCCGTTTTTGGTACCCGAACGGCAAATCACCGACCGCGCGCTCGGCAACTTCGGTGAGTTTGAGTTTTGCCATCAGGTCATCCGCCATGCGGCTCAAAGTGGCTTCTTCTTCTCGCACCTGAGCGGTGGGGAACATACCCCTGATGAATCCGGTGCGAGATTTGCTGTGTGCACCGACCATGATGTTTTCACGTACCGTCATGGTGCGAAACATCGCCAGGTTTTGAAAGGTGCGTCCAATGCCCAGTTGGGTCATAGCATGGACCGGCGTCGCGGTGATGGATTGCCCTTCAAAAATCAGGTCTCCTGCTTGGTATTGGTACAGTCGACTCAGGCAATTGAAAAGTGTGGTTTTGCCTGCACCATTGGGTCCGATCAGGCCACACACTTTGTCGCGAGGGATATTGAACGATACATCGTCCAATGCGGTGATGCCGCCAAAGCGCACTGTGATGCCCTTCACGCTAAGCAAAGCATTCGAGTCTTCAACGACCAAGCTCTCTTCTCCTTGTGTTTGTGCCCAAAAGGCAAGAGTCAATACATGCAATCATCTTAAGGTGAGCCGGCTGAATCTTTTTCGGTGTTTACACCAATAAAGACCGCTTAATTCCAAACGCCAACCTATAAAAAAATCCTTGCCGTCCCAACGTGCCATGTGCTAGTAAGCTATGACCGCTGTTTGTAAAAAAATCGGGCGCTGCCCGGCACAAGATTGGAGCCAAGGTATGAAGTCACAAGTCCATCAGGGTTGCAGCATGGGCGATCTGATCATCACCGCCATTCAACGTGGCGGCGATCGTGACGCCTTTGTTTCGGGCGACTTGCACATCACCTATCGCGAGATGGGGCTTCAACTCAGTCAAATCATTCAGGTGTTTCAGAGCATGGGTCTGCAACACGGGCAAACGATCGCTACCTTATCGACGAATCGACCGCACGCTTTTATGATTTCTGCGGCGGCCTATGTGATGGGCCTGCGTGTGGTCTGGATGAATCCTATGTCGTCTCCTGACGATCACCTTTATCAGGTCGAAGATGCGCAAGTGCAACTGCTGATCGTGGAGCCGCATAGTTTTGGCGAGCGTGCCTTGAAGATCGTTCAATCCATAGACCGGCCTTTAACTGTTCTTGGGTTTGGGCCTTGGGGTGAGCAAACCGATTTGTTCGGTCTCATGGCACATTGCACGCCTCAGAGTCTTATTTCCTGCAGCCAGGAAGATGACGACTGCGTTTTGATTTACACCGGAGGCACCACCGGCAAACCCAAGGGTGTATTGCACAACCACCGTGTGTTGGTCGCCATGGTGATGATGCAAATGGCCGATTTCGATTGGCCTGCCAACCCTCGCTTTTTGGCGATGACACCCATTACCCATGCCGCCGGCGCCTTGATTCCACCCGTGCTAATGCGCTCGGGTACAGTCATCATGCACCCTGGCTTCGATGTCAAAACTTTTTGCACACTGGTTGAGCGCCACCGGGTCAATTGCACTTTCATGGTTCCCACAATGATCTATGTTTTGCTTGACTCGCCAGTGCGACAGGACCATGACCTTAGCAGTCTGGAAACCCTGATATACGGCGCAGCCGCCATAACGCCTGCACGCCTGCAAGAAGGCATTGCAGAACTTGGTCCTATCTTTATGCAACTTTATGGACAATCTGAGGCGCCCATGGCTATGACAGTTTTGCACAAGCACGAACACGATCCTGTTAACTATCCGCATCGCCTAAGTTCTTGTGGCACCCCCGTGGTAGGTATTCAACTGGCTTTGCTGGATGAGCAGGGCCAAGAGGTGCCCACTGGCGAGGTGGGTGAGATATGTGTTCGGGGGCCTCTGGTGATGCAGGAATACATCAACAAGCCGAATGAAAACGCAGTGGCTTTCCGCTTTGGCTGGCTCTACTCCGGAGATTTGGCCAGACGTGATGCGGACGGCTATTTGTACATTGTGGACCGATCGAAAGACATGGTGATCACCGGAGGCTTCAATGTCTATCCTCGCGAAATAGAAGATGTGTTGGCAACGCACCCTGCGGTAGCAGCCGTAGCGGTAGTGGGAGCTCCTCATGAAAAATGGGGAGAGGCGGTGCATGCGGTCGTTGTATGGCGCGCTGGCCAAGTGGCGGAGTGGGGCGAGCTAAGCGAGATGGTGCGAATCAAGAAAGGTGCTGTCCATGTGCCCAAATATTTTCATGCGGCAGACAAGTTGCTTATTACCGGCCTGGGTAAGGTTGATAAAAAAGCCATCCGACTACTCGTACAGACAGGTTTATCTCTTTAAAAGGTGGGCATCAATCAAATTCTCGCAACCAAAAAAACACATCCATCAGCACTTAATAATCAATTCATCCGCGAAGGCATCGTTATATTCAGCCGATAAAACTTCACGGCAAAGCTTGCATTGAAGCAATAAATATCGAAATTTGCTTTAAAGAAATCAGCAGTAATTTAATTTCACAACCATACTACTTCTATACTACTTTGAGTTACCAAGAAGCAGCTAACTCAATGAATTCATTGAGGAAAGTAGTGGTCTAAAGGAGTCTTCACACTGCAGGGGTCGCAAGTTCGAAACTTGCATCGCCCACCAAAAAATCATCTAAAAGCGTTTGCGAGAAATCGTAGGAGCTTTTTTGATCAAGCCTCACCCAGATCATCTAGCAATTCACTCACACATTTGAGCAGTGGCGGCAGTGAATCTTCTATAACGGTCCAAACTGTGCTGGCTTTTATTTTGGCGTAGCCATGAATCAGTTGGTTTCTAAAGGCAATAATTTGTGGAAGATCTGAAATCTTGGATGCCAAAACAGGATCAACTTTTGAAAGTTGATTCAGGGCTTCACCAATAATTTCAAACTTTCTTTCGCAGGCTGCTTGTGCCATTGAATTTGAAGCATAGGTACTGCTGTTCAGATCAGCAACAAACGATTTAATAGCCAATGCTGACTCGCGTACGTCCCAAAGAAAGGCGCGCGGGTCATGCTGCATAAACAGATTCTCTATTGCCTTTGATGCTTTTTAGCACGTAAGGATTAACGATTGCTTCAGGTTGAAATAAATCTACATTTCTTCCAAGCAAATTTTCAAGTTCAGTTTTGATGCCTATCAATTCACCAAGTCCAACTTTTACCTCGGGGGCAAATTCGATTAAGAAATCAGCGTCACTGCTAGTTGCATTGAAGTCATCTTTGCGAGCAGCAGAGCCGAATACATCCAATTTGCTAACGCGGTAGCGTTTGCAAATAATATAAATATCGTCTTTGTACTGTTCGATAGCAGGATGCATTAAATTATTTTAACTTCTAGGTGTGCCGGCTGTGTAAGCCATTGCTTCAAATATACTACTTCCTGGTCTTGACCCTGTATTCCAGTACCGCCGGTATGTTTAAGCTACCCATCTGTCTCAAACCATTTTTAAGACGGACAGTGACAGCAGATGGCTGATTGAGTTAAATTAACAGAGGCCAAAGGCGCGCAATTCATTGCTTGAATCACACAAGGAACAATTTGAAAAATTCCAATCAATCCAAACCTACGCATTGGTCAGAACCTGTTCACAGTTTGTTGCGCGAGCACCAAATTAAACAAGTGGCCATGGTGCCGGATGCTGGGCATGCCAACTTGATTCGACTGTGTGAAGCAGACAAGAAGATGAAAGTGGTCAGACTGACCAGTGAAGAGCAGGGCGTCTCCTTGCTCGGTGGCGCATGGTTAGGGGGTGAAAAAGGTATTCTGTTGATGCAAAGCAGCGGTGTTGGCAATTGCATCAATATGCTGTCCCTGAGCACATCATGCCAAATGCCCTTGGTCATTTTGATCACCATGCGCGGAGACCATGGCGAATTCAATCCGTCGCAAGTTCCGATGGGCCATGCCACTGAAACGGTACTTTCTGCAATGGGCGTGCTGGTTCGGCGCGGTGATACGCACGAAGCTGTAGTGGAGGAGGTGGCGGGTGCTTTGCACATGGCTTTTAATACCAGTCGTCCGATTGCAGTTCTGATCGGGCAAAAGGTCACAGGTGCCAAAGATTTTCGCAAACTCACCCATTAGGCCAAGCTATGAAAAAAATATTGCAACGTCGCGAAGTCGTTAATTTTTTATTGAACCAGCGGGATGACCTATTGGTTGTGGCCGGCCTAGGCGCACCTGCATGGGACATCACTGCCGCAGGCGATCATCCACTCTCGTTTCCTTTATGGGGCGCTATGGGAGGCGCTGCCATGATTGGCCTTGGCCTTGCAATAGCTCAACCTAAGCGCAACGTGTTGGTGGTCACTGGTGATGGTGAAATGCTGATGGGTCTTGGTTCCTTGGCTGTCATTGGCGCGCACAAGCCCGCCAATCTGTCCATTGTTGTTCTTGATAACGAACACTATGGCGAGACTGGCATGCAAAAGACAGTGACGGGGCTTGGAGTCGATTTGGTTGGTATGGCCAAGTCGGCAGGGCTTGCGCAGTCGATGTTGGTTGCAAACAAGTCTGATTTGGAAAACTTAAGGAATGAAATCTACAAAAAGGGCAAGGCCAGATCTGGCGCTTTGTTTGCGCAAGTCAAGGTAGACTCTGAAAAATTACCCCTTGTGTTGCCGCCAAGGGATGGTGTTTATTTAAAGAATCGATTTCGCATTGAGTTGCTAGGGCCTGAAAAAGCGCTTGCCTAGTGATCTAAGCATGGCTAACAAGCTAACTTGAAGTCTGCAGAGTTTGTCGATCACAAAAGCGCTGCTTGACTATTGCAAAATTGTCCGACGTCAGCGTGTGTGAGACAAATAGGGGTACTTGATTAAAGGAGAGTTTTGTTTCATCTTTCAACTTAAGGAGTGAAGATGAAATTGAAATATTTTCAACCCAAGGCCACTGCAGAGCAGGTGGTCAAAGCCATCAGAAGAGCTACTAGGCGTCATTACTCAACCGAGGGCAAGATTCGCATTGTTCTCAGTGGGCTAAGGAGTGAGCTTGGGGGGCTGATCGTTTTTACAGGTTGGGCAATATGCGCTGTCCGCTAAACCGCGAAAGTGCGATGTGCTCGTTCCGATCGGTCGAACAGCGGTACCACTGCAAGCCCCCCTGGAAACCGCGCCGTGCGTACTCAGCTACATAAACGGCCAGATCAGAGTCGGTTAGCCACGTGCAGGTTTGAATTTGTAAGACAGTGGGCATGAAGGGCGCTACCGCATCTGCCATGGTCGAAGGATAAGGCATGACGTAGTAGTGCGGCAAAGTGGCCAGCATATCGCTGACCAAATTCGGCATATTGCTGGCTCGCCAGTCGCCTTCATAGCGGTCATCGCTGCCAGTACTTCGTCCGTAGCCTCTTTGGTCTGGGGCCACCACATGGAAGCCCGCTTGCGCAAGTGCCGTGAGTTGATGCCGCCAACTGTAGGCCAGTTCTGGGAAGCCGTGAAGCAAAAGTATCAAAGGTTTGCTGGTACCGCCGGGCACGACTTGTCCCGCCTCAAGTAGGTGCATCTGCAAGCCGGTTGACAAAGAGACGTAACGTGACTAAACACCTTCTGGCAACGGCAGTGGTGGCTCCATCATAAAAAAGTCTGCGACCAGTGCCAAACTGATGGAGCACGAAGGCTTTGCGGCGGTGTTTGAGAACTTGCGACAGAAGTAAAAAGTTTTGTGCTAATGAGTTTAAACAACTTTTTATCTTCAGAATTTTCTATAGCCATTAAGCCTCCTGTTTTTAAAAATTTATAAACGGATACTCAAGTAGAAAAGCGTCAATTAATTAGCTTTTTATGATTGATATGAATACACAACCAGTTAATGTTTATGTTGGCTTCCATCCAGTAGGAACACGCGGTTTTTGGATTTGAGCCATTTCGCACATCGCATCAACAATGCAAGAAAAATCTAACATTCCATGATCACTTGCTCTTGCCAAACTAAAGGAATTTAGTGTGGCCGCACCCACAGGCATGGGAACTTTGCAAGCGTTAGCAGCATTCAGCACCAACGACAAATCTTTATGCGCTAGATCGATCGTAAATCCAGGTGATGAATCGCCTGCCAAAACTTTATTGGGAAAATTCATCCGCAGCTGACCATTGTTGGCGGATGTACCGAGCAATACCGCCAAAGTATTTGTTAAATCCAAACCAAAACGTTGTGAAAGTGCTAGCGCCTCACCGTTGACCTGACATAAGGTAATTGCAATGTAATTATTAACCAGTTTTGTTCGACCACCGGTGCCGACGTCCCCGCAGTGATAAATAGAATTCCCCATTGCCTCCATCAGTGGTCGAACACGAGAAAAATCCTCATGACTAGCTCCCACCATGAACAAAGACTCGCCACGATCGGCATGCTCTGCCAAGCGACCAACGGGCGCATCAACCCAACTTAACCCATGGGTTTTTGCTAATACATTGAAGCGGTCGGTTGCCAGTGGATCAATCGTGCTCATATCCATGACCACAGTGCCTGGTTGTGCATTTGCAAAAACACCACTTGCACCTTGAACAACGCTATCAACCTCAATCGAGCTTGGAAGCATCGTAATGACTATGTCGCAGTCTTTGGCGATTTGAGCAATACTAACTCCAGCCTTTAAACCCACTTTCACCAGCTCTTGAGTTACTTCTGGCCGGATGTCCCAGGCCGTCACATCAAAGCCTTTTGAAAATAAATTGATCGCCATGGGGCGTCCCATGCGACCAAGGCCTATAAAACCGATTTTGTCCATGTTTCGACGGGTGGCGTAAACCACAGCAATTTTATTAAAGACTCAAGCATAACTCTAAATGGAACTGGCTTCATGAAGGGCTATGCAGATGGCATAGGTGCGCATACTTAGCTTATTGTGCCAACCGATGGCCGACGTTTGCTGCCATCCACTGAGCTGATCAAAGAAGCTCTTGCCCGAGGTTTGTTAGTTTATGGTTGGACGTTTCGTTCAGTGAATCAATTTTTGCCTTCTGAATGCGTCCGTAAAAGATAAAACAGCAAACAGATAGGCTCAATCACTCATTCTCATTTTTATTTGATGATGACCACTAAAACACTACATGGTGAGTGCTCAATCAAAGCTTTTGGAATTGAGCCAGCCCACCATCTTTCCAGCCAATTGTCACGATGCTGATGGCCTAGCATGATTAAATCTGCGCTAATGGTATGCGCGTGTTCAACGATCTTATCAACGGCGTCACCTTTGAGTAATTTTCCGGTGGCCTCAATTCCTGCGTTCTTAAGCTGTTCAACACCTTCGTTGAGAATTTTCAAACGCCGTTCTTCCTCGATTTTGTTTTCAGGCTCGCTGTAGTAAGAGGTTTCATGGCCCATTGAAATTGTTTCGTAGGGAACCACTGA
>CALAGS010000182.1 GCA_937891665.1 uncultured Burkholderiales bacterium | reverse complement strand
CACCCTACAAATGTTCACAAAGTCGATTCATTGGCCAGCGCCATGCATCATTTGGTGGAGCGTGTTGAAGTGTTGGGATCTGACGGCCCACAAACGGCGTATGTGCTCACCACCAATGTTTATCACAAGACGCCGCAAGGCTGGCGCATGGTGGCACACCACGCCAGTCCGGGTACACCTAACGCGCCTGCCGAAGTTTCCTCAAGCCCATCGGTATTGCATTGACTGACTACTCTGCGCCTGCGTGGTTGCCTGGTGGCCATTTGCAAACCATTTGGTCAGCACTTTGGTCACGCAGGTTTGAAACAAATGCGCCGCATTGGCGACGTGAGCGATGGACCACGCCAGACGATGACTTTGTGGATGTGGATTTTTGTGAAGCGACACCACCTCATTCGAAGCGACCGTTGTTGGTGCTCTTTCATGGCTTGGAAGGCTCTTCTGGTAGCCACTATTCGCAAGCCTTTGCCGAATGGGGTTTGCAAAATGCGTGCGACGTTGCCGTCCCGCACTTCAGAGGGTGCAGTGGTACTTTGAACTTGGCGCCGCGTGCGTATCACTCAGGCGACCATGAGGAGATAGACCATTTGCTGCGCAAATTCAAGCGCGTGGTCGAGGCGCAAAGTCGGCCTGGGCTTTTAGCAGCGGGTGTGTCCTTAGGGGGCAATGCATTGATGCGCTGGGCTGGAGAGCACGGCCAGTTAGCGCAAAAAGTTGTCAATGCAGTGGCTTCAATTTGTTCACCTTTGGACCTGACTGCCAGCGGCCACGCCATCGGTCAGGGGTTTAACCGGCAGGTTTACACACGCATGTTTTTGCGCAGCATGAAGCCCAAAGCCATGGCCAAACTCAAGCAGTTTCCTGGCCTGTTTGACGCCAACAAACTCATGGCTACCCAAGACCTCTATGAGTTTGACGATGTGTTCACAGCGCCTTTGCATGGTTTTAAAAACACCGATGACTATTGGCTGCGTGCTTCGGCCTTGCCGCACATGGGCAACATTGCCTTGCCTGCATTGGCGTTGAATGCCCAGAATGACCCCTTCATTCCTTCCAGCAGTCTGCCACTTTCTGAAAAAGTCAGTGCTCACGTCACACTCTGGCAACCAGACAATGGTGGCCACGTTGGCTTTGCAAGTGGTTCATGGCCAGGGCATTTGAAAGCCATGCCAGAGGCTGTGGGTCAATGGTTGTTGCAGCACATCCACTAAGATCCAAAGCATGGACGATATTGTCAAACAAGCCATGGCCAAGTGGCCCAACGTGCCCAACTGTTACGGTTGGCTGGGCTTGGATGAACGCGGGCATTGGTACCTCAGAGATGACCCCGCGCAGGCTTGTGGCAGCTTTCAAAGCAGTGAACCCGGCGCCAAGGGGTCCTTGCTTCAGCATGAAAAACTGATTGAGTTTATTCACCGCAACTACGCGGCAGATTCAACGGGCGCCTGGTTTTTTCAAAATGGGCCGCAGCGTGTTTATGTGGAGTTAGCAGCAACGCCCTTTGTTTGGCGAATGTCTTCAGACTTCAAATTGACGGCACAAACGGGCGCAGAAACTCAAGCTCACATTTGTTACACCGATGTAGCAGGGCGCGTGTATTTTCAAACGGCCATGGGCTTTGGCTTGCTGCATACCCTTGATGTTGCCAAAGCGGCAGAAGGATTGGAGTTGGGCTTGTGGCCACTTGAGACCTTGGAAGCGTGCCAAATGCCAAAGAAGTTTGGTTACATCACCAGTCCACAAGTAGCCAATAAAAAACCGCTCTGATTTGCATCGAGCGGTTTAAGTAGCTGTCCCGTATTCAAGGGGCTGTGCTGCTTGAATTACTTTTTCTCAGCAGGCGCTTCTGGCTCTTTGAACTTGCCGCCAGCAGAGTTGGTTAAGTAGGCAACCGCACGGCCAATTTCAAGGTCGCTGTAATCGCCGCCGCCTTGTGCGCCCATGGCGTTTTTGCCTTTGAGCGCAGAATTAAGCAAGGCTTCGTAACCCGTTTTGATGCGAGGTGCCCATGCGCCTGCATCGGCAAACTTGGGAGCACCTGCGAGACCGGCGTCGTGGCATGCAGCACATTGCGCCTTGTAAACCTCTTGACCCGCCTTCATGGGGCGGTTGGCATCGCGAATTTCAACGGTGCCTACTTTTTGGATGCGCTCTGCAACAGTCCGTTCGGTGTCACCACCAGGAGCCGTTTTGTTGGCCAAAGTGACGTAGTAAACCAAGCCAATGATGATGAAAACCGGAATGACGAAAGAGGCAAAGCTCAACATCAACATTTGCTTGGGGGTTTTGACCGGACCAGTGTGGTCTTCGTGGGCTTGATCGTGGTTGTTGTCGCTCATAGCGTCCTCAATGAATCTCTAGTGAAATGTTGTGTCCGGATGATCGGAATCAACTTTCGATTATAGCCTCCGAGAGTTTTGGGTTGGTCATTGAAACCCCTGAAATAAGGGGCGCATGCCATAATCGGCGTCCACTCTCAGCAATGAATCAGGCGCGGCTGTAGCTCAGTGGATAGAGTATTGGCCTCCGAAGCCAAGGGTCGTGGGTT
>CALAGS010000181.1 GCA_937891665.1 uncultured Burkholderiales bacterium | reverse complement strand
GTATTTTGCTGGGCTTGGGTGGCATTTTGTTATGTTCCTTTTTGGGTGGCATGCGGGCCATTACTTGGACCCAAGTTGCGCAGTACATCATTTTGATGATGGCATTTTTAATTCCAGTGTCATGGCTGGCCTACAAACAACTGGGAACGCCTTTGGCACCTCTGGTTTATGGCTCGCAGCTTTCTAAAATTGCAGATTTAGAGCAAAAACTCATCGCAGACCCCGCTGAGTTGGCTGTCAGGAAAGAGTATTTGCGCCGAGCTGAGTCGCTGCGATCAAAGCTCGAAAATGTGGAAGCATCTCTGCAAAATGAGCGGTACATGTTAGAGCAGCATGTGCGAGATTTAAAGCTTCAAAATGCCGAATTTTCAGTGATTACAAAAGCCCGGCGCGACTTGCAGGCGTTGCCCAAAAATGCCACCGAAGCAAAGGAGGTTTGGCAAAAGGCCATGCTTGAAAACGATGAGCGCTCAAAGCCCTTGGGTGGCATGCCGCTTCATGGCAAGGCCTTTCAGGGGGAGCCCGATGGCTCACCTCAAGAGCAAGAACTTTTCCAGCACTCGCGCATCAATTTTGTTGCACTTATTTTTTGCCTGATGGCCGGCACCGCTGGCCTTCCACATTTGTTAACCCGCTTCTACACGGTGCCCAACGAATCCGAGGCCCGATTGTCGGTGGCCTGGTCTTTGTTTTTTATTGTCATCTTGTACCTCAGTGCGCCCGCATTGGCGGTGCTTGTCAAGTTTGAGGTCATGAACAACTTGGTGGGCAGCCCCTTTTCTGAGTTGCCCCTTTGGCTTGCCCAGTGGTCACGGGTTGACAGCGCGTTGGTCGAAGTGTCAGACGTGAACCTAGATGGCATCTTGCAATTTGGTGAGCTTAAATTGGGGGCGGACATGATCATGTTGGCCAGCCCTGAATTGGCTGGGCTGCCTTATGTCATTTCAGGTTTGGTGGCCGCTGGGGGTTTTGCTGCCGCCCTGTCTACAGCAGACGGTTTGCTTTTGACCATCAGCAACGCTTTCGTGCACGACATGCGCTTAGGTATGAAAAATGGCGTGGAATCTCAAGATGGTCGGGTGATTTTGTCCAAGTTTGCTTTGTTGGCCGTGGCCATGTGCGCCGCTTTGGTGGCTACCTGGAAGCCTGCGCAAATTCTGGCTTTGGTTTCAGCTTCTTTTTCTTTGGCAGCTTCCGCCTTCTTTCCTGGCATGGTCATGGGGATTTTCTGGAAGCGCGCCAGTCGAAAGGGCGTGGTTCTTGGCATGCTTTTGGGTCTGATCACCACGCTGCTTTACATGACGCTCAACGCGCCTACGGTGAGGACAGCGCTTCATTGGTCTGCAGACAGCGGTTTATTCCTAGGTATTTTGCCTATCTCTGCGGGCATTTTAGGGGTGCCGGTTGGATTTTTGGCCATCCTCTTGGGAAGTTGGGCTTGGCCAGATCGCCCCATGGCGCCCGAACCCCAGGCGCCCTCTCAAAATCCCTATCCAGGACTCTAATTCCTAGGCTATAATCGCGGGCTTACCTTGCTGCACCCCATCCGACGCTGGGGGTAGCTTTTTATCAGAACCCATCGGGTTCAAAACCAAAAGGAGTCTCAATGCGTCATTACGAAATCATTTTGCTGATTCACCCAGATCAGAGCGAACAAGTTCCAGCCATGTTGGAGCGTTACAAAGGCATGATCGTTGCCGGCGGTGGCAAGATTCACCGTGTCGAAGACTGGGGTCGTCGTCAGATGGCCTACCAAATTAACAAGTTGGGCAAAGCCCACTACTTGTGCGTGAACATTGAAGCTGATCAGGCTGTGATGGCCGAACTCGAACATGCTTTCAAGTTCAACGATGCTGTTTTGCGCCACCTGACTGTTCTGAAGAAGAAAGCCGATGCAGGCCCATCTTCCATGATGAAACAAGTCGAGCGCGAAGAAGCTCGCAAAGCCCAACAAGCCGAATTCGCAGGTTAATCACATTCGCATACAGGAGTGACAGAAGAAAACCACCTTGAATTAACCGCTGGTATCGCAGAGCAAAAAGCAATTCGATACACACCGGCTGGCTTGCCAGTCATTGACTTGGTTCTAGAGCATGCCTCTAGCATTCAAGAAGCGGGAACTCTCAGACAGGTCAAAGCCACAGTGAAAGCTGTTGCCATCGGATCGATTGCAGAGAGAATTCAAACCCAGCCCATTGGCAGTGTTTGGAAATTCAGCGGTTTTTTGGCCACTCCCAAAAACGGAAAAAATGTGATTCTGCATATTCAAGAATTTAAGACACTTTAATTTTCAGGAGGCCCCATGGCCACTTTCAAAAAATTTAACAAAGACAAGCGCCCCAAGCGCAACACCCAGTCACTGCTGTTCAAGCGCAAGCGTTTCTGCCGCTTCACAGTCACAGGCGTGGAAGAGATTGATTACAAAGACGTCGACACACTGCGCGACTTCATTGCTGAAAACGGCAAAATCATTCCCGCACGTTTGACAGGCACGCGCGCTATTTACCAGCGCCAACTGAACACCGCTATCAAGCGCGCTCGCTTCTTGGCCATGTTGCCTTACAGCGATCAGCACAAAGTTTAAGGAGAACAACCATGCAAATTATTCTGCTCGATAAGGTTGTGAACCTTGGCAATTTAGGTGAAATCGTTAAAGTCAAAGACGGTTACGCTCGCAACTTTCTCATTCCAAGTGGCCGTGCTCGTCGCGCCACCGAAGCCAACAAAGCTGAATTCGAAGCCCGCCGTGTCGAACTCGAAAAGGCCGCTGCTGCTAAGTTGGCTGAAGCCCAAGCACAAGGCGAAAAGCTTGCTGGTGCTGTGGTCAAAATCACTCAAAAGGCTGGCGTTGATGGCCGTTTGTTTGGTTCTGTTACCAACCACGACATTGCTGAAGAGTTGAACAAAGCCGGCTACGGTTTGGCCAAAGCCCAAATCCGCATGCCCAATGGCCCTATCAAAACTGTCAGTGAATCCACCGTTGCTGTGGCTTTGCACACTGACGTGGTGGTTGAAGTCACAGTTTCTGTCTACGGCGAAACCGCTTAATTTTTAAGCGCTTTCTCAAGCCGCCCGTCGCAATCTATTTTGCGGCAGGCGGCTTTTTTGTTTTTGGCAGGTATTTGGTTTTATTCACAAGACTTTCTTCACTTACCAACGACTTATCCACAGGCTTGTCCCATGACCAAAAGCGCCGCAGTGCTTAAGATCAAGCTCTACACATTGAATGTCCATGTCCGCACTTTTTTCTCCTCAATCTCACTCTGAATCCGAACTGGGTTTCAGCGCAGCCAGCCAAGATCAGCAAATTGCACAACTGCGTGTGCCGCCTCACTCCATCGAGGCCGAGTCGAGTGTGCTGGGTGGTTTGTTGCTAGACAACACGGCTTGGGATCGAATGGGTGAGTTGTTGTCTGAAAACGATTTCTATCGGCATGAGCACAAGTTAATTTTTGCGGCCATCTCAACTTTGATCAACGGCTCCAAGCCAGCCGATGTCATCACGGTGTTTGAGCAGTTGAAAAATCAAGGCAAAGCAGAGGGCATGGGTGGCTTAGGCTATCTCAACTCCTTGGCACAATATGTGCCAAGTGCCAGCAACATCCGGCGTTATGCTGAAATTGTTCGCGAACGCTCTATCCTGCGCAAGTTGGTCACGGCCAGCGACGAAATTGCCACCAATGCCTTTAACCCCCAAGGTCGTCCTGTAGAGAGAATCCTGGACGAAGCTGAACAAAAGATCTTCAACATCGGTGAAGAAGGCTCTCGCATGAAGCAGGGCTTCCAATCCATGGACACCTTGGTGGTCGACCTCATGGACCGCGTACAAGAGATGGCCGACAACCCCAACGACATCACCGGGGTGCCTACGGGGTTCTACGATCTAGACCGCATGACCTCAGGTTTGCAAGCTGGTGATTTGGTGGTGTTGGCGGCACGTCCTTCCATGGGCAAAACCGCATTTGCCATCAACATTGCCGAGCACGTTGCCTTGAACGAAGGCTTGCCCGTGGCCGTATTTTCAATGGAAATGGGCGCCGCTCAATTGGCGGTGCGCGTGGTGGGTTCCATAGGTCGAATCGATCAAGGGCACTTGCGTACTGGCAAGCTAACCGATGAAGAATGGCCACGCCTCACAGATGCCATTGAGCGTCTCAGAACTGTTTCCCTGCACATTGATGAAACGGCAGGACTCACAAGCAGTGAGTTGCGAGCCAATGCACGTCGCTTAGCGCGCAAATGTGGCAAGCTAGGCTTGATTGTGGTGGACTACTTGCAGCTCATGACCGGTTCTTCTGGCGGAGATGGTGAAAACCGCGCCACTGAGTTAGGCGAAATTTCTAGGGGCCTTAAGATGTTGGCCAAAGAGCTTCAATGTCCTGTCATTGCTTTGTCTCAGCTCAATCGCGGCGTGGAGCAAAGAACCGACAAGCGGCCCATGATGAGTGACTTGCGAGAGTCGGGCGCCATTGAACAAGATGCTGACATCATCATGTTCATTTACCGTGATGACTATTACAACAAAGACTCAAAAGATCCAGGCGTTGCAGAAATCATCATCGGCAAACAGCGAAACGGCCCGACTGGCGCCGTTCGCTTAACTTTCCTGAAACCTTTAACGCGCTTTGAAAGCTTGGCTTCAGGCGGGGGCAGTGGTGATTATTAAATCACCACGCCACAAGCCTTAAAGTACTTCGCTGGCAAAGTCGGCCAGCCTTGAGCGCTCACCACGCGCCAGCGTAATGTGGCCGCCATGCGCCCAGCCTTTAAAACGATCGACGGCGTAGGTTAAGCCCGACGAGCCTTCTGTGAGGTAGGGCGTGTCAATTTGCGCCAAGTTACCCATGCAAATGATTTTGGTGCCGGGGCCTGCCCGTGTGATCAAGGTTTTCATTTGCTTGGGCGTTAAGTTTTGCGCCTCGTCAATGATCACGTATTTGTTCATGAAGGTTCGGCCGCGCATGAAGTTCATGCTTTTGATTTTGATGCGGCTTCGAATGAGTTCAGTGGTGGCTGCACGGCCCCACTCGCCGGCATTGCCGCCATCACCCTTGGCCAAAAACTCCAAGTTGTCGTCTAAGGCGCCCATCCATGGTCCCATCTTTTCTTCTTCAGTACCTGGCAGAAAGCCAATGTCTTCGCCCACACTCACTGTGGCGCGGGTCATGATGATTTCTGTATAACGCCTGTCGTCTAGCACTTGAGTGAGACCCGCTGCCAAAGCCATGAGTGTTTTACCTGTGCCTGCCGTTCCAGCCAAGGTGACAAAGTCAATTTCTGGATCGGTCAGCATGTTCATGGCAAAGTTCTGTTCGCGATTGCGAGTCAGTACGCCCCAAATGGCATTTTTGGCATGCCCAAAATCTTTGAGTGTTTTCAAGACCGCTGTTTTGCCCCTAATTTCCGTGACGCGGGCATACAAGCTAGGCTCTCCGGGTGCTTCTAAGTAAACAAATTGGTTGATGAGCAAGCTGGGAACCAAGGGACCACTGAATCGGTAAAAAGTGTGACTGCCTTGTTGCCAACTTTCAATGGCTTTGCCATGACGATTCCAAAAGTCGGCGGGCAATGCCAAGGCCCCTGAATACATCAGGTCGCCGTCTTCCAATACTTTGTCGTTTTGATAATCCTCTGCCGCCAACCCCAAGGCTCTGGCTTTGACGCGCATGTTGATGTCTTTGGACACCAGGACCACTTCTCTGGGGGTGTGCAGGTTAACAAGGGCTTGGACCACACCTAAGATTTGGTTGTCTGCTTTGCCTTGAGGCAAACTCATGGGCAAGGTCACGTCCATGATTTGGGTCTGAAAGAAAAGCTTGCCTTGGGCTTCAATGTGACCCGTGCCATTCAAGGGCAGGCCTAGTTTCATGTCCGATCCAAGTGTGGCTGCCAAGGCATCGAGAGATCGACTGGTTTGTCTGGCATTTCGGGCCACTTCGGTCATGCCTTTTTTATGGCTGTCCAGTTCTTCCAGAACAATCATGGGCAAGTAGACGTCGTGTTCTTCAAACAGGAAAAGGCACATCGGGTCGTGCATGAGCACATTGGTGTCTAGCACAAACAATTTGGTGGGGGCGTTGTTCTTCTTGGTAGCTTTTGGTTTTTTGGAAGCGACAGGCATTGGCGCGCGGTTGCTGGGCGCTGTACTGGCAGGCGCAAGTTCAGAGGGGTACAGAGGGGCCAAGTTCAGAGGATGGTCATCCAACTGCTTTTTTGCCGCAGGTTTTTTGGCTGATGCAAGTTCACTGCTTAAGGGAGGAGGGGGTGCCGATATTTTTTCAAATTTAGCAATGTTTTTTGTGGCGAGCAAAGAAGCGCGCTGTGTTGGTGCGGGTGGCAGTGGCATAAATCAAGGCCTCAGTAGAAATGTGAAAAGTGTTGACGCAAAGAAAAAGCCGCCTTGAGGCCGAGGCGGCTTTGCTAGGGTAAGAATAAATGGGGCTGTTTATCAGCGGCATGTTGCCATTATGCGGCTTTTTTGAGCGCTTTGACGGCTTTTAAAACGTCTTCAACGTGTCCAGGCACTTTGAGGCCACGCCATTCTTCTTTGACCAGGCCATCGGGGCCAATCAGGAAGGTGCTGCGCTCGATGCCTTTGACTTTTTTGCCGTACATGATTTTGTTTTTAACGACGCCAAACATGTGACACATTTTCTCTTCTGTGTCTGCAATCAATTCGAAGGGCAGCTCAAGTTTGGTTTTAAAGTCATCGTGTGACTTCATATTGTCACGAGAAACACCAAAAACTGTAGCACCCGCTTTGGCGAAATCTTTGAATTTGTCGCGAAATTGCATGGCCTCAGTGGTGCAACCAGGCGTGTTGTCCTTCGGATAGAAGTACAAAATCATGATTTTGCCATTGTGAGATGTGTTTGAAACCTTGAGTCCGCCCGTTGCGTTTGCTTCAAATTCGGGGAGGGGTTTGTTAACAACGATCGCCATAGAACTAATCTCGCGTGACTGAAATGAACCGCATGGCCAATGAACCCCTGACGGAGCGACACTGCGGCGGCAATCTGATATTTTAAACCGAAACCCTGTGCGTTTTTTAAATGACCTGAAAACAGTTCAATTAGCTGGTCAATGCGGGTATCAGGACTAAGACCACATGCCGACCCTCCCCAGCCAAGACATTGAATGTACGGCAAGCAGCGCCGTTGTCCATGGTTTCCAATCCGATTCGTTGCTGGAATAGGCCCTGGAGCAATTTGGGTGCTGGAAATTGAATGCGCTTCCCGCTGCCAAATAAGACCAACTCTGGGGTGAACGGCAGGATTTCGTCGAAAGACGCCTGAGTGAGAGACTCAAAACTTTCGGCAGACCATTTTTTGGGTCCTTGAACCGAGCACAAAAGCAAGGGGCCAACTTGGCATTTTCCGTTCACAACCACGCCTTCGTCGCTGTAGCTTTGGATGGAGAAGCCATTGCTGACATCAGGATGAAGTTTCATGCTTGGGAGTTTCTTAAAAAGGGCCAGTTCTGTGGTCAAATTATAGGTTTTCCCAAGCGACAACACCCCTCGGAGGGATTTTGAAAACTATCCAAAAATCAGCCAAACTTGCCAACGTTTGTTATGACATTCGCGGGCCCATCATGGACCACGCCAGACAAATGGAGGAAGAGGGCCACAAGATCATCAAGCTCAACATTGGCAATTTGGCCGTGTTTGGTTTCGATGCGCCTGAGGAAATTCAGCAAGACATGATCCGAAACCTGCCCAACTCTGCAGGTTATTCCGACAGCAAAGGTATTTTTGGTGCCCGCAAGGCCGTCATGCACGAGACACAAAAGCAGGGCATCAAGGGCGTCACCTTAGATGACATCTATTTAGGCAACGGCGCCAGCGAACTGATCGTGATGGCCACCAATGCTTTGTTAGACAACGGCGACGAACTTTTGTTGCCTGCACCCGACTATCCGTTGTGGACAGCGGCTGCCAGTTTGTCGGGTGGAACGCCTGTGCATTATGTGTGCGATGAAGACAAAGGATGGACGCCCAATTTGGACGACATTCGCGCCAAAATTACACCTAAGACCAAGGGCATTGTGGTCATCAATCCCAACAATCCCACGGGTGCTTTGTACTCAGACGCTATTCTGAATGGCATTGTAGAAATTGCCAGAGCCCACGGCTTGGTCATTTTTGCAGATGAGGTCTACGACAAAGTTTTGTACGATGATCTAAAGCACACCCCCATTGCCAGTTTGAGCCAAGATGTTTTGACGTTGACCTTTAACTCTCTGTCTAAGAGTTATCGGTCATGCGGGTACCGCGCAGGCTGGATGATTGTCACTGGTGACAAGCGACCAGCCCAAGACTACATTGAAGGCTTGAACATGTTGTCCAACATGCGTCTTTGCGCCAACGTGCCGGGCCAGTGGGCCATTCAAACGGCATTGGGCGGCCATCAAAGCATCAATGAATTGGTCAACGAAGGAGGGCGTTTGCGCAAGCAGCGCGACTTGGCCTACGAACTCATTAACGCCATTCCAGGGGTCTCGTGCATGAAGCCTAAAGCTGCGCTTTACATGTTTCCAAAGCTAGACCCCAAAATTTACCCTATCAAGGACGACCAGCAGTTCTTTCTTGAAGTCTTACAAGAAACCAAAGTCATGTTGGTTCAAGGCACAGGTTTTAATTGGTCAACACCAGATCATTTCCGAATTGTGTTCTTGCCCCATTTGGACGATTTGCGCGAGGCCATCGAACGCTTGGCCAAGTTTTTAGAAAAAGCGCGGCAGCGTTTTGGTACAGCCGTATAAGTGAGTAAACAATGAAACCGATTCAAGTTGGCCTGTTAGGCATGGGCACCGTAGGCAGTGGCACATTCAATGTGTTACAGCGCAACCAAGAGGAAATCAAACGCCGTGCTGGACGTGGCATTGAAATTAGCATGGTGGCCGATTTGGATGTTGCCAAAGCCCAAGCTTTGTGTGCCCCCCATGTCAAAGTGGTCAGCGATGCGCGCCAAGTCATTGCCAACCCTGATATCGACATTGTGGTGGAACTCATTGGCGGCTACGGCATCGCCAAAGCACTGGTGCTAGAAGCCATTGCGGCCGGCAAGCATGTGGTCACTGCCAACAAAGCATTGTTGGCAGTTCATGGCACCGAAATTTTTGAAGCCGCCCGTGCCAAAGGTGTGATGGTGGCATTTGAAGCCGCCGTTGCGGGTGGCATTCCCATCATCAAAGCGCTGCGTGAAGGCTTAACAGCCAACAGAATTCAATGGGTGGCTGGCATCATCAATGGCACGACCAATTTCATTCTTTCCGAAATGCGCGAAAAAGGTTTGGACTTTGATGTGGTCCTTCAAGAGGCGCAGCGCTTGGGTTATGCCGAAACCGACCCCACTTTCGACATTGAAGGTGTGGACGCTGCTCACAAAGTCACCCTCATGAGCGCATTGGCCTTTGGCATTCCTGTTCAGTTTGACCAGGCGTACATCGAAGGCATTACCAAGCTGGGAGCCGCCGATATTAAATACGCCGAGCAGTTAGGCTACCGCATCAAGTTGCTAGGCATCACCAAGCGCACCGAAGCAGGTATTGAGTTGCGTGTTCACCCAAGCTTGGTGCCAACACAACGCCTCATTGCCAATGTGGAAGGCGCTATGAATGCCGTGATGGTGCAAGGCGATGCGGTTGGCACCACGCTTTATTACGGCAAAGGTGCCGGCTCTGAACCCACAGCCAGTGCGGTCATTGCCGACTTGGTCGATATCACGCGACTGCACACGGCCGATCCATTGAACCGAGTGCCGCATTTGGCTTTCCAGCCCAATGCCATGAGCAACTTGAAGATTTTGCCCATGTCCGATGTGATCACCAGTTATTACTTGCGCTTGCGAGTAGCCGACGAAGCAGGTGTGCTGGCCAAGCTCACAAGTCTGTTGGCCGACGCCAACATCAGCATCGATGCCGTGCTTCAGCGTGAGGCAGACCAAGTGAGTCAAGCGGGAGAAAATCAAACCGATGTGATTATCCTGACGCACGACACCGTTGAAGGCAAGATGAACGAAGTGTTGGCGCAAATGCAAGCGTTGCCAACCGTGATGGCACCCATTACAAAAATTCGCAAGGAAGAATTGAACTGATGCGTTATTTGTCAACCCGCGGTCATGCAGACCGAAAAAGGTTTTGCGAAATTTTGCTAGAAGGCTTGGCCCCTGATGGCGGCTTGTACCTGCCTGAAGCCTACCCGCAAATATCGGCGGCACAGTTGGGTCATTTGCGTCAGGTTCTCAACACACAGGGCTATGCCGCTCTGGCCTTTGAAGTATTGTCTTTGTACATCGATGACATTCCTGCCAAGGATTTGCGGGCCTTGTGCGAAAAAACCTACACTGAAGCCAGCTTTGGAACCCGTGAAATCGTGCCCTTAAAGGCGCTTAAAACCAAATCCGCACCTGGCACTAGCATTTACTTAGAGGCCCTCTCCAACGGCCCCACATTGGCCTTCAAAGACATGGCCATGCAGTTGCTTGGCAACTTGTTTGAGTACGAACTCACTCGGCGCAATGCTGAACTCAATATCTTCGGTGCAACTTCCGGAGACACAGGCAGTGCGGCCGAATACGCCATGCGCGGCAAAAAAGGGGTGCGTGTCTTCATGACCAGCCCAGAGGGCCGAATGAGTCCTTTTCAGCAAGCGCAAATGTTCAGCTTGCTCGATGCCAACATTCACAACATTGCCATACAAGGCGTGTTCGATGATTGCCAAGACATTGTCAAGGCCGTGAGCAACGATCTGGAGTTTAAGCGCAAGTACAAAATTGGCACGGTCAACTCCATCAATTGGGCGCGCTTGTTAGCGCAGGTGGTGTATTACTTTGCGGGCTATTTTCAAGCCACGCAAAATGACACGCAAAAAGTCAGCTTCAGTGTGCCAAGTGGCAACTTTGGCAATGTGTGCGCAGGCCATGTGGCCCGCATGATGGGCCTGCCCATCGAGCATCTTATTGTGGCCACCAATGAAAACGATGTTCTCGATGAGTTCTTTAGAACGGGTGTCTACCGTGTGCGAGGCTCTGCCGATACCCATGAGACATCCAGCCCCTCCATGGACATCTCCAAGGCCAGCAACTTTGAGCGCTTTGTGTTTGATTTGCTCAATCGCGACGCAGTCCGCGTGAAGCATCTATTTCACGATCAATTGAACCAAACAGGCCAATTTGATTTAGGGCAAGACCCCCTATTTGCGCAAGCCAAAACTCAATTTGGTTTCCTGAGCGGCAAGAGCACCCATGCCGATCGACTGCAAACCATTCAAAATGTGTATGCTGACAATCACATCATGGTGGATACGCACACCGCAGATGGTTTGAAGGTGGCCGTGCCTTTGGCAAAACCCGGTGTTCCCATGTTGGTGCTAGAAACAGCATTGCCCATCAAATTTGCCGCCACCTTGGTGGAAGCTTTAGGCCGCGAACCCGATCGCCCCTCAAAATTTGAAGGCATAGAAGCATTGCCCAAACGCGTGCTGGTCATGCCCAAATCGGTCGATGCCGTCAAAGCCTACATTGCGAAACATTGCGACTGAACTTATGACTGACAACAAGGCCACCCAGCGACCGCCCTTAATGTCTTTGGACGAAGCTTTGAGCTTTGTCCTCAAAGAGGTTTCTGTCTTGACTCAAACCGAATGGGTTAACACTTTTGAAGCGGATGGCCGTGTTTTGTCGCATGACCTGGTGTCTGGTTTGCAAGTGCCGCCACAAGACAATTCATCCATGGATGGCTATGCTGTGCGGGTTGAAGATGTCGTGCATTCGGGCGCAAGCTTAAAAGTCACGCAACGCATACCTGCGGGTCAGCACGGTCATGCTTTGAGCCCGGGTGAAGCTGCGCGTATTTTCACTGGCGCACCCATTCCACCGGGTGCCAATGCGGTGGTCATGCAAGAGGATGCACAAGTCACCTCAACTGAAAATGCGGCGACAGGTGTGCCCGTCATTGTGGTTAACACGGTACCTGGTTTAGGGCAGTGGATTCGCCGAAGTGGTGAAGATGTGTCTCAAGGTGCCGTGGTTTTGCCAAAAGGCACGCGACTCGATCCTGCAGGTTTGGGTTTGGCCGCCAGCATTGGTTTGGCCCAACTGGAAGTCACGCGAAAACCTCGCGTGGCTTTATTTTCTACAGGCGATGAATTGGTCATGCCCGGCGATGTTACGCCCGAGAACATGCGGCCCGGTGCAATTTACAATTCCAACCGGTTTTTCTTGCGTGCCTTGCTTGTTCGGCTGGGGTGTGAAGTGACAGACCTAGGCATCGTGCCCGACAAGTTTGAAGCAACTTTGTCAGTCCTGCGTGATGCTGCTTTGCACCACGATTTGGTGTTGACCAGCGGCGGGGTTTCAGTGGGTGAAGAAGATCATGTTAAGCCTGCGGTGGAGACACTGGGCGGCTTGAATTTGTGGCAAATTTCAATGAAGCCTGGTAAGCCTTTTGCATTTGGTTTTCTCCAATCACAGGCTTCTGATCATTCAGCCTTTTTCATGGGATTGCCTGGCAACCCTGTTTCAAGCTTTGTCACTTTTCAACTCTTGGTCAGACCGTTTTTATTGGCCCTTCAGGGTGTTTCCAAAGTAAATACCGAGCCCCTTCAGTTGAAGGCTAACTTTGACATCCCCAAGCCCGACAAGCGCAGAGAGTTTTTGCGAGTGAAGCGAAATTCACAGGGTGGCTTAGACCTGTTTCCCAATCAAAGCTCAGGTGTTCTAACCTCGGTGGTGTGGGGCGATGGGGTGGTTGACAATCCAGGTTCCAACGCCATTCAATCGGGTGACTTGGTTGATTTCTATCCTTTCTCTGAGTGGCTTCAATGAAGATCACTTTGCGCTTCTTTGCATCATTGCGCGAGACCATTGGCCATTCGCAAGAAGAGCTGCACACCACAGCAATCAATGCGGGCCAAGTGCGCGATGAATTGCTGAATCGAGGGGGTGCCTATGCTTGTTTGAGTCGTGAGCGTTCTGTTCGCTTGGCCTTGAATCAGGTCATGGTCAATGAAGATGCAATGCTTCAAGAAAACGCCGAGTTAGCATTTTTCCCGCCTGTCACTGGAGGATGAAACGTGATTGCACGCGTTGTTATTCAAACCGAAGACTTCAATGTGTCTCAAGTATTGGATCAGATTCGAGCAGGTGATTTAAGGGTGGGTGCCATTTGCAGTTTTGTGGGCACTGTGCGCGACACCCGCATGTTGTCGGGCAATGCCGCTGACCAAATTCTCTCGATGCAACTTGAACATTATCCTGGCATGACAGAATCGTCCATTGAGGCCATGATTGACGAAGCCCATCAACGCTTTGACTTCTACCAAGCCCATGTCATTCACCGCGTGGGTGAGTTAAAACCTGCTGATCAAATTGTCTTGGTGGTGGTCTCTTCTGCGCACCGTGGCGAGAGTTTCAAGGCCTGTGAATTTCTCATGGATTACCTGAAAACGCAGGCACCCTTCTGGAAAAAAGAAGCCACACCAGAGGGTGCAAAGTGGGTGGACGCAAGAGTGACTGATGACGCTGCCTTGGCCCGTTGGGGCATTCAATCGCGCAACGTGGCTTAAGTTTTCACTTCGGGTCAGTGCCTGTAGCTTGGGCGCTCTGACTGCGCTGATTCAAGGTGCTCTGAGCGTTGCGAGAAATCGGGTTGCTGCCACTGTGCCTTCTTGAGAGACTGCTCAATGAGGTGCAACAAGCCATGCAACAAAGCCGCCTGTAAATTGAATTCACACGATGCACCGCTGGCGCTGGCGCCGCTTTTATCTTGAAACAACAAGTTTAGGCCGCCGCTGTTGTGCAAATTGAGCTGTACGTCTGTGACCAGCATGGGCGTCTCGCCCAGCGGCAAGTTGAGGTTTTCTGAAACGAAGGGGGTAGAGAAGTCGGCTTGCGCCAGAAAATTCTCACGTTTCAATTCAGCCAGCATTTGCTGAGCTGTGGTGTCTGTGGCCATGACCTGGGGGTCGCGGGCTTCTAGTTGAACCACCGAGGCTTGCAAATGAGGCAACAAACGCAAGGTCATGGCCCGTGTGAGCCACAGCCTGAATTCTTGGTTGTCTTGGTTGCTGACCCTGAGCGCCAAGCGATCTTGACGTTCGTCATATTGGACCGACATCTGGTGAATATTCATGAGGCCATTTTAGAGCCATAGATGGCTTGCAAAGCTCAATTGCAGCGAGCACTTGAAAAATAGCCTGATCGACCCAAAATGATCAGCAACAGGAGTTTTCGATGCGAATGGACAAACTAACCACTAAGTTTCAAGAAGCACTGGGCGATGCGCAGAGCTTGGCCTTGGCCAAGGATCACGCTTACATCGACCCCGCGCACGTTTTGTTGGCCATGTTGCATCAGCAAGACGGCCCCAAGGCCTTGCTTCAGAGGGCCGGTGTCAATATGACAGCCCTGATGTCAGCGGCCAGTGCTGCGGTTGAGCGATTGCCACAGGTCACTGGTCAAGATCAAGTACAGGTTGGGCCTGAATTGGTCAAATTGTTGCAGGCTGCCGAAAAAGAGTCCCTCAAAAGGGGGGATGCGTTTGTCGCCAGCGAACTCTTTCTGTTGGCCCTTGCCGATGGCAAGTCTGAATTGACGCGCGCGGCGAAGGCTGCAGGTTTAAGCCGTCAAAGTTTAGAAACTGCCGTGGATGCAGTTCGAGGCGGGCAAAGCGTGAACAGCGCTGATGCAGAAGGCCAGCGTGAGTCTCTCAAAAAATACTGCATGGACCTCACAGAGCGCGCTCGCATGGGTAAGCTCGATCCGGTCATTGGTCGAGACGATGAAATTCGTCGTGCCATTCAGGTCTTGCAGCGCAGAACCAAAAACAATCCTGTGCTGATAGGCGAGCCAGGTGTCGGCAAGACCGCCATTGTGGAGGGCTTGGCCCAGCGCATTGTGGCCGGTGAGGTCCCAGATTCATTGAAAGGCAAGCGTGTCTTGTCCTTGGACATGGCTTCCTTGCTGGCGGGTGCTAAATTCAGAGGTGAATTTGAAGAGCGTCTGAAATCAGTGCTGAATGAGTTGGCCAAAGATGAAGGTCAGACCATCGTGTTCATCGATGAATTGCACACCATGGTGGGGGCTGGCAAGGCTGAAGGCGCGATGGACGCAGGCAATATGCTCAAACCTGCCTTGGCACGTGGTGAGTTGCATTGCGTAGGCGCCACCACCCTCGATGAATACCGCAAATACATTGAAAAAGATGCCGCGCTAGAACGGCGCTTCCAAAAGATTTTGGTGGGTGAGCCCAGTGTGGAGGCTACCATTGCCATTTTGCGCGGCCTGCAAGAAAAATATGAAATTCACCATGGCGTTGACATCACCGATCCTGCCATTGTGGCGGCGGCCGAACTCAGCCATCGCTACATCACAGATCGATTTTTACCCGACAAAGCCATCGACCTGATTGACGAGGCCGCCTCCAAAATCAAAATTGAAATTGATTCAAAACCCGAAGTGATTGACAAGCTAGACAGGCGCTTGATTCAACTTCAAATTGAACGCGAAGCCGTTAAAAAAGAAACCGATGAAGCCTCGCAAAAACGTTTGGGCTTGATCGAAGAAGAAATCGTCAGCTTGAAAAAAGAAGCTGCCGATTTGGAAGAAATTTGGAAGACAGAAAAGGCCCAGGCACAGGGCAGTCAAAACGTTCGCGAAAAAATTGACCAACTGCGCCAGCAAATTGAAGAGCTCACTCGAAAGGGCGATTTCAACAAAGTGGCCGAACTGCAATACGGCAAGTTACCAGAGCTCGAAAAGCTTCTCAAAGAAACGCAAGCCAATGAGCTCAATCCTGTCGCAGGCGCTGCGCCAAGGCTGCTTCGCACCCAAGTGGGCGCCGAAGAAATTGCAGAAGTTGTCAGCCGTGCCACCGGCATTCCCGTGTCCAAAATGATGCAGGGTGAGCGCGAGAAATTGTTGCAAATGGAAGTTAAGTTGCACGAGCGCGTGGTGGGGCAAGACGAGGCCATTGCGGCTGTCTCCCATGCCATTCGCCGTTCGCGTTCGGGCCTGTCAGACCCGCAAAGACCCACGGGCTCTTTTTTATTCCTTGGCCCCACAGGCGTTGGCAAAACAGAGTTGTGCAAAGCTCTGGCGGGGTTCTTATTTGACAGCGAAGATCACCTCATTCGCATGGACATGAGCGAGTTCATGGAGAAGCATTCTGTGGCGCGGCTCATTGGTGCCCCGCCTGGGTATGTGGGTTACGAAGAGGGCGGCTACTTAACCGAAGCGGTTCGTCGCAAGCCCTATTCTGTGCTGCTGTTGGACGAGGTTGAGAAGGCGCATCCCGATGTGTTCAATGTGCTGTTACAAGTATTAGACGATGGCCGCCTCACAGATGGCCAAGGCCGCACAGTCGACTTTAAAAACACCGTCATTGTGATGACTTCGAATATTGGCGCACACCTCATTCAGTCCATGGTGGGCGAACCCAGAGAAGACATCAAAGACGCTGTTTGGGGCGAACTTAAAAATCATTTTCGACCTGAATTTTTAAATCGAATTGATGAAACGGTGGTCTTCCATAGCTTGGATGCTAAGCACATTGAGTCGATTGCCAAAATTCAACTTCAAATCTTGGAAGCCCGATTGGCCAAGATGGATTTGCATTTGGAGGTTTCGACTGCTGCTGTGGCCGAGTTGGCCAAAGTGGGATTCGATCCTGTGTTTGGTGCACGGCCCCTTAAACGCGCCGTTCAGCAGCGGATTGAAAACCCCTTGTCCAAGTTGCTTTTGGAAGGCAAGTTCTTACCCAAGTCGGTCATTCCTGTCGATGTCGACCCCGTCAATGAGCCTGGCGTCTTTAAATTCGATCGGGTTGTGAGTTAAACAAGCTGCCAAGGGCGGATGTCTTTGGCGCTTTGAAAGTATCATTCGGCCATCACTACAAGAGGCCCTATGAGCGATCAAAAAGTCAAACTGCAAGAAGTTGCGTCTTCATCTCAGATAGGGGGGCACCTCCTGGTTGAGTGCCTTATTGCTCAAGGCGTGACCCACGCCTTTGGGGTTCCAGGGGAAAGCTACCTGGCTGCTCTCGATGGTTTTCACAAGTACCAGGACCAAATTCAGTTTGTCACCTGCCGGCAAGAGGGCGGAGCCGCCTTCATGGCAGATGCGCAAGGCCGTTTAACGGGCCGTCCAGGGGTTTGTTTTGTAACCCGAGGCCCTGGCGCCACCAATGCCTCGATTGGCGTTCACACGGCGTTTCAGGATTCCACCCCCATGGTCTTGTTTGTGGGGGATGTGGCCACTGAAACCCGCGACCGTGAAGCTTTTCAAGAGGTCGACTTTTGTTCCTTCTTTGGCCCGAGCACCAAAGGCATGGCCAAACGAGTAGAGCGAATCGACGATGCCAAAAGAATTCCGGAGTACGTCGCCCGCGCCTTTGCCACGGCCATGAATGGCCGTCCTGGCCCTGTTGTGCTTGTCTTGCCTGAGGACATGCTGACCCATGAGGTCTCTTCGAGGCCGCTACCGAAACTTGAGCCCGTTCAGGCTTGGAGTGATCCTGGCAGCTTGCGTGAGTTGCGTGAAATGCTGTTGCAGGCGCAACGGCCTTTCGTGATTGCTGGGGGAGGAGGGTGGACGCCACAGTCAGCGCAAGCCCTTCAGCGCTTTGCTGAGAATTGGCAACTGCCCGTTGGCAATGCGTTTCGTTTTCAAGACACTTTTGACAATTTTCACCCCTTGTATGCAGGGGATGTCGGCATTGGTATCAACCCAAAATTGGCGCAACGCATCAAGGACAGCGATCTGATCATCGCCATTGGCCCGCGCTTAGGCGAAATGACCACCAGCGGTTACACCTTGTTAGAAGTTCCAAAACCCAAACAAAAGTTGGTGCACATTCATGCCAGCGCTGAAGAGTTGAATCGCGTTTACCACGCAGATTTGGCCATTTGTGCAAGCATGAATGCCGCAGCTCGCAGCCTAGAAGTTCTGACTGCGCCGCACAGTGTGCCTTGGGCCGATTGGGCGGCACAAGCCAACGCAGACTACCTCGCCAACACACAACCGCAGACCTTGGCTGGCTTGCCCGCAGACTCCGCCCAAGGCCTTGTCAACATGCCCGAAGTTATTTCTGTTCTACAGCGCCATTTGCCTGCGGATGCGGTGCTGACCAATGGCGCAGGCAATTTTGCCAGTTGGGTGCACCGGTATTACAAGCACCACGGCATCAGCAAGGGTTTTAAAACACAGTTGGCCCCCACTGTAGGTGCCATGGGTTATGGCGTGCCTGCAGGCATTGCGGCGGCGGTGCTGACGGGCCGGGTTGTCTTCACCATTGCAGGCGATGGTGATTTCCTCATGAATGGTCAAGAACTTGCCACTGCTGCTCAGCATGGCGCCAAAACAATTGTGGTTCTTTTGAACAACGGCATGTACGGCACGATCAGGATGCATCAGGAAAGAGATTTTCCAACCCACAACATGGGCTCTCACCTGAACAATCCAAATTTTGCCAATTTGGCCAAAGCTTATGGCTATGAGGGTGTGCGTATTTCGAAAACAGAAGAGTTCGAGCCAGCACTCACAGAAGCATTGGCGCGGAACCAAGGCACCCTCATAGAAATCATGCTTGACCCCGAAGCCATCACAACTCGCGTGACTTTATCTGCCATCACGCAAAATGCCTTGAAGACGAAGTGAGTTGCCATGGGGCCAAAAAAAAGCCGGGGTGACCCGGCTTTTTTCATTTGGTAAACACCGAATTACTTCAGGTGTTTGCCGATCAAGCCAGCCAATTCAAACATGGTGACCTGAGCTTTGCCAAAGATGGCTTTCAGCTTGTCATCGGCGTTGATGTTGCGCTTGTTGACGCTGTCTTGTAGGCCGTGCTTCTTGATGTAGACCCACAACTTGCTCACGACTTCTGTACGTGGCAGAGGCGCTGCACCCACCACAGCAGCCAATGCGGCGCTTGGTGTTAAAGCCTTCATAAAAGCAGCATTTGGGGTGCGCTTTTTAGCGGGGGCCTTTTTTGCTGCTGGCTTTTTAGCTGGAGCAGCTTTCTTGGCTGGCGCAGCTTTTTTAGCTGGAGCAGCCTTTTTTGCGGGAGCAGCTTTTTTCGCTACGGTTTTTTTGGCGGGTGCTGCCTTTTTTGCAGGAGCAGCTTTTTTTGCCGGAGATTTTTTTGCAGTTGCCATTTTGAAATTCCTTAGGACGGAAGTTGGTTCGCAGCCGGAAACTTATTTATCCGGCTGAGCGCATGCTACTGGAGAAACACGCTGTTTCCTAGGGGAAGTGAAGATTTTTTCCCCTTGCTGTTGTAGATATCCCTCTCTCAGCGCGTTCGTATTTGACTGACAGGTGTGCTTGATGTTTTGAATTCTTGTTGAGCATGCGGTTTGATATTGAAATTTGTTTTCACAATACGAAATAATGACTTGTTGCATTGCATCATTTTTTCTCAATATGAGAAATAATATTTCACTATGAGAAAATAAGATCATAAGCTATTGATATTTAAGGAATAAATAAATGTCTTGTATAAGATATCGAATATTTTAAAAGTCTTATATAAGACTTAGAATTTCCTCGGTGCCTAAGATTTATAAAGTGTTCTTTGGCCTCTCCATCAACCACCTCGAAGGAAATCCTCATGCCACAAAATATCGTTGAACAACTGAGTCGTGAGCAACAAGTTGCCGCATTGGAAAAAGATTGGGCCACCAACCCCCGTTGGAAGGGTATCAAGCGCGGCTACACCGCAGCAGATGTCGTGCGCTTGCGCGGCTCTTTTCCCATCGAGCACACCTTGGCTCGCCGCGGTGCAGAGAAGCTCTGGGACATGCTCCACACCGAACCCTATGTCAATTGTTTAGGCGCACTGACCGGTGGTCAAGCCATGCAACAAGTCAAGGCTGGCATCAAGGCCATTTATTTGTCTGGCTGGCAAGTAGCTGCTGACAACAACTCCAACGCTTCCATGTACCCCGATCAATCGCTGTATCCCGTGGACTCTGTGCCAAAGGTGATCGAGCGCATCAACAATAGCTTTCGCCGTGCTGATGAAATTCAATGGTCTAAAGGCACCAACCCTGGCGACAAAGATTACACAGACTACTTTGCCCCCATCGTGGCCGATGCTGAAGCGGGTTTTGGTGGTGTGCTCAATGCGTTCGAATTGATGAAGGCCATGATCGCTGCGGGTGCAGGAGGCGTTCACTTTGAAGACCAATTGGCATCTGTGAAGAAATGTGGGCACATGGGCGGTAAGGTCTTGGTGCCCACCGTCGAGGCTTGCCAGAAATTGATCG
>CALAGS010000180.1 GCA_937891665.1 uncultured Burkholderiales bacterium | reverse complement strand
AGGTCATCGACCAACACACCCAAATAAGCTTGGTCGCGGCTGGGCAACCAAGAGCCGCCCATGTCATTGCCAACACCAGACAAGGATCGACATTGAAGCGCCGCATTGATGCCAGCAAACAAGCCCTGTGAGGCCGCCTCTTCGTAACCCGTTGTACCGTTGATTTGTCCCGCAAAAAAGAGTCCGCCAATTTGGCGCGTTTCAAAACTGCTCTTCAATGAGCGCGGGTCAAAATAGTCATATTCAATGGCATAGCCAGGTCTCAGAATGTGCGCATTCTCAAGCCCCGTCATGGAGCGAACCAATGCGTATTGAATGTCAAATGGCAAACTGGTTGAAATGCCGTTGGGGTAAAACTCGTGCGTCGTGAGACCTTCGGGCTCTAAAAAAATCTGATGGCTGTCCTTGTCGGCAAACCGATTGATCTTGTCTTCCACGCTTGGGCAGTACCTTGGGCCAACACCTTCTATTTTTCCCATGAACATGGGGCTTCGGTCAAAACCAGACCGAATGATGTCGTGCGTTTTCTCGTTGGTGTGCGTGATCCAACAAGGCATCTGTGCGGGGTGCATGTCTGCGCGCCCCATGAAGCTGAAAACGGGAACGCCGGCCTCGGCATTCAAGCCACCAGGCATCCCGTCTCCCGGCTGTTCTTGGCACTTTGAAAAGTCAATGGTGCGGCCATCTAAGCGCGGTGGTGTACCCGTTTTCAAACGGCCTTGTGGCAACTTAAGTTCTTTCAAGCGAGCAGACAAACTCACCGCAGGTGGGTCTCCTGCCCGACCGGCCGAATAATTTTCCAGACCCACATGGATCTTGCCATCTAGGAACGTGCCTGCCGTCAAGACCACTGTTTTTGATCGGAAGCGAACGCCCACTTGCGTCACAGCCCCCACCACACGGTCTTCTGTGCCGTTTGACTCAACCATGAGGTCGTCAACAGCCTGCTGAAATAACCACAGGTTTTCTTGGTTCTCGAGGCGACGGCGAATGGCCGCCTTGTACAAAATTCGGTCTGCTTGGGCACGCGTAGCGCGCACAGCAGGGCCTTTGGAGCTGTTCAAAATGCGAAACTGAATGCCGCCCTCGTCCGTTGCGATGGCCATGGCGCCACCCAAAGCATCGACCTCTTTCAGCAGGTGGCCTTTGCCAATGCCGCCAATAGAGGGGTTGCAACTCATCTGACCTAAGGTCTCAATGTTGTGCGTCAACAAGAGGGTTTTACAACCCATGCGCGCAGACGCCAAGGCGGCCTCGGTGCCAGCATGGCCGCCGCCGACAACGATCACATCAAATTCTTGTGGGTAAAGCATCAAATCACCAGTCCATCACCGTAAGGTCGGCGCTGCTCGCGCCGTGAGAGGCCAGTGGCCAAGGGGGTTGATTTTATCTGCATCAGGTGTTCCTTGCGTGACTGGTCTCTATCGCCCTCTCACGCTAAGCTCCAAACACACCCCAACAGGAGATTCCATGAGCCAAGCCCAAACCCATCAAGAACGCTGCCACCCTGATGAATGGCAGCTTCGTGTCGATTTGGCGGCCTGCTATCGACTGGTTGCTTTGTATGGTTGGAGCGATTTGGTTTTTACCCACATCAGCGCCAAATTGCCACCCTCGGTGTGTGGCGATGAGCATCATTTTCTGATCAACCCCTATGGCCTGATGTTTGATGAAATTACTGCATCAAGCCTGGTAAAGATCGACATGGATTGCAACAAACTGGATGCAGAGAACCCTTATCCGGTCAACCCCGCAGGCTTCGTCATTCACAGCGCCGTGCATGAGGCGCGCCCAGACGCAGAATGTGTGCTTCACACGCACACCCGCGCAGGCGTGGCGGTGAGCGCACAAAGGCAAGGCGTGTTGCCCATCAGCCAGCAAAGCACTTTTGTCTTGGCTTCGCTGGCCTATCACGACTACGAAGGCGTTGCGATACGCGACGATGAAAAAACGCGCTTGCAAAAAGACCTGGGAGAGGCCAACTTTCTCATGCTGCGCAATCATGGCTTACTGACGGTTGGCAAAACCATTGCCGATGCTTTTTTGAGCATGTACACGTTTGAAAACACCTGCCGCATTCAAGTCGATGCACTTGCAGGTCAAAGCGGCGCAGCCGATCTGACCGCGGTCAACCCAGAGATTTTGAAGGGCATTGCACACGTGATGAAGGTCCAAACTGGCGGCCTAGGGGGCAGTTTTGTTTGGCCCTCTTTGTTGCGAAAACTCAATCGCGAAAATCCTGGCTACGACGTCTGAAAGCGCTTCAATTTTTCTGAATGGGTTTTTGCTGCCACGCCAACACGGCGCCCAACAGCAAGGCACCGGCAGAAAAAAGAAGGCCCCGCTGAAGCCCTCCTGGGCCATCGGCAATCCAACCCACCATGGTGGGCCCAATGATCTGTCCGATAGCAAAGATCACCGTAAAAACGCTAATGCCCGCCGCCCACTGTGAAGGCACCAGGTTGTGTTTCACCATGGCTGTTGTTGAGGCAACCACCGACAAGAAAACACCGCCAAACAAAAAGCCTGACACAAGCATCATCGGCCATGCACTTGTGATAACGGGGATGACGGTGGCCACGCTCAGCAATGCATTCAAAATCGACAAGGACTGCCCGCCTCGGTAGCGATTCAACAAGCCCGCCCAAATTCTGGATGAAGCAACAACCGCAAATCCCAGCAAGGCATAGAAGAAAGTAATCTGAGATGCGCTTGCGCCTTGCTCGCGCAAGAGGGCGACAACAAAGGTCATGTAACCAATGTAGCCCACACCAAACAGGCCGTACCCTCCTAACCCAAATAGCCAATCGGGCCAATGCATTTTTCGGGCTTGATGAGCGAGTACATCGTCTAGGGTGTTCAAGGGCTTCAACTCTGCTGTCCCATTTTTCATGGGTAAACGAATGGCAAAAAGTACAAGCGACATGACGAAGCACGCTAACGCTAAGGCCCACCAAGCCCACGCCCAAGGATGAACAAGCGATTGTTCATTTGCCGCCAACAGTGCAGCAGGAACAAAGAGTGCAGACAAAACAATTCCCCAGCCTGTTCCGCCGTAATAAAGGCCTAGCAACAAACCCGACTGCGAAGGCCAGTGCGAACCAAGCCTAGCCGCCAACAAACCACCAGACACGAAAACCGCCGCGCTGACCACACCCGCCAACAAACGTTGAAGCAAAAGAATGGGCGTTTCAGAAAAAAACCCTGTCAAGGCCATCAACAAAGAAGCCATGAACGCGCCGCCAATCAAAACATGGACCGCGCCCCAACGTTTCAACATGGGGGGCGTGATCAGTGCACCGATTAAATAGCCCACCGCATTGAAGGTGTTCATGCTGCCTGCTATGGTGTAGGTCCAAGACAAGTCATCGCGCATGGGTGGCAGCAGCAAAGCATATGCAAAACGGGTCATGCCAAGCGAAACGGCAGCCGCCATAGAAATGCAAATTACCAACCAGAGCGCTGTGAAAAACCTTATGCTTTGCGTCATGAAAAACTTATTTGAACCTTGCCAAGCTGGCCAACTGCAACTTGCCTCACGCATTGTGATGGCCCCCCTCACTCGCAACCGAGCGCCACAAGCCCTGGCAAACGCGCTGATGGCTGAATACTATGCGCAACGCGCCAACCCTGCAACGGGCGCAGGCCTCATCATCACAGAAGCAACAGCCATCAGCCACCAAGGACAAGGCTACGCGGACGTGCCAGGAATATGGTCGGCCGAACAAGTCAAAGCGTGGCAAGCTGTGACGACCGCCGTGCACGCCAAAGGCGGAAAAATAGTGGTGCAGCTTTGGCACGTTGGCCGCATCTCACACACTAGCCTTCAGCCCAACGGGCAAGCGCCCGTTGCGCCTTCGGCCATTGTTGCCAAGTCAAAAACGGTGCTGATTGAGAATGGCGTTCCAAGCTTTGTCCCAACGTCGGTGCCGCGTGCGCTCGAGTTGGCTGAAATACCGGGCATCGTTTCAGACTATCGGCTCGCTGCAAAAAACGCCATCGATGCTGGCTTTGATGGGATCGAAGTGCATGCGGCCAATGGCTATTTAATTGATCAGTTTTTAAGAGCTGACAGCAATCAGCGCACTGACGCCTATGGTGGCAGCATTGAAAATCGCACTCGCCTTTTAAAAGAAGTGATGCTGGCCGTGAGCCAAGAAATTGGTGGCGGTCGCTGCGGTATTCGCATTTCGCCCGTCACACCAGCCAACGATGCGAGTGACGCCTCGCCACAAGCCCTGTTTGAGCACGTTGCAAGTTTCCTTGGTACTCTAAGTCTGGCTTATGTGCACACCATTGAAGGCTCGACGGGTGCTGCCCGTGATTTTCAACAAGGTGAGGTACCCTTTGACTACATGGCATTGAAGAAGGCTTATCAACAAGGCGGCGGCCATGGCGCCTGGATGCTCAACAATGCCTATGACAGGGCCTTGGCCGACCAAGCCATTACCGACGGTGCAGACTTAATTGCCTTTGGAAAGTCTTTCATTGCCAACCCAGACTTGGCCACAAGGTTGAAGCAAAACGGCCCTTACAACACCCCAGATCGCGCCACTTTTTATGGCGGACTGGCTGCTGGTTACACCGACTATCCAAGCCTCTAAAAGTGTTTAATGAGCTCAAACAACAAAGTTTTTCTGGGTCGGCGCGTTGAACAACAAGTCATGGGCCACGCCACTCGAGACGGTGATGGCGTCAAACTCACGCGCGTTTTAACGCAAGCTCACCAGAGGCGGCTCGATCCCTTCTTGATGCTTGACAACTTCGGCAGCGATGATCCCAATGATTACGGTGGTGGTTTTCCAGATCATCCCCATCGGGGTTTTGAAACCGTCACGTACATGATTGCAGGAAGAATGCGGCACAAAGACAGTGCCGGTCACGAGGGACTTTTACAAAATGGTGGTGTTCAATGGATGACGGCCGGTAGAGGCGTTGTTCACAGTGAAATGCCTGAACAAGAAGAAGGTGTGATGGAGGGGTTTCAGCTTTGGTTGAACTTAGCTTCCTCCCAAAAAATGTGCTCGCCTGCTTATGAAGATATTCAAAGTGACGCCATCCCAGAATACCAGCCCCATGAGTCCATTAGGGTCCGGGTCATTTCAGGTGAATCCAACGGTGTACAAGGTGCAGTTCACAGGTCCATTGACTTGTTTCCTACCAACCCACTTTACTTAGACATCCATTTTGAAGCTGAGCGTTGTTTTCAACAAACATTGAACCCCCTTCACAACGCCTTCTTGTTTGTTTACCGTGGTCATGTCAATGTGATCAGTGAAGGCATCAAAACAGCCGTTAATTTACACAGAATGGCCATCCTTCAAAATGAAGGAAATGGTGTTGTCATTGAAGGCTCACCTGGTGCCAAAATTCTTTTGATAGCAGGCCAGCCTCTGAACGAACCCATTGCACAACATGGGCCATTTGTCATGAATACGCGTGAAGAGTTGATCAAAGCGGTCGATGATTTTAGGGCTGGTCTTTTCACATCTTGACTGGAATTTTTTGACCTCAGAAATCTAACTTTGAAGATGAGTTGCTTGTCAATGAACAAACATGTGGATAGTTTTGGGATAACAGCATGGTTATCCACACATTATTTTAATTTCTAAAGTTGTTCATATCTGAATGACACCTTAGAAGCAGGCTCGTACACACCCTTCAAAATGATTCAATGCATTGATCTATAAAGAAAAAAGAGACTTGTCCACAGAACAAGCCTCTCCTTATCTACTACTACTATGTATTAATCTATATAAAAGAAGAATACAAAGACAAACTCAGAATTCAAATTAAATTGCTTTTCTGAATGCATCCATGCAGTTTTGCCACTGCACCATGACAGCCGCTAAGTGTTTTTCTTTCACATGACCAAAACCTTTGACTTGTTCAGTCACGTTCGCCATTTTGACGGCCAAGGCAAGGTTCTCTGATTTCAGAGACACCAATAATTCATCGATGGCATCCTTGTACTCCTGAATCAGCGCACGTTCAGTCTGCCTTTCTTCGGTGCGACCAAAAATATCCAAGGCTGTGCCACGCAAGAATTTAAACTGAGCTAAAAACTTGAATGCCAACAACATGTGAGGGCTCATTTTTTGTTTCATGAGCTGGCCCTTCTCATTGCGTTTGGCAAGGAGGGGTGGGGCTAAGTGGTAGAAAACCTTGAAATCGCCTTCAAACTGGGTTTTAACGCGTTCTAGGAACTGTTTGTCGGTATGCAAGCGGGCTACTTCATACTCATCTTTGTAAGCCATTAATTTGAACAATTGCCGAGCCACTGTTTCCGTCAGCAAAGAAGAACCTAAAGTGCTTTCTTTCGCTTTGACTTTCAAGACAAAGCTTTCGTACTGTTTGGCATAAGCAGAGTTTTGATACGCTGTTAAAAATTCAATGCGTGTGGCTATCAAATCTTCTAAACGATCACGTTTTTTAAACGAAATAATTTGCAGCGGTTTTAACAGCGCTTGAACGGCAGGCAATTGATGCGCTGCATGGCGTCCCCATTCAAAGGCTGTTAAATTTTGTGCAACAGCCACTTCGTTCAATTCGATGGCACGCTTCAAAGCATCAAGGCTCAAAGGCACCCAGCCTTTTTGCCAGGCATAACCCAGAAGCATGGGATTGATGTAAATCGTATCGCCCATCAATTGAGAAGAAAGATGATCGGCATCAAAAGAAGCCAAGCCTTGAATGCCAACGGCAGAAGCAATTTCAGATGCACAACTGTCGGCTGGGTTTTGCCACTGTGTGTTCTTAACAAACTCAGCAGTGGGTGTGCTGTGAGAATTCAAAGCAACGTGAGTTCGCCCTGCCATCATCCTAGACAAAGTTTCTTTGCCAGCGGCCACAATGGGATCACAGCCCAAAATTAAATCAGCCGCTGCCATGCTCACGCGTGTGGTTTGAATGTGATCTTGGTGTTTTGCCAATAAAACATGGCTCCAAGTTGCACCGCCCTTTTGCGCCAAACCAGCAGAATCTTGTGTCACGATGCCTAGACCGTCTAAGTGTGCGGCCATGCCCAAAAGCTGACCAATGGTGATGACACCTGTACCGCCAACACCTGCAACGACGACGCCATAGGGCTGATGCGCATTGTCTAAATGGGGTACCACTGGCAAGGGCAAAGCGGGCAAAGAATCCCAACTGAACTTCTGCTCTTTGGATTTCTTTTTAAGTTGACCCCCTTCGATGCTGATGAAACTGGGGCAAAAACCTTTGAGGCAACTGGTGTCTTTGTTGCAGGTATTTTGATTGATGGTTCGCTTGCGACCAAATTCAGTTTCGAGCGGTTCAACAGACAAACAATTGGATTGAACACCACAATCGCCACAGCCTTCACACACCAGCTCATTGATCATCACGCGAACGGCCGGATCAACCATGGTGCCTCGCTTGCGGCGCCGGCGCTTTTCAGTAGCGCATGTTTGGTCATAAATAATGACGGTACAACCTTTGACTTCGCGCAGTTCACGCTGAATGGTATCAAGTTCATCGCGATGATGAACCAAAACACCTTCAGCCAAAGCAACCCCGTCGTACTTTTCGGGTTCATCTGTGACCACTTTGATCACGATGGCGCCTTCAGCGCGCATGCTTTGCGCAATTTGAACAACGGTGTGTCCTTCAGCGCGTTCTCCGACACGCTGACCACCCGTCATGGCAACGGCATCGTTGTATAAAATTTTGTAGGTGATGTTGACACCAGCGGCAATACTTTGGCGAATAGCCAAGATGCCACTGTGAAAATAAGTACCATCACCAATGTTGGCAAACACATGATTTTCATTGCTGAAGTGTTGCTGGCCAATCCAAGGGGTGCCCTCACCGCCCATTTGCGTAAAGCCAACGGTGCTGCGGTCCATCCAAACGCTCATAAAGTGGCAGCCAATGCCCGCCATGGCACGCGAGCCTTCTGGAACTTTTGTGCTGGTGTTGTGGGGACAACCAGAGCAGAACCAAGGCATGCGGTCTGCCGATGGATTGAGAACCAAACTGTTTTGTGCGCGCTCCTTGGCGTCGATGGTCTCTAGCAGAGCATCTATGCGTGCCAACACATCAGAGGGCAAATCAAGTTTTTTGAGTCGCTTGGCCAGAGCCTTGGCAATCAAGGTGGGTGTGAGGTCAGCATTGGCACGAAGCAGTCGATGCGCCATAGGATTGGGTACAGACCACTCGCCGCCGGAGTCATCGCCTTCGAGTTCATCAAACTTACCCACAATGCGCGGGCGTTGTGAATCAGGCCAGTTGTAAAGCTCTTCCTTCAGTTGGTATTCAATGATTTGACGTTTTTCTTCAACCACCAAAATCTCTTTCAGGCCCTTGGCAAACTCCCGTGTGCTTTGAGCCTCTAAAGGCCAAACAACCGATACCTTGTGAACCCGAATACCCAGTCGCTGGCAAGTATCGGTGTCTAAACCCAGATCAACCAGGGCTTGTCTTGTATCGTTGTAGGCCTTGCCACTGGCCATGATGCCGTAGCGGTCGTTGGGGCCTTCTATGACGTTGTGGTTCAAACGATTGGCGCGAATGTAGGCCAATGCGGCATACCATTTGTAGTCAAACAAGCGGGCTTCTTGATCAAGGGCCGCATCAGGCCACCGGATGTGAACGCCGCCAGGGGGCATTTCAAACTCAGGCAAAACAATCTTGACCCGATCGGCGTTGATGTCGGCCGTTGCGCTCGACTCAACAATTTCTTGAATGGTTTTCATGCCAGACCAGACGCCAGCAAAACGGCTTAGCGCAATGGCGTGAACACCCAAATCCAACACGTCCTGAACAGAAGCAGGAAAGAACACTGGCAGGCCACAGGCCTTGAAAATATGGTCGCTTTGGTGCGCTGCTGTAGAGCTTTTGGCAATGTGATCGTCACCAGCGACGGCCAAGACACCGCCCCACGCCGTGGTGCCCGCCATATTGGCATGTTTGAAAACGTCAGAGCAGCGGTCTACTCCGGGCCCCTTGCCATACCAAATGCCAAAAACGCCATCTAGTTTTTGACTGCCTGGCGGCGCAAATCCCAACTGTTGGGTACCCCACAATGCTGTGGCCGCAAGCTCTTCGTTGACGCCAGGTTGAAAAACGATGTTGTGTTTTTCAAGGTGAGACTTGGCTTTCCACAAAGCCTGGTCATAACCACCCAAAGGCGAGCCACGGTAGCCGCTGATCAAAGCGCCAGTTCTTTTGCCAGCCAAGGCATCGCGCTCTTGTTGCAGCATCGGCAAGCGAACCAGGGCTTGAACGCCGCTCATGAAGGCTCTACCTGATTTCAGGCTGTATTTGTCGTCAAGGGTGACATTGGCCAGTGCTTGGCGCAAATGTTCAGGCAAGGGAGCGTTCATGGTGTGCCACTTTCAAAAGCATTTAGGCGCAGTGTAGATCGACAAGGCCTATCTGGGAAGTAAAACCCATGCGTTCATACCTTGTTTAAGACGACCGGCCAATTCGCCGGCTGCGTCGCCAGAACCAACAAAATAGTCGGCACGCACGGCGCCTACGATGGCGCTGCCAGTATCTTGCGCAAAAACCAGCCGATTTAATGAGGTTTGAGGCCCGCCGCTGGAAAGCCAGACGGCAGAACCGTACGGAATACTACCCGGATCTACCGCAATGGACCGTCCTGGTGTTAAGGGGACGCCCATTGCGCCTTTAGGGCCCAAAAGCGCCTCGGCGCCGAGAAGGGCTTCTTCTTTGAAGAAAATGAAGCGCGGGTTGCGCCACATGAGCTCATTGGTTCTGCGCGGATTTTGAGCAAGCCAAGCCTTGATGCCCGGCCAGGTGGCATCTTTGGTCAGGTTTTGATCAAGTAGCCATCGGCCAATGCTTTGATAAGGGTGCTCGTTGGTGCCGGCGAAGGCCAATCTGATTTGGGTGCGACGACCATCGCGCTCAGTAAGCCACAAGCGCCCCGACCCCTGAATGTGAAGCACCATGGCATCTACGGGGTTGGCAATGTAGGCGATTTCTTTGCCCTTGAGGGCGGCTTGGGCGGCTGGCAATTTGGCAATCTCTTCTCTGCTGAACCAAGGAGAGCGTGCTTTTAAATTGGCGGGAACGCCATACAAAGGCACTTCAAAGCCAGGCCTTGGCGTACGAGAGGCTTCAAAAACAGGCTCGTAATAAGCCGTCAAAAGCCCGTTGGAGGGCGCGGCGGCGGCATTTAAATGCTCAACGCGAAAGGGTTGAAAGTTTTCCATCACCCAGGCTTTTTGCAATGCGGAAGGCTGTCCGTCCAAGCGCCTGACATCGGCACAAAGGCGTTGTGTGTTGGGTAGGTTTCGGGCACAGTTTTGTCGCCAAGCGACCCACGCCTCGTTGAAGTTGTCGGCGTTAAAGCCAGGAAGGTCAGACCAGCTGGCCAACAGCCAGCGACTTTTGGGCTTGATTAAAACGGTGGGCGCATTTTCAGGCGCAGTCGCCGTGTCTAGAACAGGCGCCTTGGGTGGTGTGATGGCGGTTTGTGGCGTTGGCTTTTTCTCGGGAGAAGAGCATGCCGACAAAAGGAAAACACCTAAAACAAGGAAGCTGCCTAAAATCCATGAACCAAGGAGATGATGCATGGGTTTGATCTTGTTAGAAGCGTTGTTGGCGTTGTTGATATTGCTGGCAATTGTTTGGTGGACCATGTTTTCAGGCCGTGACAAGGGCGAGCTGAAGTCTGATAAGCCAAATGAGCCTGAGCCAAAGGGGCCGCCCAAAGAATGACACAAAGACTTGTGGTCTTTCAAACGCATTCAAATCTCCCGCAACAAATTCGCCAACTCGACCGCCGACTTCACATCCATTTTTTCGAAAACCCGCGATCGATGAACCTCAACCGTTCGCACACTGATGTCAAGTTGGTCGGCAATGAGTTTGTTGGCCAAACCCTCTACCACCAGCTGCATCACATCACGTTCTCGATCGGTTAAGTCATGCAGGCGTGATACCAAGCCCGCACTTTGAAGGTGCGCCGCCAAACGCTCACTGGACAAACCCAAGGCGTGTTCCACGCGGTCAACCAAAGCGTTGTCAGAGAACGGCTTTTCGCAAAAATCAAATGCACCTCGCTTGACACAGTCAACGGCCGTTGGCAAATCGGCGTGCCCCGTTAAAAAAATGACCGGCCAAGTATGTGCCAAACCGTTACCGATGAGCGTCTCAAACAGAGACAAGCCACTCTGCCCGGGCATTCGAACATCCAATAAAATGCAGCCAGCTTGGGTGGGTACAGGTGTTTTGGGACCTGGAAAGCGCTCTTGCAGCATGCGCTCAAAATCATCGGCACTTGCAAATGCCTCGCTCATCAGTCGTCGCGAGCGCAGCAACCAAGCCATCGCGTCACGAACACTGGCATCGTCATCAACGATGAAAACACAGGCGTTCAGGGCAGGTTGCATCAATAGATTTTAGCGTTGCTCACAGCTCAGGGGCTGTGGGAAGGGTAAAGCGAAAAAGAGTGCCACAGGGCTCTTGTGCTTCAAACTCCAAACGTCCGCCATGTTGCTCGACAACGGTTCGGCAAAGGCTAAGGCCCAGGCCCATGCCTTCTGCCTTGGTGGTGAAGAAGGGCGTGAACAATTGCTGCGCAATGTCTGGCGAAATTCCGATCCCCATGTCAATGACGGAAAACTCAACCCAACCATGTGATTCGCCAGGTGTCGCTCTTTTAACTTGAAGTGTGAGGAGTCGCTTGTGGCAGTGGGGGTAGTCCATGGCCTGCATGCCATTGCGCGCCAAATTCAACAAGACTTGCTCGACCATGGTTCGGTCACACAAAATAGGCGATAGGCGCACATCCAATTTGGTTTCGATGCGAACCTGTAACTTGTGAGCTTGCAACTGCACAAGCGGCATCACAGCATCAATGATGGCTTGGGGGCTAACGACCTCTTTGTCTTGGTCACGCCGCCGGACGAAATCATGAACGCTGTTAATGACCTTCCCAGCACGGCCTGCTTGCTCAGAAATTCTTTCAAAGGCCATTTGAAGGTCGCTCAATGGCGGGGGCGTATCGCTGAATTCAGGGTGCCGCATCAGGTTTAAAGAACCCGTTGCATAACTTGAAATCGCGGCCAGCGGTTGGTTCAACTCATGGCTTAAAAGTGAAGCCATCTCACCCACCGTCGCAAGTCGCGCAGTGGCCTGCAGGCGCTCTTGAGTAGAGCGCGAGAGCTCTTCAATGCGGCGTTGTTCGCTGACGTCCAAAAATGCACTCATCCAGCCCGTTTGTTGCCCCAAGACATTGATCAAGGGGGCCTCAAAAATAAGGACCGGAAAACGCGAACCGTCTTTTCTCACAAAAACCGACTCAAAACCTTCACGCGGTGGTGCGTTGCCTGCCAATCGAACCGCTTGACGTTGTTGATACTCGCCCACCATCTCGGGAGGCCAATATGGCATGGGCGCCGACTTGCCTAGGATTTGCTCGGCCTCAAACCCCACCATCTGACAAAACGCGGGATTCACATAGGTGATTCGACCTTTCAAATCACGCGCACGCAAACCCGTAACCAAGGAGTTTTCCATGGCCTTTCGAAAGGCCAGCGCATCTGCCAAGTCGCGTTCCGCTTTAAGTCGGCGCCGAGAATCTTTCACCAGCAAAACCAAAACGGAGACCAAGGCGATCGACATGGCCAAGACCAAGGCAGGCAAGATGTTTGGAAACCCATCTGGTGCAGCGCGCCGACCATCCATTCGAAGCATCAGCGTTGTGCCCGGCAAGTCCAGTAACTGAGTTGCAGTGAACAGCCGTTTGGTGCGTGGCAAAGTACCGTGAACGGCCAGTCGCGTGCCATCAGGTTCAATGAAGGATATTTCATTGCGACGACCATAGGTCTCGCCCAATTCTGTGGCCAGAACTTCTTGAAGCCCGTAAGTCAAAAGCGTAAAGCCGACGGTACGCCCCTGCACGAGAACAGGCAGGCACATTTCCATCACCTCTAAACCGATGCCATTGGCTTGTGGCACAAAGTAACTTCGCGAATAGGCGGGGCCATTAAGGCGCTTAGAACGCAAACACGTTTGAACGATTTCGGCTTGCTCGTTCATTCGCGTTTGAGCGTCAAACAAAGTTGGCTTAAATGGAGAGACGGAGGCATCTAAGATCAAGCCTTGCAGATCTCTTCTTTCAACTCGAAGCCAAGCCCTGTTTTGGCTTAACAGAAGCGGCACTTCTGCTTGCCATAATTGGGAGGGCAGCGACTTAAGCTGTAAGGTTTGTAGGCTCACAATGTGCCTGCTAAAACCATTGCGAATGTCAGTTACGGCATCAGCCGTGTCACGGTCTAATTCCGCCTGATATTGACTGGCCTCATACCGACCCGCAAGCCAAACCAAGGTCACCAAAAGCGCAACGACCAGTCCAAACAAGGCAAACCACAATGAAAAACGACGGTCGGTAAATGAGCGCGTGGCAGATTTGAAAAAGGTCCACAGAAGATGCGTGTTTTGCAGCGGTAAAGAGTCAGTTGGCGCCATGAACAAAACACGCGCAAGGCTTAAGGTGCAACAGCGGTGGCTGTAACTTTGGTCACTTTAGGGTCGCTCCAAGTGCCGTCAATTAAGAACTCTTGGGTGTTGACTCGACTTAGCGGCTGCTTGAGAATCAGTTGCGCCAAGAAGGTGCTTAAACCAATGGCGGGGTTCAGTGCAATACCCGCCAGCAATGAAGCGGTGCCCGCATCCACTTCGGGCAATATCAGGACGCGCAAGTTTTGAGTTTCTTTTTCAATGTCAGAGCTGCCATCCATTTGCACAATGGCATTGACGCCCTTCATTTGCAAATTGCGTGTGCTGGCAATGCCTTGTTGAATCAACACGTCCCCGCGGACTGTATCAAAGGCAAAACCTGCGCTGAATACGTCTCTGAAATCAAACAACAAACGCCGCGGCAGAGCTTGCAGACTCAAGACCCCCAACAACTTGGCAACACCGGGTTCAGCTTGAAGGAACTGTCCGCGTCCCATGTTCACATTGAAGCGGCCGCCTAGGCTTGGGTAATGCAAGGTCATGGGAGAGCCTTGCCAATTGACTTGCCCTTCTAACTTGCCAGCACCTCCGCGCAGTGCGTCTTTGGTTCCTAGGCGAGTCAACAAATTACCCGCATCAGAAACGTCCAGTCGAAAATTCATTTCGGTGCTGGCTTGTTGCGTGCCATCTTTTGAAGTAACCCATTTGCCACTTGCTTTGAAGCTGGCTTCAGGCAGGGTGATGTTCAGCTTGTTCAAGCGCCATTCACCGCCGGCTGTATTGCGTGGAAGTGAGGTTTCTGTGTTCACCGCCTCAATTTCAACACGGCCCAATTTTTTGCCGCGCAGCTCAAGGTCCTCCACCACAATGTCCAGTGCAGGAATGCTTAAAGGAGAGTCCTCTAGCAATGATTCCACAGTTTGATCTGCCGAAGGCGGCAAACTTAAGCGCGCCAAACGTGCATAAATGCTGCCCGCATTTTGGTTGTTGGGTTGCCGGTATTCCAAATAACCACTGAACTCTTTGGCGTCTAAGTTGGATCGCCACACATAGCCATCACGTGAGCCGCTGACCAAGACGCTGCGCAGTTGACGACCTTGCACCATGACCTCGTTGGCTTTCAGCGTCATCCGAGTTGGTAGGTAGCTTTGCGCTGAAGCGCTCAGGGCTGAGCTTTGAGCTGGACGCCAAGCGGGGCTAGATTTTGGTGGCGATAGCACTTGCACCCATTCGTCTACAGAAAAAGATGGCAAATTGAAAGAGGCCGTCACACCCGCTTCGGCGAGCGCAACGCCAGGTGTCGCAAAGCTTTCTCCGACCTGCCAGCGGCCCTGAATAACGCGGGGATCAGCTCCACTTACATCGCGCAAATAAGTGGCCGACAAAGTACGGCCCCATGTCAGTTGGAGTTGATCGCGCAAAGCCTTGCTGGGGTTGGAGGTGCTAAGGCCTTGAATCAGATTTTCAAACTTGAAGGCCACCTGCTCGTCGGCGCGTTTGTGAAGGGGGGCCGGTAAATTGAGCGCCATGCCCTGCAGTTGCGATTGAATGCTCAATTCACTTTGCCCGCCCTTGAACCCTAGGCTGGCTGTGTAGTTGCTTGTGCCATCGGCATGTTCAGCAAACAAGCTGAGCGCTGGAATTTCTTTGGCTTGTCGCAAGCCATTGGCGGTGACTTGCCCTTGAATGCGAATGAGTGGGTTGGCTTCTGTGCTGCGCGGCGCAAGCTTTCGAGTACCACCCTCTAACTTAATGGGGCCGCCTAAAAACTGCGCGCTGATGCCCGTCAAATTGAAGCCAGCCTCCGTGAACTGAATGCTGCCTTGTGCTTTTTCAATAACGGGTAACACGGACTGCATGCGAATGTCATTGCCACTCAGTGTCACGCTACCTTGAAGGCTTGTTTTTTCAAGATCAGCCAACGGCAAGGACATCTTTAAGCGAGTCGTCAATGTACCGGTGCTGCTGGCTTGTGCTAATGCGCCACTTAGCATGTTGTTCACAGGCGAAAGGCGCAGCTCATTCAAGACAAGGTTGGCGCTGGCCTTAGATTCTCCTTGAACGTTCACAATCACGGGGTCTTTGAGACTGGGGATTTCAGCTTTGATTTGCGTGAAGGGCACGTTGCCCCATTTGCCCGATGCACCATTGACTTTGAAGTTGAGTCGGTCAAATACGATGTCAGCATTGACACTGCCCATGATCGGCCAAATGCCCTCTGAGCTTGCATTGCGATTCGCTGTGTTAAGGTTTTCAGGAGGCACGTAGGCGTATTGAGCCTCTTTGACCTTGCCTGCAAATCTAAACTCGCCCTCTTTGGGGTTTGCAAAGGGCAGTTTTTTCAGATCGCCCTTGATTTTGACGCCAAGGCTTTGAAGGCTACCTTTTAAAACCGAGTCGCGCACATAGTAGCGAACATTTTGTGAAATGTTCAAGGGCAGGTATCGGTGAACACGCGAAGCATCGCCCTGTTGAATGGTGCCTTGCAAATCCAAAATACCCAAACTGTCAGCAAGCGGACTGGGCTTCCAACTGCCTTTGAAATCACCCGTGACATCGGCATTGCTTAAGCTCACTTGCCATTCAGGAACCACAAGCGCATTATTTTGCTGCTGCCACTTGACAGTTGCCTGCAGCTTATCCAAGGGGATGCGCGGATCTTCAAGAATGCGATTAATTTGCAGCGCCCCTTTTTGAATTGAAGCATTGACACGGCCACCGTCTGCATTCATGTCAAAACTGATGTTGGCATTCTCAATGCCTGGCCAATTTTCGGAAGAAGAGCCTGGTTTGCCACCTTCAAAATAGAAGTTATCAAGGCGGCCATTGGCCGCTTTGACTTGGTATGTTTTGTCTTGGCCTGTGTTTTTTTCAGTCCACTCGATGTGCAGCGGGTTGACCAAACCACTGACTTTGTGGGCCAGCAAGGTTTGCCTAGCGGGTTCTGGCAAAGGTAATTGGAGTGCAATGTTTCGAAGTGCCAGTAAATCTAATTGATCGCCATGAAAACGCCCTTGGGCACTTGCGCCCTTGTCAGCCTCTGAATAAGAAAGGCTGATGTTGCCACCAGGCCAATGCAAACCATCGGCGGTATCAAATCGCAAACCCTCGGTTGAAAAATCAAAACCATGGGCCATAGGCTTGAACGACATACGCCCCGCGATGCTCTTGAAGGACAGGCCTTCTAATTCGGGGCTGAGCTGCGCTTTGGCATTTTCCAGGACCAGGTCAGCCGTGGCCTGTTGAATGTTGCCATGGTTTAAATCAAGCCACATGCGCAAGGCGCCTTGGCCCTGTGTGGCGTTGACATTCCAAGGAAGGTGGGGCCCTAGTTGTGACAGATTCACATCTGAGAATTCAGCATGAAGCTGACCACTCCAATCTTTGACGCGCCCAGGATGAGTTGACAAAAGGCCGCGGCGCACATCGCCCATGAAAGTGAAGGGCGCACCCCAACCGGTCGGGGGTGTGGCGTCTAGTCGCCATTGGTGATGGCGCGCAGAATTTCGCAAAACCCAAGACACCTGATTCAAATTCAAGGCCGACTTATCGCGACTCAAAGGATTGAACTCGTCGGTCCACACCACGGTGCCCTGCTGCACCAGGATTTCTCTTTGCGCAAAAACCCAGTCGGCGAAAGCCGAGTCGGGTGAGTTGTCTTTTTTCAAGGCAAGACCCGCAATTCGCCAGTCACCATTTTCGGTTCGACGAATGTCCAAGGTAGGAGAGTCGATGACCAACTGCTCGACGCCCAGGCTGAGTACAGACCGAACGCTGATGGCAAAAATAACTTTGGGCAAAGTGAGGGCCGGTCGTCCCTCTGGGTCGATCAAGCTGAGATCATGGATTTCGAAAGTCGGCATCCAACCCGTTGAAACAGCCAGCAACTTGCCCATGTGGACAGGGACCCCAATGGCTTGCGTGGCTAAGTTTTCGAATTTGGGCCTGAAGTCTTCAATTCGGGGCACAATCCAAAAATGCAATGC
>CALAGS010000179.1 GCA_937891665.1 uncultured Burkholderiales bacterium | reverse complement strand
AGTTACGCCATGCGCCAGCGCGTGGTGCAGTGGACGGGCATTCCGGTGTGCGTGGGCATTGGCCCCACCAAAACATTGGCCAAGCTGGCCAACCATGTGGCCAAGAAACATCCGCGCTCACAAGGCGTTTTCAATTTCAACGCGCTCACTGAAATACAAAAAGAAAAGCTGCTCACTCAATTGCCTGTAGAAGAAGTGTGGGGCGTGGGTCGCAAGCTCACCAAGCGTTTGGCCGAGCACAAAATTCATACCGTGCAAGATTTAAAGACTGCACACACGCCCACACTGCGCGCAGACTTTGGTGTGGTGATCGAAAAAACGCAACGCGAATTGCAAGAAATTCCGTGCATCGATTTGCAAGAAGTTACGCCCGACAAACAGCAAATCATTTCCAGCCGATCGTTTGGCAACATGGTCACCGAACTGCCCGTTTTAAAAGATGCGCTGTCTACGTTTGTGGCCAACGCCTGCGCCAAACTGCGCGCACAGAACAGCCAAGCCGCCGTCATTCAAGTGTTCTTGCACACCAACCGTTTTAGAAAAGACTTGCCGCAGTACTCGCCCAGCTTGGCCGTGCCACTGCCCTACCCCACCAACGACAGCTTGGTTATTTTTAGGTGGGTGGATGCGCTGTGTGAGCGCATGTTCAAGCCCGAGTACCAGTACAAAAAAGCCGGCATCATGCTGAGCGAAATCAGCCCTGTGTCGCACCACCAAGGCGACTTGCTCGAAGAGCCTGCGCCGGCGCAAGGCACATTGATGCAAACCTTGGATGCCCTGAACAAACGCTTTGGTCGCGGCGCGGTGAAGGTGTCCACACAAGGCGCGTACAGCGGGTGGCAAATGCGGCAAGAAAGAAGATCGCCCGACTACACCACCGATTGGGCGGAGGTGCCGGTGGTTTAAGCGCCACAAAAAAAGAGTGCATTCACGCACAAGTTATGCGAAACTGCAAACAAGGCCCCATAGCCATGCAACCACAAACACTCATCGTCGGTATTCACCTCGCCCGCAGCACCCGCGGGCGCATCTGCTCGCCTCCAAACAAACGCTTCTGATTTTTTTTTGCTAAGCGTTTTTTAATTTTTTGGAGATAGACATGGCTGATTTGTTTGACAACCCAATGGGTTTGTGCGGTTTTGAGTTCGTAGAGTTTGCATCCCCTGTGGCGGGTGTGCTAGAGCCCTTGTTCGAAAAGATGGGCTTCTCTTTAGTCGCCAAGCACCGCTCTAAAGATGTGGTGCTGTACCGCCAAGGCGACATCAATTTCATTGTCAACCGCGAGCCCAAAAGTTTGGCTGGCTACTTTGCAGCCGAGCATGGTCCGTGCGCATGCGCTCTGGCATTCCGTGTCAAAGATTCGCACAAAGCCTACGCCCGTGCGCTCGATATGGGGGCGCAACCTGTCGAAGTACCTACAGGGCCCATGGAGTTAAGGCTGCCCGCCATCAAAGGCATTGGTGGCGCGCCCCTGTATTTGATCGACCGCTACGAAGACGGCAAGAGCATCTACGACATTGACTTTGAATTCATTGAAGGCGCCGACCGTCACCCCTTTGGCCATGGCCTGAAGCTCATCGATCACCTCACACACAACGTGTACAAAGGCCGCATGTCTTTTTGGAGCGGCTTTTACGAGAAGATTTTCAACTTCCGCGAAATTCGCTACTTCGACATCAAAGGCGAACACACAGGCCTCACCAGTCGCGCCATGTCGGCGCCCGATGGCCTCATTCGCATTCCCCTGAACGAAGAATCGGGCAAGAACGGTGGGCAAATTGAAGAGTTCTTGATGCAGTTCAACGGCGAGGGCATTCAGCACATTGCCTTGCTCACCGACGACATCATGAAGAGCGTAGATTCGCTGCAAATGGCGGGCATCCCCCTCATGACGGCCCCGAACGACATCTACTACGAGATGCTAGAAGAGCGCCTGCAAGGCCATGGCGAACCCGTGGCAGAACTGCAAGCTCGAGGTATATTGATGGATGGCTCTACCGCCAATGGCGAAAAACGTTTGCTCTTGCAGATTTTCTCGCAAACATTGTTGGGGCCTGTGTTTTTTGAGTTCATTCAACGCAAAGCCGATGAAGGTTTTGGCGAAGGCAACTTCAAAGCATTGTTTGAGTCTTTAGAACGTGATCAAATTAGACGTGGCGCCCTTCAAGTAGACGCCTAAAGGAAAGTCATGAAAATTAGCCGAATTCACCACGCCGCTTACCGCTGCAAAGACGCCAAAGAAACCGTTGAGTGGTACGCGAAAAACTTGAACATGGACTTTGTCTTGGCCATTGCCGAAGACTTGGTGCCTTCTACCAAAGCACCCGATCCGTACATGCACATCTTTTTAGATGCTGGTGGCGGCAATGTGTTGGCGTTTTTTGAATTACCCAACTCACCCGAAATGGGCCGCGATGAAAACACCCCTGGCTGGGTACAGCACATGGCCTTTGAAGTAGACAGCATGGAAACATTGCTGGCAGCCAAGGCCAAGCTAGAGGCCAATGGTGTTGATGTACTGGGCCCAACCAACCACACAATTTTCAAAAGCATTTACTTCTTTGACCCCAACGGTCACCGCTTGGAATTGGCCACCAACACCGGCACCCCCGAGATGTACAAAACCTTAGACGAAGTGAAGTGGGACATGCTGAACGAGTGGAGCAAAACCAAACGCGCACCCAAGCATGCGGCTTGGATGCATGAACCGGGTTGATACTTCCAAGCCCGTCTAGGGCACCATCACGGTGAAGAATTCAGTATTCAATCTTTAGTGATTGCACAAGTTTCTGGAGCACGTTTAGAACAGATCGCGTCTATCACTTCGTCCAAAGTGTGAACACGGCCAGCATCGACATCCGCTTGTGCCATGGCCAAAATTTTGAGAAGCGCTAAAGTTTCTTTCGTTTTCTCAATTGCAGCGGTATCCAACCCGCCACTTTGCTGAATTGCCATTAGTTTAGTTTGAGCATTGCTGAGCATGGTTTGATCCGATGTGAAGTCAACCAATGTAGTCTTTTGACAGACCAAGTCAACACACATTTGCTTGCAATGAATCTTCCGGGTACCAACACTGCTGTTCGCAGCTGTGTGAGGATGGGGTGAGTGGGTGACGATTTCTGGTACCCCAGTATGAGGAACCCACTCACCCCATCCTCACACAGCGAGCTCAGAAAAAAACAGATTTACTTCGACTGACTCAGCGCATTGCCCACCATCTTGGACGTGATGTCCACAATTTGAATCATGCGCTCGTAGGGCATGCGCGTAGGGCCAATGACGCCCAAGGTACCCACCACATGGCCGTCTACTTCGTAGGACGCGCTGACCACAGACAACTCTTGCATAGGCACAAACTGACTTTCGCCGCCAATGAAAATGCGCACACCATCAGCTTGACTGGACACATCGAGCAAGCGCATGAGCTGCGTTTTTTGTTCAAACAAATCGAAAGCCTGCCGCAAGTTGCCCATGTCGCTGGAAAAATCGCTGACCGACAGCAAATTGCGCTCACCCGAAATCACCACATCGCCTTCGTCTTCGCTCATAGCCTCAGAACTCATTTGCACAGCAGCCTGCATGAGGCTGGCAATTTCAGATTGCAAATTGACCAGCTCTTGCTTCACTCGCAGGCGAACTTGCTCAATGGCCATGCCTGCATAGTGAGCGTTCAAATAATTAGAAGCTTCGATGAGCTGGCTTTGCGAATAGTCGGCCTCGGTAAAAATCACGCGGTTTTGCACATCGCCTTCGGGCGACACAATGATCAAGAGCACGCGTTTTTCAGACAAACGCAAGAACTCAATGTGCCTGAACACAGAGGCGCGCTTGGGCGCCATAACCACACCCACATAGTGAGACAAGCTAGAAAGCATGTTGGCCGCGTTGGCAATCACCTTCTGCGGCTGATCGGGTGCTAGGCGCTGCGTGAGCAATTCACCCTTCTGAACCGTGAGCATGGTGTCGACGAATAGGCGATAACCCCTATTGGTGGGGATCCTGCCAGCCGATGTATGCGGGCTGGCAATGAGGCCCAATTCTTCGAGGTCAGACATGACGTTTCGAATGGTGGCAGGGGATAATTCAAGCCCAGAAGCCTTAGAGAGCGTGCGGGAACCCACAGGCTGGCCGTCCGCAATGTAGCGTTCAACCAGCGCTTTGAGTAATAACTTGGCACGATCATCTAGCATTGACACATTTTAATGATGTAATTTGAGAATGAAATCTAAATTTCGTCATGTTGCCTTATTTGGCAAGTACCACACCATGGTCACGGGCGCCGCTTTGGAAAGCTCGCGCCGGGTTTTGGACGATGTTGCCCAATTTGTCAGCCGCATTGGCGCTGAGGTAGTCATGGAGGCTGGTACCTCCGAGCATTTAGGCCTCAACCTATACCCCACGCTCACCATGGCCGAGATTGGCAAGCAATGCGATTTGGGCTTGGTGGTCGGCGGCGACGGCACCATGCTGGGCATTGGCAGGCAAGTGGCGCCTTTCGGGCTGCCCCTCATTGGTATCAATCAAGGTCGTTTGGGTTTTATCACCGACATCCCCATCGAGGAATACGTCCAAACACTCAAACCCATGCTCTTAGGGCATTTTGAAGAAGAGCAACGCAGCATGTTGCATGCCCAAGTTTGGCGCAGCAAACATTGCGTGTTCGATGCATTTGCCATGAACGATGTGGTGGTCAACCGCGGCGCCACTTCAGGCATGGTGGAACTGCGCATTGAAGTTGACGGCCGCTTTGTAGCCACGCAGCGAGCAGACGGTTTGATTGTGGCCACGCCCACTGGCTCGACGGCCTATTCTTTGTCGGCCGGAGGCCCCTTGATGCACCCCAACTTGGGTGGCTGGGTCATTGCACCTATTGCGCCTCATACACTGTCCAATCGGCCCATCGTGCTGCCAGATACGTCCAAGATCAGCATTGAAGTGGTGTCTGGCCGCGACGCTAGCGCCAACTTTGACATGCAGTCATTGGCCAGCCTCATGATCGGCGATCAAATTACCGTAGAACAGTCCTCCCACAAGGTGCGCTTCTTGCACCCGCAAGGCTGGAACTACTTTGACACCTTGCGCAAAAAAATGCACTGGAACGAGGGGGGTGTGTAAGCCATGGCTTTGCGGCACATCAGTTTGCGCGACTTTGTCATTGTTCGCGAACTCGACTTAAACCTTGCGCAAGGTTTTAGCGTACTGACAGGCGAAACTGGCGCAGGCAAATCCATTCTGATTGATGCCCTGCAAATGGCGTTAGGCGAGCGCGCCGATTCAGGTGCAGTCCGAGAAGGCGCTTCTCGCTGCGAAGTGTCTGCAGAGTTTGATTGCCCTGCTCAAGCGCATGCCTTGCTGGAAGATGCCGGCTTTGAAGTTTCAGATACCTTGCTCTTAAGACGCAGTGTGGACACCCAAGGCAAAAGCCGTGCATGGGTCAATGGCAGCCAAGCCACCGCCACGCAATTGCGGGCATTGGGCGAAATGCTGTTGGACATTCATGGCCAGCACGCATGGCAAAGCCTCACGCGGCCCGATGCGGTGCGTGGTTTGCTTGATGCCTATGCAAGTCTTAACACCGAAGCTCTCAAGTCTGCATGGCATGCTTGGCGTCAAGCACAACAAGCGGTTCAAACTGCACGCAATGCGCAAGATTCTTTAAGCCGTGAGCAAGAACGCTTAGCCTGGCAAATTGGCGAGCTCGACAAACTGGCGCCAGCCTTGGATGAGTGGGAGGACTTGAACACGCAACACACAAGGCTGTCTCACGCACAAGCCCTGATTGATGCGGGCCAAACTGCCATCGGTTCGCTCGATGGCGACGAATCATCGCGCCTTGGCAGTGCCACAGGCGCCTTGGGGCTGCTGTCTCAAGCCATTGCCCAGTTGCAAGATCAAGCGCATGTAGAACCCGAGTTTCAAAGCATTGCCGAGGTTTTGCAATCCAGTCTTGCGCAAGCCGAAGACGCCGCTCATTCTTTGCAAACTTATCTGCGCAAAACAGATCTGGACCCCGATCGCTTGAAAGAACTCGATCAACGCATGTCGCAGTGGCTGTCTCTTGCGCGCAGATACAAGCGACCGCCAGAAGAGTTGGCTGCCCTTTTGGCCAGCTGGAAACAAGAACTCAACGCACTTGAAGCCGCCAGTGATTTAGAGGGTCTTGAAGCCCAAGAGAAGTCAGCAGCAGCGGCCTATCAAACCGAGGCTAAAAAATTGTCTCAGCAGCGCAAAAAAGCGGCGCCCAAACTGGCACAAGCGGTCACAAGTGCCATGCAAAACTTGGGCATGCAAGGCGGCCGTTTTGAAGTGGCTTTGATCAGCCTAGAGCAAGCGGCCCAGCATGGCCTGGAAGACATTCAATTTTTAGTGGCAGGCCACGCAGGCAGTACACCCAGGCCTGTAGGCAAGGTGGCATCGGGCGGCGAACTCTCGCGCATTGCATTGGCCATTGCTGTGACCACCAGCGAACTGGGCGAAGCCGGCACCCTGATATTTGACGAAGTCGATTCAGGCGTAGGCGGTGCTGTGGCCGAAACGGTGGGCCGACTCATGAAACAACTGGGCATGCACCGCCAAGTCTTGGCCGTCACGCATTTGCCGCAAGTGGCTTCTTGCGCAGACCATCATTTGCTGGTGAGCAAAGCCAGCGGCAAAGAAGGTGTGAGCAGCAGCGTCACACCCATTGCAGGCGAGCAACGCGTGACTGAAATTGCCCGCATGTTGGGTGGTGAAAAATTATCAGCAACCACGCTGGCACATGCCCGCGAAATGCTCACCAAATAAATTTTTCAAGTTTGATCACTATGGAAATCGTCTTAATCACTGGCATGTCGGGTTCAGGAAAGTCAGTGGCCTTGCACGCCTTGGAAGACGCTGGCTTTTATTGTGTTGACAACTTGCCGCCTGAATTGCTAATTCCATTTGCTGAATTAGAGCGCGATCAAAAAGAAGAGCGCGTGGCCATTGCCATCGATGTCCGCAGTGCAACGTCCCTGCCGCTCATGCCGGGTCAGCTCGAGGTGCTTCGCAACTTGGGTTTTAAAGTCACTTCCATTTATCTAGACGCAGGCTCTGACACCCTGCTCAGACGTTACTCCGAAACAAGAAGGCGGCATCCCTTGTCGGGCCGAAACGCTGCTGAAGGCCAACGCGCGCTGACTGAGTCGATTGAATACGAACGCGAGTTGTTGTCTCGCTTAAGAGAAAATGCGCACGTCATAGACACCAGCTTGCTGCGTGCTGCGCAGCTCCAAAGCTACGTAAAGTCTTTGGTCAGCTCGCCTGCTGCCAAACTCACCTTGGTGTTTGAATCGTTTGCCTTCAAACGTGGCATTCCATTGGATGCAGATTATGTGTTTGACGTTCGCATGCTGCCCAACCCACACTA
>CALAGS010000178.1 GCA_937891665.1 uncultured Burkholderiales bacterium | reverse complement strand
CAGATCGAACATTACTTCGATCGGACGGCTGTCGCGGCTTGGGAAAAACTCACCTCCGACGCACCCGTCGGTCGGATTCGAGCTAGCGTTCGTGCTGGTCGCGATCAGATGCGAGCCACATTGGTGTCGTGGCTAGGAGAGGATCTCCGAGGCAAGCGCATTTTGGATGCGGGCTGCGGTACAGGTGCATTGGCCGTGGAAGCCGCGCGCTTGGGCGCAGAAGTGGTGGCCATCGATTTGTCTCCCACCTTGGTGGACTTGGCGCGCGAACGAATTCCAGCCGATGTGGCGCACTTGGTTGAGTTTCACAGTGGCGACATGCTCGACAAACGCTTGGGTCACTTTGACCACGTGGTGGCCATGGACTCCATCATTCACTATGACACAGAAGATGCCGTCAATGCACTGGCGCAACTGGCTGAGCGCACCAGCCAATCGATTGTGTTTACGTTTGCCCCACGCACTCCCTTGTTGGCACTCATGATTTCAGTGGGTCGTTTGTTGCCCCGCGGTGATCGCGCACCTTGGCTTGAACCCATGGCAGAGACGCGCATTGCACAGCTCATGAAAACACACGCAACATTGAGCAACTGGCAATGTGCACGCAGTCACAAAGTTTCAAGTGGCTTCTATAAATCCAAAGCCATGGAGTGGGTTCGCTCATGAGCGGCAAGACTTTCTCCAAGTTAATCAAGCAGCTTCCTGCAACATGGTTGCCGTTTGCCGACGTGACCAGCGCAGGTTTGCCGATGTCGCGTTTGCTCCGTTTGTCTTTGTTCAAGTTCACCATGGGCATCACAACGGCCCTCATGATTGGCACCCTGAACCGGGTGATGATTGTGGAGCTGGGCGTCTCGGCTTGGCTGGTCGCCATGATGTTAGCGCTCCCACTGTTGGTTGCGCCGTTTCGTGCCGTCACTGGTTATCAGTCCGATGTGCATGTGTCTGCTTTTGGCTGGCGCCGCGTGCCTTATATGTGGGGGGGCACCTTGATTCAATTCTTGGGATTGGCCGTGATGCCCTTTGCACTTTTGGTGCTATCGGGTCGCGGCCAAGTGCCTGTGCCCGATTGGGTAGGACAGGGCGCAGCCGCCATGGCATTCTTGTTGGTCGGTGCAGGCTTGCAAACTTCCCAAACAGCTGGTTTAGCGCTGGCCACAGACCAAGCCAGTGAGGAAACCCGCCCCCGTGTTGTAGCGCTGATGTACACCATGCTTTTGGTGGGTGCCGTATTTGGCAGTTTGGTCTACAGCGTCTTGCTGTCTAACTTCACGCCAGAATATTTGGTTCAAACGGTGCAAGGCACTGCCTTGGTGGTGCTCATTCTGAACGGCTTTGCGCTGTGGAAGCAAGAGCCGCGCAACCCTGCACGTGTCGCGGCATTGAAAACTGAAATTCGCAGACCCTTCAGAGAAGTCTGGGCGGAGTTCATTGCCCTTCCTCAAGCCCGCCGCTTTTTATGGGCTACGGCTTTGGGCACCATGGCGTTCAACATGCAAGACATTATTTTGGAGCCCTATGGCGGAGAAATTCTGAAGCTGAGCGTGGGTGCAACGAGTGCACTGACGGCCATGTTGGCGGGCGGGGGACTTCTTGGCTTTTATGTCGCAGGTCGCAAGTTGGCGAGCGGCATTGACCCGATGCGTTTGGCAGCCTATGGCGCTTTGGCCGGCTTGCCAGCCTTTTCTGCTGTCATTTTCGCGGCACCGCTTGAAGCGGGTTGGTTATTTCGCTTTGGCGCATTTGGTGTGGGTTATGGCGGTGGCTTGTTTGCAGTGGGAACATTGTTTACAGCCATGCGCATGGAGTCGGCCTACATCGGCTTGGCCTTGGGTGCCTGGGGCGCCGTGCAATCGGCTGCAGCGGGCCTTTCCATGTTCATTGGGGGTGCATTGCGCGATGTCGTGACCACGCTCAGCAGCCAAGGCGCCTTGGGCCCTGCTTTAACGGATCCTTCTGTGGGTTACAGCATGGTTTACCACGTCGAAATGCTTTTATTGTTCTTAACCCTGATTGCCGTTGGCCCATTGGTCAAGCGCAGTATTTCACCCGCAGTTCCCCAAACCCTCGGCTTGACCGAGTCTCGTATTTAGTTATTCAGTTGTTCAAAAGGAGAAGTCGTTATGCAAACCGTAGGAAACATTACAGGCTACGTCGATCTAGCGCAAATACTGTTGTATGTGTTTTGGATCTTTTTCGCTGGCCTTATTTATTATCTTGTTCAAGAAGGACACCGCGAGGGTTACCCCCTTGAGTCCAGCAGCAGCGGCCGCGCTGTGGTCAAGGGCTTTCCAATCCCTGAGCCGAAAACATTCTTGTTGGAAGGTGGCAGAAGTGTCACTGTGCCTGACCTGATGCGCAAAGAGCCTTCTTACAACGCTGTGGCCACCAGCCCTACTTCTGGCGCGCCCATTGAGCCCAAGGGTGATGCCATGCTGGCAGCTGTTGGCCCCGGCGCTTATTCCAGCCGTGAAGATGTGCCAGAAATGACTGGGCATGGCAAACCACTGATTCAACCGCTTCGTGTGGTCAGCGATTACACCGTAGCCTCACAAGATGTGGACCCACGTGGTCTGCCAGTGATGGCGGGCGACGGCAAGCAAGGCGGAACCGTCAAAGACATTTGGATCGATTCCGCTGAGATGATGTTTCGCTACTTGGAAGTGGAAGTTGCCGGTGGCAAAACTGTTTTGCTGCCCATGATGTTTTCAGTCATTCGCAGAAACCAAGTTGAAGTGCATTCGGTGTACGCGCGTCATTTTGCGGCTGTGCCAGCGCTGAGAAATCCTGACCAGATCACCAAACTGGAAGAGGAAAAGATCAGTGCTTATTACGGTGGCGGTACTTTCTACGCCGATGCAAAGCGCAGCGAACCGCTGATCTGAGTTTCAGATCTGTGTCAATTGAAGTCGAATTGAAAGTCTGTTGAGGAAAAATAATGGCGATCGAAAATTTGGGTCATGAATACGAGTTTGAACCGCAGTTTGGTTTGCCCGAACGCTTGCCAAGCGACGAGTTCATTGTTTGGCAGGGCTCACCCGATGTGGCCGCCTTGGCCTATTCAGCCTTTCACTTCAAAAAATTAGCACTGTATTTTGGAGCTTTGATCTTGGTGTGTGCCTGGCCCGCTTTAGAAAGCGGTGCAGGCTTCATGGCTGTTTTGTCCGCCATCAAATGGATTGCGCCATTGGCGGTCATTGGCATGGCCACTTTATGGGCGCTGGCCTACTTCACCGCGCGCACCACGGTCTATACCGTGACCAATAAACGTGTGGTGATGCGCTTGGGCATCGTCTTGACGGTGTCTTTTAACCTGCCCTTCAAGCAAATAGTGTCTGCCGATGTGCGCGCGCATCAAAACGGATTTGGCGACATCACTTTAGCCTTGAACGGCGCTGACCGCATAGGTTGGGTGCATTTGTGGCCCAGTGTTCGGCCATGGCGCATTGCAAAGCCTGAACCTACTTTGCGTGCGGTCGCTGATGTCCAAGTGGTGGCTGAAAAGCTGAGGGATGCATGGACACAAAGCACGGGCCTTGCTGCCAATGCCGTGGCAGCTGCAAGCGCAGTTCAAAACGATCGCCGTGATGGCGCCTTGATGCATGTGAGTGCAACATGAGCCAAGCCCAACTTGTTCAGTCTGCTCAAGCCGGCGTGCCAATTGCGCCAGACAGTTTCCCTCGCTGGATCCTGTATTTCTCAGCGGGCATCATTGCGTTCTCACTCATCTCAGTGGGCTTGATCCGCATCACTGGCAACGGCCCTGATCAGCTAGCCGCTGCGCCCACTGTCCAGCGCTCATTGATTTTTGAAGATCAAAAAGACGGGGGCGTACGCGTAGCCGATGGCGTCTCGGGACAAACCCTGACGGTTTTGCACGGCGAACAAGGTTTTGTGCGCGGTGCACTGCGCGCTTTAGCGCGCGAACGCTTTTCCAGAGGCATTGGATCAGCGCAACCCTTTGATTTGATTGCCCGTGTCGATGGCAGGGTCACTTTGATGGACCCAAGCACAGGACAGCGTGTCGACTTAGAGTCATTTGGACCCACGAATACAGCGGAATTTGCTAGATTTTTAGCCATGCAACCTGAATGATTCAGGATTGATTCAAGACACCTTTTAAAGCCGGAGTATTTCATTCATGCAAGCCAATACAAGCATTGACACCGCTGAACAAGCATCCCAAAAAGCGGTTGAGAGCACGATGCTCAGCCCTCGCTTTTACACCACAGATTTTGCTGCCATGGACAAGCTTGACGTCTCTCCGATGCGTGCCGAATGGGACAAAATGATGGCGGAATACGAAGGCGACAACAACCACGATCACTTTCAGCGCGACGAAGAATTTACCAGGGAAGTGGCCGAAAGATTCTCCCAAGTCAGCCCTGAAATGCGCCAAGAGTTTTTGGACTTTTTAATTTCCTCGCTGACCTCCGAGTTTTCGGGTTGCATCCTGTACAACGAAATTTTTAGAAATGTTGAAAACCCCGACATCAAACAATTGATGCGTTACATGGCGCGCGATGAATCGCGTCACGCCAGTTTCATCAATCAGGCTTTAAAGGACTTTGGTTTGGGTATCGACTTGGGTAACTTGAAGCGCACCAAGGCCTATACTTACTTCAAGCCCAAATACATTTTCTACGCGACTTACTTGTCCGAGAAAATTGGCTACGCCCGCTACATCACCATCTACCGTCAACTGGAAAGAAATCCAGACAAGCGCTTCCACCCCATCTTTCGTTGGTTTGAGCGCTGGTGCAATGACGAGTTTCGCCATGGCGAATCGTTTGCCTTGATCATGCGCGCCAATCCGCATTTGTTGCGGGGCGGCAATGTGTTTTGGATCCGTTTCTTCTTGTTGGCCGTCTACGCCACCATGTATGTTCGCGATCACACGCGCCCCATGCTGCACCATGAGATGGGTCTGGAGTCGGACTCCTATGACTATGAAGTATTTCGAATTACCAACGAAATCACCAAGCAAGTTTTCCCGGTTAGCTTGGACATTGACAACCCAGCCTTCAGGGAAGGTCTGTCTCACTTGTTTCATGTGCAAACTCAAATGAATGCGGCCAAAGCGCAAGGCGGCTTGGTCGGCAATCTGAAGCGTGCACGTTGGGCCATTTCGGGCGGTCTCACTTTCCTTCGCTTGTACTTCTTGCCTGTCAAGCACCATGCTTTGCCAGCAGATGTGCGCATGGTGCCCGCTTGGTAACTTGGCCGCCAACAGACACTGAAAGCCAAGGATGACCGACACCTTTGTTGCATTAGGATTTGCGATTTTTATCTGGTGGTTCAGCACCGGTATCGTGATTCTTTTGAATCGGATGTCTCGTACGGCGGTGACCATGAGCTTGGTCATCTCCTCTGCGTTGGGTCTGGGTGCCTTGGCGGGTTTGTCTCACACAGCGCAACAAACAGGCGTCATGGGCGCTTACTGCGCTTTCACTTGTGCCTTGTTGGCGTGGGGCTGGAACGAATTGAGTTTTCTCACGGGCTGGATCACAGGCCCGCAAAAAAAAGCCATCTTGAAAAGCACCACAGGCTGGCCCCGATTTGCAGCGTCCTTCAATGCGGTGGTGTGGCACGAGTTGGCCATTCTCCTGGTGGGCCTGGTCATTGTGGCCATTACGTGGGATGCGCCCAACCAAGTGGGCACAGGCACCTATTTGGTCTTGTGGATCATGCGCACCAGCGCCAAGTTGAACTTGTTTTTTGGCGTTCGCAATTTGAGTGAAGAATTCTTGCCTTCGCACTTATCGTATCTGGAAAGTTTCTTCAAGCGCCGCCGCATGAACGCATTTTTTCCGTTTGCAGTGCTCACAGCCAGTGCCTGTTTGTGGCTCTTAATTGAATTCGCAAACCAACCCATGACCACACCCGCACAAGTGGTGGGCGCAGTCTTGGTGGGCACCATGTTGGCCTTGGCCATTGTCGAACATTTCATGTTGGTTCTGCCGCTAGACACCACGGCCTTGTGGCGTTGGGCCATTCGCAAACATCACCACACAGAAACGCCTGCAGCCTTTGACGCACATGTGCCTCCGGTATTGCCTGCTCACTTGGATTCACATGACAAATCTCTTCAAGTCAATTAACACTGACGGCGGCGCGGGCGGTGGTGGTGGCGATCACAACCACCCCACGAGCAGAGCCTCTGAAGTTGGCCATCGTGCACCTACAGCCATTGTGATCGGCACAGGATTTGGTGGCTTAGCAGCCGCCATTCGCTTGAGCGTCAAAGGTTATCGCGTTCAAATGTTGGAAAAGCTCGATGCCCCCGGTGGCCGTGCTTATGTGCATAAGCAAGATGGCTTTACCTTCGACGCCGGCCCTACCATCATCACCTTGCCGCACCTCATTGCCGAGCTGTTCACATTGTGCGGCCGTGAAATGAAAGACCATGTTGATTTGCGCTTGATGTCGCCTTTCTACCGCATTCGGTTTGACGATGGCACGCACTTTGACTACAGCAACAACGACGAGCAAATGCTCGATCAAATTGCCAAATTCAGCCCTGAAGATGTGCAAGGTTTTAAGAACCTGATGGTGGCGTCTGAGAAGTGTTTCCAGCTGGGTTTTGTCGAGCTGGGCATGGTGCCCTTTGAAACCATTGGTGATGTGATCAAGGCCATGCCCAATTTGGCGCGCATGCAAGCTTGGCGCTCTATTTACAGTTTGGTGGCGCAGCACATCCAGCACCCCAAGTTGCGCATCGTCATGAGCTTTCACCCCTTGCTCATTGGCGGCAACCCTTATTCAGTCACTTGCGTTTACTCGCTCATTCATTCCTTGGAACGTCGTTGGGGCGTGCACTCGGCCATGGGCGGCACCGGCGCGATTGTGCGCGAACTGGTGAAGTTGCTCGATGAGCGCCAAGTCCCCATTCGTTACAACGCACCCGTGACGCGCATTCGTGTGGAGGGCGGCCGTGCCCAAGGCGTTGAGTTGGCCAATGGAGAATACTTGCCGGCTGACATTGTTGTTAGCAATGGCGACGCCGCGTGGACTTACCGCAACCTGATTGAGCCGCAACACCGTAAGCATTGGACTGACAAGCGCATTGCCAAGGGCAAATACTCATCTGGCTTGTTTGTTTGGTACTTCGGCACCAATCGAAAGTACGAAGATGTGCCGCACCACATGATGGTCTTAGGCCCACGCTACAAAGGTTTGCTGCAAGATATTTTCAAAAATCACAAACTGTCCAAAGATTTCAGTTTGTATTTGTACCGTCCAACCGCCACGGACCCTTCGCTTGCCCCTGAAGGTTGCGATAGTTTTTATGCGCTTTCTGTCGTACCAAATCTCAGCAGCGAGACCGATTGGCCAGGCATCACCGAGCAATACCGCGATGCCATTGCCACGGTCCTGCAAGAAAGTGTGCTGCCCGATTTGAAGCAGCATGTGGTGTCTTCTAAAGTCACCACACCGCAAGATTTTCAAGACCGCTTGTGGTCTTACAAAGGCGCAGGTTTTGGCCTTGAGCCCATCTTGGTTCAAAGTGCATGGTTTCGGCCGCACAACAGAAGTCAAGATGTCGATGGCTTGTTCATGGTGGGTGCCAGTAGCCAGCCGGGAGCTGGTGTGCCCAGTGTTTTAATGTCTGCAAAAATGCTTGAAACGGTGGTTCCCGATGTCAAATCATTTGCCTAACCCAAGCTTAAGTTCGCCACTGGTGTCTCTGCCCTACGACTTAGAGGCCTGCACCGCGCTCATGCGCGGAGGTTCGAAATCTTTTTTTGCGGCCTCGCGCTTGCTGCCGGTCCGTTTGCGGCCACCCGCCATTGCGCTCTATGCTTTTTGCCGTTTAGCAGACGACGCCATTGACGAAGGCGATGACCCGGTTTTGGCCATGGCCGATTTGAAGTCGCGCTTAGCGGCCATCTATGCAGGGCGGCCTGGCGCCGAAGACGCAGACCGCGCATTGACCATCGTGGTGCATCGCTATGGCATTCCCAGTGGCTTGCTAGAAGCCCTGCTAGATGGTTTCTTGTGGGACTCGCAAGGCCGCCGCTACGAAACACTGTCCGATGTCGAAGCTTATGGCGCCAGAGTGGCCGGCACCGTAGGTGCCATGATGTCCATCATCATGGGTGCAAGTACAGACACCGCCATTGCACGCGCTAGCGAGCTGGGCGTGGCCATGCAACTGACCAACATTGCTCGAGACATTGGCGCCGATGCGAAAATGGGGCGCTTGTACATTCCCCGCGCTTGGTTCCGTGAAATTGGCATGGACGCTGATGCATGGTTGGCCGATCCTGTGTTCGATTCGCGCATTGCGGGCTTCACCCAACGCTTGCTGTTGCGAGCAGATGCTTTGTACCGCCGCGGCGAATTTGGTTTGGCAGAATTGCCATGGGACTGTCGCCCCGCCATTCAAGCTGCGCGGTTGGTCTATGCTGAAATTGGCAAACAATTAGAACGTGAAGGCCTCGATTCTGTGAACCACCGCACCGTGGTTTCTACCGCGCGCAAGCTGGCACTTTTGGCACGCGCAGCCGCTGTGGCAGTCAAGGCGCCAGCCGTGCCGGCTGTCACACTCAACCCCGTGCCCGCGATCCATTACTTGGTGGACATTGTGAGCAGAGAGCGCAATCCCTTGGTCCATGAGAAACCCTGGATGGTGCCTGTTCGAAGTTTTGACGAGCGTGTTGAATGGATGGTGGACTTGTTCGGCCGTTTAGAACAACGCGAGAGAACACCGCGTTAAACGGTCTACGCCAGTGGACTTGAAAATTGTTGAAGTTGTGGTGTTGCTGGTTGCCGGTGTTTTTTTCGCAGCGTGGCAATTTCGTGATTTGCGTCGCGCCAAAGAAGTCACGCGCCAACAACGTGAAGCAGAAAAACATCAAGCCATGCAGCGCAATGCCAAGTCTGATGAGGTACCTTCGATGACCTCCCAACAAAGCGACCCCAAATGACGGCTAACCTCAAGGTCATTCACTTGGTGTGCGCGTGCTTGTTTTTAGGCAACGTGATTGTGAGTGGTGTTTGGGCCTTGTTGGCTGAGCGTACGCGCAATCACGCTATCGTTCAATTCAGCAACAAGATGGTACTGATTACGGACCTCATGTTCACATTAGTAGGCGCAGTGGGTGTGGTGTGGACGGGACACGGCATGGCAGAAAATTTTGGAGGTGGTGCAAGCCATCCTTGGATTCAATGGTCCTATTGGTTGCTTACATTTTCAGGCCTGATTTGGTTATTCGTTTTGGTGCCCATTCAATTCAAACAGCGCGCTTTGCTTCAACAATACTCTGAGATCACGGAAGACTATTGGCGCCTGTCCCGAATTTGGAAAATCGCCGGCGCCATCTCCACCGTGCTACCCTTGCCCATTGTGTATTTCATGGTCACCAAGTCGGTTTGACGCGCGTGATCGTCCTAGATGGGATGAGCAAATGGCAACTTCAAATAAAACGCTCGACGGCCAAGTCGTCTTAATCACGGGTGCAGCCTCAGGCATTGGTGCCGCCACTGCCCTTGAAGTATTGGCCCATGGCGGCGTTCCTGTTTTGGTGGATTGCGATGCAGAACCCTTGGCGCACATGGCCCAACGCTGCGGCCCTCAAACGCTTCATTGGGTGGCCGACGTGACGCAACTGCAAGCCATGCAAGAGGTGGTTGAAAAAACCTTGGCCGAGTTGGGCCGTATCGACATCGTCTTTGCCAACGCAGGCGTTGCTGCTTTCGGGCCGATAGCCTACATTGACCCAGAAGCTTGGAAACGCTGTTTCGAGGTCAATGTTTTTGGTGTCTTCAATACCATTCGGGCTGCCTTGCCAGCCATCATGAAGCAAGGCGGCTATGTCCTTATCAATGCGTCGTCATCCTCCTTTGCACATCCCCCGGTGATGTCCGCCTACGCGGCCAGCAAGTCTGCCGTAGAGGCCATGGGCAATTCATTGCGAATCGAGATGGCTGCGCATGGGGTCGGTGTGGGGGTGGTGCATGCTGGCTGGGTTCGCACGCCGTTGGTCACCGAAGGTGCCTTGCATCCCGGCTTTGTGAGATTGCGCGCCACCATGCCAGGTCCTTTGAACAGCGAAACATCGCCAGAAGAAACAGCTCGCGTCATTGTGCAAGGTATGCTTCAGCGTAAGCGCAGAGTTTGGGTGCCGGGTTGGTTGCGTATTTTGTTTGCACTCAGAGCTTTGCTGCACATGCCTTTTGCTGAGCGCGAACTTCTCCGTGCAGCGCCAGAGATTGAAAGCATTTACCTTGAAGGCCTAGAGTCCGAGGGCGCATTGGCTTCTAGCTTTGGGCCCAGAGAGAGGGAGCGGACCCTGGCACGCCACAGAAAAAAAATCACCTAGGCACGTCGCGGCATTCTAAAAGGCAACATGAAGCGCACAGGCAAGGACACCAGCCGAGGAATGTCCAATGACTCGTGAACTGCAGTGACGTTCTCACCCAGCAGTTGAGTGCGCAGCAAGGATCGAACATAAAACGGTGTGTCTTCTAAGGTGCTAAGCACTTCTGGCGCTTGGCTCGACTCACTGCACAT
>CALAGS010000177.1 GCA_937891665.1 uncultured Burkholderiales bacterium | reverse complement strand
CAACTGCTTTGTGGGAACGCAGCAAAGTTTGGGTCAATAAAGCTTAAATCAATTTAGGGCTTTACCAGTTCTGATAAGCCTGGCCCGCAACGGCAGTGCTCAATGCATCAGGATTTTTAAGAGTCGCTGATTTGCACCATCAGTTTTTCAAAGTGAGCCAAGTCAGGCGTTTGATGGCCCGGAACCTTGGCCAAGTCGTCATAACGACGAAGGCGAACCGCCTCTGCGTAATAAGGTAAATCTTCAAATGCACTAACTTGCTTTTCATCAAACACGCCGCCTTGCAACTCCAAGCTGTGCTTGGATGCTGGCGAAAGGTCTGCCCAATAGCCCGCATCTACAGCGCACAAATAGCGCTTGGCATCGACGTGCAATTTAATGGGTTCTAAAACGGCCTCAGAGAAGAGACTTCGCAAAAAAGGCAAGGCCACAAATTGATGCAAGTCATCTTTACTTGGCAAGGTGTCAGTGAGCGTCACACTAGGTCGATGTGGACTCAACATATGTCCCAGATCATGGAGTAATGCGGCTACAACGGTCTCAGGCGTCTCATTGGATTTTTCAGCCAGAGCAGCACACTGCAAGGCATGATCGAGTTGGCTAACTGCCTCTTGGCCGTACCAAGTGGTGGCACGGCTGCTTAAGAGTTGAACAATTTCAGGAATTGACAATGACATAATGAAACAGCTTTCAGGTAACTACCGAGCACGAACGCCAATGATAGCGAAACGCAGCTTAGAACACAGAAAATCAATGACAGCCACCGTGATCAAAATCAATAAAATGACAAATGACATTTGCTGAAATTCCATGGTTCTTATTTGCTCAGACAAGATCAAGCCAATGCCACCCGCACCCACAATGCCAATGATGGATGCACTGCGTGTATTTGATTCAAAGGCATAAAGTACTTGGCTTAACAACACAGGCATTAACTGGGGCAAGATACCAAAACGAACCGAGGCGAGCTTGGAGCCGCCTGTCGAAAGAACGCCCTCTACTGGCTTGTGATCAGCCGTCTCTATGGCCTCAGAAAACAACTTGCTGAAAATACCAAGGTCGGCCATGAACAAGGCCAGCACACCTGCAAAGGGGCCCAGTCCAACCACGTTAATCCAGATCAAGGCCCAAATTAAAATATCGACGCCTCGCAGTGTATCGAAACTGCGTCTCGCCATAAATTGAACCAACCTGTTAAAAGTGGTGTTGCGAGCGGCCAGAAAACCAAGTGGAAAAGCGGCCAATGCTGCCGACAATGTACCCAGCAAGGCAATGGCCAATGTTTCTAGCACAGCATAGAGATAAACCTTGGTCATGGCCCACGATTCGGGATTGGGAGGGAGCATCAGTAGCACCATCTTGCCCAATTCACTCACCCCGCCCCACAAGCGCGCAAAGGTCATTTCTAGTTTGTGAATGCCAAAGACAAACACAGCCAAGGCCAACAAGCCAATGAAAATGGCCATCAAGTTGTCTTGGTAGAAGGGTTTGAAATGACTCGCATAGCGGCGGCGAAGCAACTCACGCGAGGCTAAATCGGACGACTCCAAATGGTTGACAGTCACATCACTCATGACTTGGTTTCCAGTCCAATGAGTTTGTGACGAATGCGCTCAGTCACAGCGTCAATGATCATGACTGTTGCAATAATCATGACCAACAAGGCACTGACGTCTGCGTAATAAAACTTTCTGATCACTTCGAGCAATGTTTGGCCAATGCCGCCAGCGCCCACAAACCCCAAAACGGATGCGCCTCTCACATTGATTTCAAAACGCAACAGTGCATAACTTGCAAAATTAGAAGCAACTTGTGGCAAAACAGCAAAACGAATTTTGTGCAACCAATTGCCACCTGTAGCAACCACGCCATCCACCGGCTTCATATCGATGTTTTCAACCGCTTCAGCGAACAGTTTGCCCAATGCGCCTGCGGTGTGAATAGCCAACGCCAAAATACCAGGCAAAGGCCCTAAACTGAATGCAACAACAAAGATCAGTGCAAAAACCAATTCAGGCACTGTTCTGCAAAATTCCATGAATCGGCGAGTGAAAAACACCACGCCATTGCTCTTCGTCAAATTTTGACTTGCCAAGAAACACAAGACAAATGCTGCGGTAGCACCCAACAAGGTGCCCAAGTAAGCCATTAGGAGGGTTTCTCCCATCAGGGCTAACCACTTCTTCCAGCCCCAGAACCATTCAGCAGGATCTGAAATAACGGGGCGACCGTTTTCAAGGTGAAAGATTCTGTCGATGTAACTGGCAAAGCCACCAATGTGCTGGTACAACTTGGAGAAGGATATTTCAGCAACATGACCAGACAAAAGAACCAACACAGCCAACAACAAAAGGCCTAGCCAAAGCTGGCGGCGTTTAAACGCTACCGCTTGGGCATAGGCCATCTCCATTGATTTGGAATGGAGAGCGTTCACGGCTGATTACCTTTTACGCAGGCTGTCAACGAACTTGTTCAATTCGACAACTGGCAAATAGGCGTCATGCGTCACAGTCTGATAAGGCTCATTCTTGCCATCAGACAACTTGTCAAACGCAGCTTTGTCTTTTTGATGCGCATTCAAGAAGGCTTGTTCAATCCGTTTTTTCAGATCAGCAGGCAAGCTGTCCAAATAAGCAACAGGGCTGTTCACAATTTGGTCAGACTTATAAATGATTCGAAAGTCTTCTTTTTTGACCATGCCTTTGTCGGACATGCGAACGAGTTCTGAGTCATTTTCATTGTTCCACCAGTTGGCAGCTACATCGACAGTACCTTGGTTCAAAGCCATCACGGCATTGACGTGGCTACCGGTGTAAACCACTTTACCGAAATGCTCTTCAGGGTTGATTTTCATACCGTGCATTGCAAAGCGAGGTACGTTGTTGCCTGATGTTGAGTTGGGATCAACCAAGCCCAGGTTTTTGCCCTTCAAATCGGCAATGGTTTTGTATGGCGAGTTGGCCTTGACGTAGAACACAGCGTGATAACCCTTCACACCGCCCTTGGCCACTTCAATGGCAAAAGGGGATATTTTTACACCAATCATGCGGGCACGGGCGTAAGAGGCAGGGCCATAGGCTGCAATGTGAATTTGCTCGGCGCGTTGGCCTTCAATGACAGCAGCATAGTCACCGACCACGCGCAACTTCACAGGCACGCCAATTTCTTTTGACAAATAAGCACCAAAATCTTTGTAACGCTCAGTCACTTGCGCTGCATTTTCGGCAGGAATGGTCGCAAAAATCAATTCTGGGTATTTGGCTTTCCAGTCTTGGGCTTGAGCAGAAATAGCCAAGACACTGGAGGCTGCCAATGCGAGTACTGCACGACGATTGAACGACATAAAAGATCCTTTCAAAAAATTGGGGAAAAATGCCAGTGATAAAACTAAGCGTGGTTGATTAGGCGATTCAAAGGAATTACCTTGGGAGAATTTAAATCTGCTTGGCTGTTCATTAATGGGTCGTTGGCCTCAATGCCATAAAGGCTTTGAGAAAAGTTCTCTGTAAAATTTTCTGGAATGTCATCAAAGACCACGCGGCCTTCCGTCATTCCCACCAATCGATCGCAATAATCTCGTGCAATATCGAGGTCGTGCAAATTGCAAATGACCGTGATGCCCAAGTCGTCGTTGATGCGCTTCAAGGCATCCATGACCATTTGTGTATTTTTGGGGTCAAGCGAAGCAATAGGCTCGTCAGCCAAAATAATTTGAGGTCTTTGAAGCAATGCACGGCAGATGGCCACACGCTGTTGCTGCCCACCTGAAAGCTGATCGCACCGTTGGGCTGCAAAGTCAGCCATACCAAATCGGTCTAATGTTTCCAGAGCATCCAGTTTGTCTGCGTCGCTCCACATGGTAAGTAGCGCACGCCAAGTAGGCACTGTAGTCAGACGTCCCATCAGCACGTTGGTGAGAACATCCAAGCGCCCAACCAAGTTGAATTGCTGAAACACCATGGCGCAATTGCGGCGCCACTCATTCAAGGCCACACCCTTAAGGTCGGTTACAACGGTACCGTCATACTCAATGGTGCCATGGGTGGGTTCGTTCAGACGATTGATCATGCGAAGCAATGTTGATTTGCCGGCGCCTGAACGTCCGATGACACCCACAAAACTTCCAGATTTGACTTCGAGAGAAACACGGTCAACTGCCGTGTTCTCGCCAAACTGCTTGCTTAAATTGCGAATTGTTAATAACTGCATATTTTCAATCTGGAGTGCAATGAAGCAAGTTAAAAGGTTCGTGTAGGGTATGGCGGAAATGTTTCAATATCGTGACGCACTTACACCACTCGAACTCCGCCGCGCCATACTGCACGGACAATGGGTTGGTGCCGTCCATCTGGAAGATTGATCATGCGAACTTGCACAAAGTCGGATCGCAAACCTACCGCAAGACTGCCCCTGTCGTGCAGTCCAATCGATTTAGCCGGATTGCGAGTGACCAATGCCACCGCCTGTGGCAAGCTTAAATCGGTGGTTTCGGTTAGGCGAACAGTGGCCGACATCAAACTGCCGGGTACGTAGTCGGAAGACAAAATGTCGACCAGGCCTAATTTGGCCAATTCAATGGCAGACACGTTGCCAGAATGCGAACCGCCACGAACCACATTAGGTCCGCCCATAATGGTCAACATCTTGCGGGCCCTTGCCGCTTGAGCGGCCGCAACGGTGGTGGGAAACTCACACACAGTAGCCCCTTCAGCAAATGCCTCTTCCACATGAGCTACTGTGGTGTCGTCATGGCTGGCCAGTGTAATTTGATTGTCTTGACAGTATTGGGTGAGATAGGCGCGGTGAGGCTTGGCATAGCGCGCCTGCGCATCTTGGGCCATGGCCACACGCTCTTCAAATTTCTGTTTGGTCCAGCCTTTTTTACCAGAAAAATAGATCCAAGCATGTTCAATGTTTTCCCATTGGCGCTGACCAGGTGTGTGATCCATGACTGAAATCATTTTGACCAATGGGTGCCCAGAAAATGGAGAAAACAAATCAAGCGTGTTAGGGGCTGGCAATTCACAGCGCACATGTAAGAAATGATCGGCGCGAAGCACGTCACGGCTTACAAAATCCGACATACAGCTTAGGACCGTATCCCAATCGTTGCCGCGGACGCTGTCAGGATCGGCCTCCCCCACGCCTAGAGCATCTAGCACCGTGGTAATGCCTGCCGCTGCAATTTCAGCGTCGTGCGCCAAAAGTGCAGGTGCATCGTCCCAGCGAACTTTGGGCCTCGGCATCATGTGCCGCTCAAAGTTATCGGTATGAACTTCTATCAGGCCTGGAATTAAGTAGTCGCCCTCGAAATCAATCGCTTGATTCACCGATGAAGGACCTTGATCGATCTGCTGAATCAACCCGTTTTGACAAGTAAGGCTTCCCTTTACAACTTCGTTTTGAAGAACCAGTTGTGCATTTTTGATAACAAGAGAAATGGTGGATGGCGAGTTCATAAATTTGAATTAAAGGGGCGCATGACCACAGTCCGATTGACAACTTTTTGGGCAACCGCGTCATCATGAAAAATTCCAAGAATGGCAATGCCCTTGTTGCGGGCTTGAACAATCATATCGATCACAGTTTGGGTATTGCTAGGGTCCAAGGAGGCCGTGGGCTCGTCTAACAACAGCAATGGTCTTGGTTTGATAAAGCTTCTTGCTAAGTTAATTCGCTGCTGTTCACCACCAGAAAATGTTGCTGGTGGAAGTTGCCATAGTGATTCAGGAATTCTCAATCGAGTGAGCCAGCGAGCAGCCTCCTCTCGAGCTTGCTCGGGCGAGATACTGGCACTGCCACTTTCAAGTAAAGGCTCGGCCACAATGTCAATTGCAGCAACTCGTGGAATGACTCTAAGGAATTGGCTCACATAAGCTATCGAATGGCTGCGCAGATGTAAAACTGTGCGTGCGCTGGCTTGCGTCATGTCCAGCAATTGACCTTCTTTGTTGCGCACTAATATTTCACCCGAACTAGCGCGGTAGTTGCCATAAGCCAATTTCAATACCGTGCTTTTTCCCATGCCGGACGGACCACTTAAGCGAACACATTCACCCGGATTCAAGCTCAAATTAAAGTCTTGTAAAACAGTTAATTCAGTACTGTGTTGCAAATGCAATTTAAATTGCTTGCTCAGATTATTCATCTGCAGCATGGGCTTCTTTTCAGTGTTTTGAAGTGTCATGGCTGCAATACCGAGGAAACCAACAATTGGGTATAAGGGTGCTGAGGGTCGTCTAGTACTTGGTCGGTCAAACCTGTTTCAACCGCTTCACCGTTTTGCATCACCAACATGCGTTGAGCAAGCAGCCTTGCCACCGCTAAATCGTGCGTCACAACAATGGCAGCGAGGTTCATTTGGCGTGTCAGGGTGCGCATCATGTCCAGCAGTTTGGCCTGCACAGACACGTCCAAGCCCGACGTGGGCTCGTCCATGAACACCAAGCGAGGCTGGGTAATTAAATTGCGCGCAATTTGAAGCCTTTGGCGCATGCCACCAGAGAAGGTGTTGGGGCGGTCATCAATTCGGGTGGGGCTAATCTCGACTCGCTCTAACCAATCGATGGCTTGCTCACGCAATTGCCCGTAATGGCGCTGCCCCAAGGCCATCAATCGCTCGCTTACATTGGCGCCTGCTGACACATTCATGCGAAGTCCATCCGCTGCATTTTGATGAACAAAACCCCAATCGGTACGGGCCAACATGCGTCTTTGAGCCTCAGACATTTCATAGATATTCTGCAAACCTTGATGGCGCAGATCAAAGGACACATGGCCTGCACTGGGCGTATGGCGCGCAGCCACTGCGTTGAGCAAAGTGGTTTTGCCAGAGCCCGACTCACCCACAATGGCCAAGACTTCACCCGGCCAAAGGTCAAAAGAGATGTCGCGAACCACGTTGCGCTTGCCGTAAGCACAGGACAGGCTTTGGACTCGCATCAACGGCGGTGTGGCATCTAAATCGATCACGATGCCACCTGCCGTTTACCGCAGTAGTCGCTGTCTGAACAGACAAACATTTTTTTGCCTTGATCGTCCATGATCACTTCATCCAAGAAACTCTCGTTGGATCCACAAAGTTCACAGACCGCCTGCCAACGCTGCACCTCAAAGGGGTGATCCTCAAAGCCCAAGCTCTCAACGTTGGTGTAGGGCGGTACAGCATAAATGCGTTTTTCACGTCCTGCTCCAAACAACTGCAAGGCAGGGTTCTGATGCATTTTGGGATTGTCAAATTTTGGAATGGGCGACGGCGACATGATGAAGCGACCGTTGACCAATACAGGATAGTCATAGGTGCTTGAGATGTGTCCGTAATGCGCCAAGTCTTCAAACAAATTGACGTGCATGAGGCCATACTCTTGCAAGGCATGAAGTTTTCTGGTTTCTTCTTCTCGAGGCTCTAAACGTTGCATCGGCTCTGGCACAGGCACCTGGTAAACCAACACCTGCCCTTCCAGCAGGGGCGTTTCAGGAATACGGTGACGCGTTTGAATGATGCTGGCGGCAGTGGTGTCGGTTGTCACCTCAACCCCTGTGGTTCTTTGAAAGAAGCGCCGAATGTTGACTGCATTAACTGTATCGTCAGAGCCCTGGTCAATCACTTTGAGCACATCTGAGGGCCCAATGATGGAGGCAGTGACCTGAATTCCGCCTGTGCCCCATCCGTAGGGCAATGGCATCTCGCGCGAGCCAAATGGTACCTGGTAGCCAGGTATGGCAACCGCCTTCAAAATAGCACGGCGAATCATTCGCTTGGTGCGTTCGTCCAAATACGCAAAATTAATTTGCGGATCACGCACGGGCGCAAGTTCGACGAGCTCATTCAGAGGCATGGTCATCCTTTGGCTGGGCATGTGACTGCCGCATTTTTCTCACTAATTCCAATTCAGATTGGAAGTCAACGTAATGTGGTAATTTCAGGTGCTGTACAAACCCCGAACTTTCCAAACTGTCGCTGTGAGACATCACAAATTCTTGCATTTGCGCGGGTGCAGTCACGGTCTCGCCTAATTCGTCGGCACGCAATGCGCGATCGACCAAGGCCATGGCCATGGCTTTGCGCTCACTGTGACCAAAAGCCAAGCCATAGCCTCGCGTAAATTGCGGCGGCTGTGTTTGACTGCCCTGAAATTGGTTGATCATTTGACATTCGGTGACGGGAACATCACCTACTGAAATTTCAAATCCAAGTTCTTCTGGGACGATGCAAACATCAACAGTGCCAAAGCGAATCTCGCCCACAAAAGGATGTGACTCAGAATAGCCACGCTGCGTGGAGTAGGCCATGGCCAGTAAAAAACCTTCGTCTGCACGCGCCAAGTTTTGGAGTCTGGCCGACCGGTTTGCAGGAAATCTGACTGGCTGTCGCGTCAAGTCGAAGGGATCTGGATCGCCCTCCTCAGGCAATTGCCCTTCTAGCAAGCTTTCATGATTGAGAAGATCGACCACCCTAGGTGTTGGCTCGTTGTTGACAGGGGCTGTGCGCGCCTCAGGCGCCGCTTTCCCAGTTGCAAGCAAACTGAAATCTAACAATCGTTGCGTGTAGTCGTAGGTAGGGCCCAACACTTGGCCACCTGGCAGGTCTTTGAATGCAGCCGATATGCGGCGCGCAATATGCATTCCAGCGGTATTGAGGGGTTGGGTATAACCCAGCCTAGGCAATGTAGCGCGGTAGGCACGCAACAAAAAGATGGCTTCAACCAAATCGCCAGCACTTTGCTTAATGGCCAAGGCTGCCAACTCTGGATCGTAAACAGAGCCTTCTGCCATGACACGGTCTACACTCAATCGCAACTGCTGACGAATCTGCGCCACGCTCAGCTCTGGAACATTTGGATCACCACGTCGCTGCTGCGCTAGCAATTCATAACTGTTGAGGATGGCGGTTTCGCCCCCTTTAACTGCAACGTACATGGGTTCAGTCCTTCACTTGGGTTGATCGGGGCAAACCAATCAAGCTTTGCTTGTGGGTGAAGAAAAAGTCAACGCCGCAGGGCGCATGAACTTGGCTGTTGCGGCGCTCTGATACAAAATTATCTGAAAGGCCCACCAATTTCAAATGTTTCGTGCCATTGACACCAGGGCCACTGAGCGTCCAAGCGTCTTGGCTGGGCTTTGAGTCAAAGTCCAACACTTGCACCACGCAGGTGGCAGACTGCTCCGGATATTGGGCATTGCCTTGGGCTAAATTTTCAAAAGCTGGCAACTCGTGGGCATCGGCAACCCACACAAAATCAGCTTGGCTGGCATCAGTCACCAAAGTGCAGCCCGTGTGAAATCTGAGCCAAGCTGCGGCATCACTGCTGGCAAAACCAGCAGAAAGCCATACTTTGCAGTCTTGGTCTAACAAAGCCAAGAGCAAAGCCGCTGCAGCCTCATGGGCGTTTTGAGGAACCTGCATGCTGGGATTTGACAAACTCAAATCAAGGGCCTGCGGCTGTCCAGGCAAAGACAGTGCCACCAGCGATTGGCGAAAAACGGCCTGACTGCAAAGTGTAGGATTGGAAAATCCACGGCCCATGTCTTTCAAAGATGGCTGTATCACGCGTCTTCCCCTTCTTCTTGGGAACCTTGACCTGCTTCTCGCGCCACCGTGAAAAACTCTACTTTGGTGGCTTGCGCCTGCGCATTTTTTTCTTGCATTTGCTCAGACAACAAAGCACTGATAGGACGCAATAGCAATTGATCCCAATGAGGGTGCAACGCGGGTTCTTGCAAAAGCGCATCAGCAACCGCTGCAAGCTGGGCGTGCCGATGCGAGCTGCCCATGACATAGGCCACACCCACGTGTTGGCAACCTGTTAAATGGGCATCTGGCTTCAAAACACAGCGAGTCAAGCTCACTTCACCCAAATTAAAGCGCTGGCCTGTACCACCCGCCCGGCCCTGTACCATCATGAGGCCCGTCTCTGAGGGGCGCAGCCATTCTAAATTGCCCAAGCATTGGCTGGCCAAATGTTCTTCTAAAAAGGCCTCTGGCGCTCTGGCTAAGAGTGCCATCCATGTTTGCCTAGCGGCCGTGGAAGGTGGCAATTCCTTGGTGGCTTTGGTGTAATCGTTGTGCAACATTTTTTTGCTATGGTTATGTGCCTAATTTACAAAAGTAGCATTTCAAATTTGTGACTTTTTAAGAATTTTTGTCACAAACAATTCAATTTATGTCCACACCATTTCGACACGCGGCTTACTTTGCTCCGGTTTCACAATCTCAGGCTTGGGATCTTGGATCCCAATGGCTAGGGCGCTGTGCTTATCAATTCACAAGTCTCAAACAACCGGAATTTGAAAACTTGAGTGCGGAATTGTTTGAGCAATTAACACGCACACCCAGACTCTATGGCTGGCATGCCACCCTTAAGGCCCCCTTCGAATTGAATTCAAACTCAAGACTTGAAGAACTTCAGACTGCATTTAAGCAACTGGCCAACCAGACGGTCAGCGCATTTCACCTGCCTTTGAAATTGGACGACATGGGTGATTTTCTCGCCTTGGTCCCATCACAACCCAGCCCAGAATTGCAAGCATTGGAAGAACTCTGTGTCCGGCAGCTGCACCACCTTGCTCTGCCCCTTTCGGAAGAAGAACTTCAAAGAAGGACAGGCGCAGGTTTAACGGCAAGGCAAAGTGAACTTCTTCAGGAGTGGGCTTACCCTTATGTCATGGATCAATTTCAATTTCACATGACGCTATCGGGCTCATTGAAAAACGTTGATCCTCAACATAAGGCTGATTTGACAGCGGCGGCCCTTGAATGGTTCGCGCCTGTATTAGAAAATGGCCTTGACATTGATGCCGTCACTTGGTTTTCTCAAGACCAAAAGAATGGCAACTTTAGGTGGGTTGAGCGTTTCGAACTAGGCCCATCAAATTGCGCTTGATCTACATCGTGGGCCCATCAGGCGCGGGCAAAGATAGCTTGCTCAATGGGCTGCGCCAAGACTTGGCTAGCATGGACAACCCTCCCCCTTTGTATTTTGCACAACGCACCATCACAAGAAGTCACCATCAAAGCAACGAACACCATGAGTCCGTTGATGAATCAATCTTTGAGTCTCTTTTAAATAACGATGCATTTGCCTTGAACTGGCTTGCCAATGGATTGCACTATGGCATTCGACACACAGAAATGGCCCAGATGTCTGAGGGCAAGTGGGTCATGGTGAATGGTTCTCGTGCTTATTTAGAAGAAGCAAAACTGCGATTCCCCGGACTCACTGTGTTGCACATTACAGCACCCGTCGAAATTTTACGCACTAGACTTTTGTCGAGAGGTCGAGAAGATGAACAAGCCATCGAAGCCAGACTGAATCGATTACAAAGCTTTGCTCCTGAACCTCAAGATTTGTGTTTGTCCAATGAGGGAAGTTTGGCAGAAAGCCAAGCCATTCTGAGAAATTTACTGCATCAACGTACAGGAATTTCTATTAACAAACTTTAAATGAAATGATTGGGTCAATTCGTTGAGTCACTTAAGTTTGTATGATGATTAACGCCGAATATCTTTTCATCCTGCAAGGAAATACGATGCACGAAGTCCGCCAATACGATGACACATCAGACAAAAACAAGGTCGTTGAACTATGGCAAAAAGTTTTTGGATACGAAACAGCGCACAACGATCCGAACTTAACCATTTCAAAAAAATTAGCAGTCAATGATGGGCTATTCTTCGTCGCTGTCGAAAATTCTCAAATCGTTGGAACCATCATGGCGGGCTACGACGGGCATCGTGGCTGGTTGTATTCTGTCGCTGTTGATCCTAACAAGCGACTCAGTGGCTTAGGCAGTTTGCTAGTTCATCATGCCGAAGCAGAACTTGAAAAATTAGGCTGCTTGAAAGTCAAACTACAAATATTAGCTTCGAATCAATCTACGGCCGCTTTTTATGAATCTCTTGGCTATGCGATTGAGCCCAATATCAGCATGGGCAAGTTGTTGTGATGCCATGATGATGGAAAAATGATCATATGAAAAACAATCCTTTTTTGCAGCCAGGTCAATTTTTTAAAGGAAACCTGCATACGCACTCGAATATTTCAGATGGAAAATTATCGCCAGAGGAAGTTTGTCGTACTTACCAAGAAAATGGCTATGACTTCATCTGTCTTTCTGATCACTTTTTACCGGTATACGACTTTCCCGTCAGTGATACCCGTGCGTTTAGAACACAGAACTTCACAACCATCTTAGGCGCTGAGGTTCACTTACCCTCCACCACCCTTGGCGAGAAGTGGCATATATTGGCTAACGGGCTGCCACTCGATTTTGAACCACCCAAACAAAATGAGCGCGCACCGGAATTGGCTGCAAGATGTGCAGCGGCAGGCGCGTTCGTCACCATCGTCCATCCGGAGTGGTATGGCATTGGTGTTGAAGATGTTCTTAGCATTGAGTCAGCGCATGCCATTGAGGTTTATAACCACACCTCAGCCCTGCGAGCTTCAAGGGGAAATGGATGGGGACTGTTAGATCAAATGCTTTCTCGGGGTCATCATTTGAATGCTTTGGCTACAGATGACGCCCACTTTCAAATTGACGATGCCTTTGGAGGCTGGGTGATGGTTAAGGCGCAAGAGCGAGATCCTGATGCACTTTTAGAAGCTCTTAAATTTGGCCACTATTATTCTTCGCAAGGTCCTGAAATCTACGATATTCGATTTGAAGCAGATGAAGTGATTGTTGATTGTTCGCCCGCTTATGGCGTGTACCTTCTAGGCAAAGGATCACGTGCAGTACAAAGTGAAGTTCGAGGTCAAACTAATGCAAGACTTGACGCATCGCGCATGGGTAAAGGTGGAGTAATGCGCGTGACTGTGGTGGACGATAAGGGACGTGCCGCTTGGAGCAATCCAATGTGGCGGTCTTAAAACATATTCGAGCACTGTGCCTAGCAGCTAACTTTTCCAAAACTAGTTTTACCGCCAAGCCAACCCTCTAACTTTTCGCGTGCGCTGTGACAGCGCTGAGTGCAAAATCTACGAAATTACTGGCCAAACTGTAATTTACAGTTTTCGTTCAATTACACGAAATATTACACGTCGGTTATTTTTTCCCGTAAGTTGTTGATTTATATGGTTTTTTGACGAGCCTGGATTTCTGTTAATCAGGGGTTCTCTGGACAATTGGGCACATTGCGGACTCGGTATTTGAACGACAAGAAACCATTCTTGTTGGGCACCTCCAAATCTTCGTATTCTGATAGGGGTGTATATGTCGCTCAAGGCAAGATACCTATTGACTCGTACCAGGCCTGTGCCTAACCGATGTCATTTACGACAACACAGATGTGATGGAGCTTACGAAAAGATCAGTCACGACTCACGCCTTTACCGGAACAACATAATTCAGCACACGGCGGCCACCATCCACATAGACCGTTTCTCCGGTGATATAGGATGCATCGTCTGCATCGTCATAATCCGACAATGTCGTGAAAAATAATAACAATTAAGACACAGTTGATATTGCTAAAGTAAATTTCCTTAAACAAATAGGAGTTAGCAATCATGGTTACCTACACAAATAAATTTCGGGCGGCTACAGTTCAAGCAGAGCCTGTATGGTTTGATGCAGCAGCTACAGTGGAAAAGTCTATAGGACTGATAAAGGAAGCAGCTAGCAACGATGCCCAGATCATTGCGTTCCCAGAGGTTTTTATTCCTGGATACCCGTACCATATTTGGTTGGATAGTCCTTTCGCGGGAATGGGGAAATTTGCGGTGCGCTATCACGAACAATCGCTGCCTATCGACAGTCCGCTGATCGTTCGGCTCAGAGATGCAGCGCGTGCAAACAAAATCTCCGTTGTGATGGGTTTCAGCGAACGCGATGGCGGCACCCTGTATATGAGCCAAATCATTATTAACGAACAGGGAAATATTGTTGCCCACAGAAGAAAGCTAAAACCTACTCATGTCGAGAGAACTGTCTTTGGTGAAGGTGACGGGTCAGACATCGCGGTTTATGACATGGCTATCGGTCGTGTCGGCGCCTTGAATTGCTGGGAGCACTTTCAGACCTTGACAAAATATGCAATGTACGCGATGCATGAACAAATACACATTGCTGCGTGGCCCGGAATGTCCCTCTACCAACCTGAAGTTTATGCGTTCAGTTCTGAAGCACAATCAGTCGCGACGCAAATGTATGCAATGGAAGGCCAAACCTTCGTACTGTGCGCGACACAGGTCGTAGGAAAAGCTGCACATAAATTCTTTTGTGAATCGCAAATGCATGAAAAGCTAATTGGTTATGGAGGGGGATTTGCGCAGATATTTGGCCCAGACGGTCGGGCATTAGCGGATCGACTACCTGGAGATGGAGAAGGCATACTTTACGCTGAGATCAATCTTGCTGAAATTGCAATGGCAAAACAAGCCGCTGATCCCGTTGGTCATTATTCGCGCCGTGACGTATTTACGCTGCTATTTAACGACCAGCCTCTGGGTCCCGTCAAACGTCATAAGGACACTACGGAAGCTTCTTCCCTTGAACGAGCTTTGCCCCAGACAACGGTGGCCGCACCAAGTTTGCCGCTGAAGTCATCCGACCTCCAAATCCCAAAATTGCCCTTGGCACATGAGAATATCGAAAACGAAGTGCAGAACTAATAGGCTGAAGAGCTTACGGCAATCCTTTCAGAAAATGGACGGATCATGAGCTTCCTCTTCAGGTAGCAGCGTAAGCCCCCTTCTTCCAAGAACGGGGCTTACGCTAGTTGTAACAGTAAATTTAGGAAGCGTTTAATAAGATCTTGCGACAAGAAAATCAAGCTAAGGTCTAAATGATGCCTGCTCGAAGCGGCAGCGTTATTTTTCAAACGGTTATTCGATTTCACACCTTAACAGGACTTGACTAATCTGAATAAATGCTCTACCTTTAAATTCGCAGGAAATGATGAGAATATCCTTTCCTACATAGTTCAAATTTCGATATCTGAGTAAATTGACCATGTTAAATTTGCGCGGCACCGAACTTAAAGCTCACTCTGCGGCAACACCAGGGGACACTAAGCTCATCTATAGTTCATACGAGCTTCCAAGCCGTGACCGCATTCCCATATGGAATGATGTCGTCTGGCGCAACTATGTTCCGCTTCAAATAAAGATCGCACCGCACGATGATTTTGCGGGGCAAGTTGCACTAACTCAGCTTGGTGGAGTGAGGGTAGTAACCTCCGGATCTAGAGCGCAGTGCATATCTCGAACACCCAAACTTATCGCGCAGGACAACGAAGAGTACTTAATGCTTGGACTTCAACTGAAGGGCTCGGCGATTATTGAGCAGCATGCAAGGCAAGCGCAATTGCAGTCAGGTGATTTCGTTTTTTGGGATACACGTCGACCCTACATAATTAATTTTCCAAATGATTGGGAAATGGCTGTTTTTCAGTTTCCAAGAAGCGCATTTACTTTCAGTTCCAAGAGCGTCGATTCATTTACAGCTTTGACGTTTCACGGACAAAAAGGAGTCACACAAATCGCCTCGAGACTGCTCATGGGCATCGCTGATGAGGCTCGTTACCAAACATTCGAACACGATACGCCCTTGTTAGAGCACACACTAGGAATATTGGTCTTTTGCATAGGCCACAAGTTAACAGATTGCGATCTACCACCCAACTATAACGACATACTTCTGAGACGAATAAGTAACTATATAAACGCTAATTTGCAGAACCCTCAACTTTGCGCAATAGAAGTAGCACAAGCGCATGGACTAACACTGAGTCAGCTTTATAGAGTTTTTCAAAGTCAACGCTCGACAGTTGGTGACTATATTCGACAACGACGACTTGATCGAATCAAATTTGAACTCATCAACCCAGCTTCTCGCCATTTGACAATCGCTGCTCTGGCCCGAAAGTGGGGGTTTCTGGACACACCGCATTTCAATCGGGTGTTCAAAGCACAATATAAAATTACTCCTCAACAAATTCAAAATCAAGCAATGACCGACAGGAAATTGCGGATCGATAAATAGGGACTTAGGCAACATATGCGGCTGGAATGCTCGCCAAGCTCCCTACCCGTTCAGCCCTTAGGTTCGAAATTGATTCACGTCTAAATCATGGCGTCTAACTTTTTTAAAAACTAGTTTTACCGCCAAGCCAACCCTCTAACTTTTTCAGGTGCACAGTGACAGCGCCGAGTGCAAAATCTACCAAATTACTGGGAAAACTGTAATTTACAGTTTTCGTTCAATTACACGAAATATTACACGTCGGCTATT
>CALAGS010000176.1 GCA_937891665.1 uncultured Burkholderiales bacterium | reverse complement strand
GCCGCATACAAGAAAGCATTGAAGATGCTGAGAAAAATAGCAGGATGAAAACCGTTGCTACCGGGCCGAATGATGACCAGCACACCTACGAAACCTATGCAAATAGCAACCCACCGTTTGGCGTCGAGTTTTTCGTGAAGCAACCAAGCAGAGATGAGTGCAATCAAAATCGGAACAGAAAACTGAACCGCACCCGTTTCGGCCAGCTGCAAATATTGCAATGCAAAAAAGTTAAGCCCGGTCATGAGGGCCAACATCACACCCCGCAACAATTGCAAGCGAGGGTTGTTGATCTTGAACAAGTTCACACCCATCGAGGGCATAAAAATGGCGGTGGTCAATAAAGTGTGAAATACAAACCGCAACCAAACCACTTGCAAAACAGGCAAGCTTTGTACCAACCACTTGGCGCTGGTGTCTAGCACGGCAAACATCAGGGTGGTGACCGTGACCAGGGCAATACCGATTTGACGATTTCGGGCGGTGTCGCTTAAAAGTTGTGACATGTAAAAAGTTACTTCACAACCCGCTTGATGGCGTTCGCGAAATGGGTCTCAACAGCTTTCTTGATTTTTTTTGCGTCGCGCCGTAGCCACTGCAACGCAAACTTCGCATGCGGTTGCTAAAGGTGTTGCATACCATGCTTAAAGAATTGTTGCCTGCCATTGGCTGGTAATTATTTTAATTTGAGGGTAATAACCAATGTCGTGAATTCTACGAGATTCAATATACTGAGCCCGTAATTACAGATTAAGCCTAAAACCCAAGGCCTGACATGACCCAACTCACCATAGCTCTCTTTACTGGCGACCCTGCGGGCATTGGTCCCGAACTGGTTCAGAAACTCTTAGACCATAGCATTGCCCAACAAGCCACCAAAATCATTTTGATTGGCCAAAAAGGCAGCATCCAAACACCTGCCAACGTCAGTTGGCATGATTGGTCTGGCCTCAACGCCCCACCCTTTCCCAAAGCCACTTACGACGCCAACAACGGTGCTTACATGATTGCCGCGTTGGCCGAAGGCGTTTCACTGGTACGCGATGGCAAAGCTCACGCGTTTTGTTTTGCGCCTCTTAACAAAAGCGCACTCCGAATGGGTGGTATGCATCAAGAAGATGAACTGCGCTGGTTTGCTGAATTTCTCAACTACAAAGGCGTGTGTGGCGAACTCAATGTGCTGCAAGACCTCTGGACATCGCGTGTCACGTCTCATGTGGCTCTCAAAGAAGTGAGCAGTTTGTTAAGCAGTCAAAAAGTTTTTGAGTCTATAGAAATGATTGCCAATGCACTGAAAGCATCTGGCAAAGCCAAGCCCCGACTGGCTGTTTGCGGTCTGAATCCACACAATGGCGACAACGGAAACTACGGCGATGAAGAAATCAAAATCATTGCCCCCGGCGTAGAGATGGCCGTCAAATCAGGCATTCCAGCTGACGGCCCTTTTCCGGCCGACACCGCCTTTGTGCGCGCCATTCGCAAAGAGGGTGGCTACGACGGGGTGGTCACCATGTACCACGACCAAGGCCAGATTGCCATGAAGCTCATGGGCTTTGAAAAAGGCGTCACAGTGCATGGCGGCCTGCCCATTCCAGTCACCACCCCCGCGCACGGAACTGCATATGACATTGCAGGGCAAAACTTGGCCAATCCACAGGCCATGTTCAACGCTTTCGATCTGGCTTGCCGAATGGGGCAGCACCACCAACAACAAAACTCATAAGCAAATTCAATTCCTCAACATACAAGGAGACACCATGAAAAAATACCTAGCCGTTTTAGCGTCTGCAATTTTGTTGACGTTCAATGCACAAGCCCAAACCACTTACCCCAGCAAGCCCGTCAAACTCATGGTGGGCGCAGGCGCAGGTGGCGGCACAGACATCATTGCGCGCATGCTGGCCGAAAAAATGACCGAGTCCCTTAAAGGCACCTTCATTGTTGAAAACAAACCGGGCGCATCCAACACCATTGCAGCCGACCTGACAGCCAAAGCCGCACCCGATGGCCACACCCTGCTGGTAGCTACCAACACAGGTCAAGCCATTGCACCACACCTGATCAAATTGGCTTTTGATCCCATCAAAGATTTAACGCCAATAGGATTGGTGGTCACAGTGCCCAACGTGTTGGTGGTGGGCAGCAATGTTCCTGCCAATACCGTCAAAGAACTCGTTGCCTTGATGAAAGCCAAACCAGATGATTTCAAATATGCTTCATCTGGCGTAGGCAGCACGCAGCACATTGCAGGCGAAGGCTTTGACATTGCCGCCGGTGTGAAGAGCGTCCATGTTCCCTACAAAGGCAGCGCACAAGCCCACTTAGACATCATTGCGGGCAATGTGCAAATCATGTTTGACACCACTTCTTCAGCCATGGGTCAAATTAAGGCCGGCAAGTTCAAGCCCTTGGCAGTGACCACACCTCAACGCACAGCCGAATTGCCCAACGTTCCAACATTGGCAGAGGCGGGCGTAACAGGTTTTGAGATGAGTACTTGGTATGGCGTGTTCGTAACGGCAGGCACACCGCCCGACGTAGTGACCAGGTTGCAAACCGAATTGGCGCGCATCATTAAACTGCCCGATGTGCAAGCTAAGCTAAAAGGCCTTGGCGGCGAGCCCGGCAATATCAGCCCTGAGGATTTCAGTAAACTCAATCGGCAAGAGTTTGAAAGATTTGGCAAGCTGATCAAGCAAGCAAATATCAAGATGAATTAATGAGTGTGCACCACACCATCCCCCTCTTCCCTCTTTCACATGGCTTGTTTCCCGATGGCATGTTGTCGCTTCAAATCTTTGAAGTGCGCTACCTCGATCTAATCAAGCGATGTCAACAACAGCAACTGCCTTTTGGTGTGGCGTGGATCAAAGAAGGCAGCGAAGTTCAAGTGCCAGGCGAAGTGCCGTCTCTTCATTCAGTGGGATGCATGGCGCACATCAGAGAATTTGAGCAAGTGCAGCCCACTTTTTACCGCGTTGTGTGCCAAGGTGGTTTGCGCTTTGAATTGCATGACGTAAAACCCGGCCCCTATGGTGTGTGGCAAGGCAGCGTGTCTTATTTGCCGCAAGATCCAGAAGTTGAATTGCCTGCAAGCCTTCAAGCCCATGCAGACCGACTTGGCAAAGTGATTGCGTCTGCACAGAAACAAGGCGTGATCGACAAGCTGCCTATTTTTGCGCC
>CALAGS010000175.1 GCA_937891665.1 uncultured Burkholderiales bacterium | reverse complement strand
AAATCTCATGAACGCTCCAACCACGCTCCAACACCTCCTGCAGGCTGACGATACGTCACCCCGCTTGCGCGAAATTCCCTACAACTACACAAGCTTCTCCGATCGAGAAATTGTGATTCGTTTGTTGGGATCTCGTGCCTGGGACCTGCTCAATCAACTGCGAGACGAACGCCGCACAGGCAGGTCTGCTCGCATGCTTTATGAGGTTTTGGGTGATATTTGGGTGGTTCAACGCAATCCCTATTTGCAAGACGACTTGCTGGACAACCCAAGTCGCCGAAAGCAGTTGGTAGAAGCTTTGCAACACCGCTTGGGTGAAGTTCAAAAACGCCGCACGCCAGACGCAGATGCCTTGCGAGATGGTTTGGTGGGCGAGTTGTTGGTCTTGGCAGGCCATGCCGTCAAATTGTTTGATCAAACTTTTACGGCCATGGCCCAGTTGCGTCGTAAGACTCAAAAAGGACTCGGCAAGCACACAGCCAAAGACAACATCAAATTTGATGCCTTGTCTCGCGTGAGCCATGTCACAGATGCCACTGACTGGCGTGTTGAATATCCTTTCGTGGTTCTAACGCCCGACACAGAAGCCGAGATGGCCAATTTGGTCAAAGCTTGCTTTACCTTGGGCTTGACCATCATTCCGCGGGGCGGCGGCACAGGCTACACCGGCGGTGCAGTGCCGCTGACTTGGAACAGTGCTGTCATCAATACCGAAAAGCTCGAGGCCATGTCGGGCGTCGAGATGCTTCAATTACCCGGGCTCAACAAAGAGGTGCCTACCTTGTGGACCGAAGTGGGCGTGGTCACGCAGCGCGTGGCCGATGCCGCAGAGCGCGCCGGTTGGGTCTTTGCCGTTGATCCAACGTCTGCTGAGGCCAGCTGCATTGGCGGCAACATTGCCATGAATGCGGGTGGTAAAAAAGCCGTGTTGTGGGGCACTGCTCTCGACAACTTGGCCAGCTGGCGCATGGTCACGCCCGATGCGCAGTGGCTTGAGGTGACCCGCTTGAACCACAATCTCGGCAAGATTCACGATGTTGAAATGGCCAGCTTTGAATTGAAATACTTCGAAGCCAATGGCACTACGCTGGCACGGGAAGAAAGACTCGACATTCCTGGCTCTATTTTCCGCAAAGAAGGCTTGGGCAAAGATGTCACTGACAAATTTTTGGCAGGTTTGCCAGGGATCCAAAAAGAAGGTTGCGACGGCTTGATCACCAGCGCACGCTGGATATTGCACCGCATGCCCGACCATACGCGCACGGTGTGCATGGAGTTCTTTGGCAACGCCAAAGACGCTGTGCCCAGCATTGTCGAAATCAAAGACTTCATGTTTGCCGAACAAAAACGCTCTGGCGTATTGCTGGCGGGCCTAGAGCACTTGGACGATCGTTATTTGCGAGCAGTGGGCTACACCACCAAGTCCAAGCGCGGCGGTCTGCCCAAAATGGTGTTGGTGGGTGACATCGCGGGCGACAACGCCGATGACGTGGCCAAAGTGACATCTGAAGTGGTGCGCATTGCCAACTCACGCAGTGGGGAAGGCTTTATTGCCGTGAGCCCTGAAGCGCGGAAAAAGTTTTGGTTAGATCGGAAAAAAACAGCGGCCATTAGCAAACATACCAACGCCTTCAAGATCAATGAAGACGTTGTGATTCCCTTGCCTCGCATGGCGGAATATACCGATGGCATTGAGCGCATCAACATTGAATTGTCAATGCGCAACAAAATCAAGTTGTGTAACGAGTTGGAACTCTTTTTAAGCAAAGGCAATTTGCCTTTGGGTAAAGACCATGACACGAGCGAAATTGCTTCTGCAGAACTGCTAGAAGAGCGCGTTTCACAAGCTTTGGCGGTGGTGCGCGATGTGCGTGACCTGTGGCAAGGCTGGTTAAATGGCGTGGAAACTTTATTCCCTCAATTACAAGATCACAGCTTGCGTGCCAGTTGGAAAACGCAAATCAAGGCAAGCTTACAAACCATCTTCACGGGCGCTGCCTTCCAGCCTATTTTGGACGAGTGTGTGGCCATTCACAAACACGTTCTCAAAGGCCGCGTGTGGGTTGCGTTGCACATGCACGCGGGTGACGGCAATGTGCACACCAACATCCCTGTCAACTCTGACGACTACGACATGCTGCAAACTGCACACGAAGCGGTCGCTCGAATCATGGTCCTAGCGCGAAGTCTCGATGGTGTCATTTCAGGAGAACACGGCATTGGCATCACGAAGCTAGAGTTTTTAAGCGATGCCGAACTCAAGCCGTTTGCAGATTACAAGCAGCGCATTGACCCTGAAGGGCGTTTCAATAAAGGCAAGTTGATGCGCCGAGTGCAGGGCCCCGAAGGCATGGACATTCAAGCCGATTTGACCAATGCCTACACCCCCAGTTTTGGTTTGATGGGGCACGAATCACTCATCATGCAACAGTCAGACATTGGCGCTATTGCAGACAGTGTGAAAGATTGCTTGCGTTGCGGCAAATGCAAACCCGTGTGCGCTACGCATGTGCCGCGCGCTAATTTGCTGTACAGCCCCCGAAACAAAATCTTGGCCACGTCACTGTTGGTCGAAGCCTTCTTGTACGAAGAGCAAACACGCCGCGGTGTCTCAATCAAGCACTGGCAAGAGTTTGAAGATGTGGCCGACCACTGCACCGTGTGTCACAAGTGCCTCTCACCTTGCCCCGTTAAAATTGACTTTGGCGAAGTGTCCATGAACATGCGCAATTTGTTGCGCAAGATGGGTCAAAAAACATTCCGTCCCGGCAATGCTGCGGCCATGTTCATGTTGAACGCCACCAACCCTGACACCATCAAGCTGGCGCGTGCTGGCATGGTGGGGGTGGGCATGAAGGCGCAGCGAATTGCCCACGACTTGCTCAAAACCTTTGCTCGCAAGCAAACCAAAGCGCCGCCAGCCAGCATTGGTGCAGCGCCCATCAAAGAGCAAATCATTCACTTCATCAATAAGAAGATGCCAGGTGGCTTGCCCAAGAAAACGGCGCGTGCTTTGCTGGACATTGAAGATCAAGATTACGTGCCCATCATTCGCAATCCGAAGACCACCACGTCCGAGACAGAAGCTGTTTTTTACTTCCCTGGTTGTGGCTCAGAACGCCTGTTCAGCCAAGTGGGATTGGCCACCCAGGCCATGCTATGGCATACCGGTGTTCAAACGGTTTTGCCGCCTGGTTATTTGTGCTGTGGTTACCCCCAGAAGGGCAGTGGTCAGTTTGACAAGGCCGAAAAAATTATCACGGACAACCGGGTCTTGTTCCACCGCGTGGCCAACACCCTGAACTACTTGGACATCAAAACGGTGGTCGTCAGTTGCGGCACCTGCTATGACCAGTTGCAGGGCTATGAGTTCGACAAAATTTTCCCAGGTTGCCGCATCATTGACATCCATGAGTACTTGCTTGAAAAAGGCATGACACTGAGCAACAACGGCGCCTACCTGTATCACGACCCTTGCCACAGCCCCATGAAGTTGCAAGACCCTATGAAGACCGTCAAGTCTTTGTTGGGACCACAGGTTTTGAAGTCCGATCGCTGCTGCGGCGAGTCAGGTACTTTGGGTGTCACGCGCCCCGACATCGCCACGCAAGTGCGTTTCCGCAAGGAAGAAGAAATACTTCAAGGTGAAGCGCAGATGCGTGCCAGCGGCATGGTGAGCGAAAAAGAAAACATCAAGGTCTTGACCAGTTGCCCGAGCTGCTTGCAAGGCTTGACGCGCTTTGGTGATGATTTGAAAACAGGCTTGTTAGAAGCCGATTACATCGTGGTGGAAATGGCCAAACACATTTTGGGCGAGCAATGGATGCCCGAGTATGTGGCCGCTGCCAACGCAGGCGGCATAGAGCGCGTTTTGGTTTAACGACAGTCTCACGAAAGAACGCCTCATGGCCGGATTGACAGCAGGTGCACCGACACCACAAGCCTTGACCCTTCATGGGCAGAGTCGTGCTTTAGAGGTCAGTTTTTCGGATGGTCAAACATTCCGAATTCCCTTTGAACTCATGCGCGTTTACTCGCCTTCTGCAGAAGTGCAAGGCCACGGTCCTGGACAAGAGGTGTTGCAAACGGGCAAGCGTGAAGTTGACATTGTTGAACTGGTGCAGGTAGGCAATTACGCGGTTCAGCCTACCTTTTCAGATGGCCACAACAGCGGTATTTTTTCTTGGGACTATTTGTACCATTTGGGCTCGGAGCAAGACGTACTTTGGACCCAATACAACGAACGCCTGCAGGCTGCGGGTGCGCAACGTGACGATGCCATGCAAGGTGCGGCGGGTTCATCGTGTGGCCACTCTCACTGACTGGAGATAGTCGATGAGTTCAACCCATTTTGGTTTCAAAACTGTTGATGAGCAAGAAAAAGCCAAGCATGTGCGGGGCGTTTTTGATTCTGTGGCGTCCAAATACGACATCATGAACGACCTGATGTCTGCGGGCTTACACCGTGTTTGGAAAGCCTACACACTGCAGGTGGCCAACCTCAAAGAAGGCGACCAAGTGCTCGACATTGCAGGCGGCACGGGCGATTTGTCTTTGGCGTTCTCAAAAAAGGTAGGTGCATCGGGTCGAGTGGTTCACACCGACATCAACGAAGCCATGCTGCGAACCGGACGGGATCGATTGGTGAACCAGGGCGTGATCTTGCCCACGCTGGTGTGTGATGCTGAAAAACTGCCTTTTCCCAACGATCATTTCAATCTGGTCAGCGTGGCTTTTGGGCTTCGCAACATGACGCACAAAGATTTGGCTTTGAAGGAAATGTGCCGAGTTTTAAAGCCAGGTGGAAAACTTCTGGTTTTGGAGTTCTCTAAAGTAGCCAAGCCCCTTGAAAAAGCCTATGACTGGTACTCCTTCAACATCTTGCCCCAATTGGGCAAGTGGGTCGCCGGAGACGATGCCAGCTACAGGTATTTGGCAGAATCAATTCGCATGCACCCAGGCCAGGAAGAGCTGAAAGCCCTTATGAAAAATGCCGGATTTGGGCATGCTGAATTTCACAACTTGAGTGCAGGGGTGGTAGCCTTGCACATCGGCATTAAATGTTGATCGTTCTTTTCTGAATTTTTCGGAGTTTATTGTGAACAAAATTTTCGGCTTAATCTTGACCATGCTTTTGGCCCTCAGCACCTTAAATGCAGAGGCTGCTCGTCGCATGGGCGGCGGCAAATCTACTGGCCAACAGTCCAGCAATGTCACACAACGTGATGCGGCTAAACCTGCAGCGCCTAGCCAAGCGGCGGCGGCTAAACCAGCCACCCCTGCTGCGGCGCCTGCTAAACGCCCATGGGGTGCCATGCTCGGTGGCTTGGCCGCTGGTTTGGGATTGGCGTGGTTGGCGAGCAGTCTAGGTTTGGGTGAAGCTTTTGGCAACATGCTCATGTTCGCCTTGCTGGCCATGGTGGCGGTGGCCGTGGTTGGTTACTTCTTACGCTCACGCAAAGGCGGCGCTGCCCAGCAGCAGGGGGGTCTAGCCTACCAAGGCGCAGGTCAAAGCCCTGAGGCACCTGCAAGCTTGCCCCAATACAACCCAGAAAAAGTCGGTAATGATGCTTCTGCCCGGCCTTGGGAGTCACAAAACACGCGCTTTGATCCAACGCCTGCTGCAAATACCCAGAGCCCAGCTCACTCGGGCGGCTCCATGATTGGCTCTGCCATTGGTGGCTCACAGCCCACAGCGTTTCAGGGCTCACAAACTTGGGGTGTGCCTGAAGGCTTCGATACCGACAGTTTTGTCGAGGCTGCCAAGCGCAACTTCATTACTTTGCAAGACGCCTGGGACCGTGCCGACATGGGCTCACTCAAAGCCATGATGACAGATGGCATGTTGACAGAAATCAAGAGCCAGCTGGCTGAGCGAGAAGCCAATTTCCCCGGCCAACCCAATAAAACCGAAGTGGTTAAGCTGGATGCTCAATTGCTGGGAATTGAAGAGTTGCCCGAGGTTTACATGGCCAGCGTTGAGTTCAACGGTGTCATTCGCGAAGAAGCCGAATCTGCCCCTAGCCCTTTCCGCGAAGTTTGGAACATGACCAAACCCAGAAATGGCAACAGCGGTTGGTTGGTTGCTGGCGTACAAGCCCTGCAATAATTTAAAGACATTCTGAGTGAATGACTGGCACGTGCCAGTCTTTCGGGAATAATTGGGGACTATGGCAACACAGTCCCCTTTTTCTTTTGTTGGCGAAGCAATTGAGCAATTCGTCACTAACGCTCAGCCCCCTGTTTGGTTGATGGACGAGTCCATCAACCGCTTGGTTTTGTTTTTGAACCACGTCATTGGTGCTGAACCTGAGGCGCAAAGCAGGCTCAAGCGTCAAAAGGGGCGATGCATCCAATTGCAATGGCAAGGCAAAGTCATTCAACTCTCACCCACGCCTGCAGGTTTGTTGGAGCGTGTAAGCCAGCCAAAATTTGACCTCAAATTAAGCTTAACGGATGCATCGCCTTTGGCCATGGCCTCGGCGGTCCTCAAAGGCGAAAAACCGGGTGTTCACATTGAAGGCGACGTTCAGTTGGCTGCCGAAGTCAATTGGTTAATTGACCATGTCCGATGGGATGTAGAGGAAGACTTGTCCAAATTGATGGGCGATGCCGCTGCCAATACCTTGGTCTCTATGGGTCGGCAAGCCATCCAGGCCATGCAACAATTTATTCGCAAACCTGCACCAGGCACCGACCTCCACAGGACGGCTCTATGAACCGAATGTTTCGGGGCATTTTCATTGTGTGGACGGTTTGGCGTTTTGGCCTGCATGAGTTGATGCTGTCTAACTTCAAGCAGCCTTTGTTGAAAATTTTGTCGCAGGCCCTCACTTTGGGTCGTGTTTACAAACTCTCGCGCGGCGAGCGTTTGCGTTTGTCGCTAGAACAACTCGGGCCTATTTTTGTGAAGTTTGGACAAGTCATGTCGACTCGCAGAGACTTATTGCCTGACGACATTGCCGTCGAATTGGCCAAGCTCCAAGACAGAGTGCCACCCTTCAGTTCAGACATTGCCGTGGCCACCATTGAGCGAGCTTTTGGTCGGCCGGTGTCTGAAATCTTTGAGTCTTTTGACCACGTGCCTGTGGCCAGTGCTTCCATTGCACAGGTCCATTTTGCTTTGTGGAAAAACAAACAGGGTGTGGTGCAAGAGGTGGCGGTCAAAGTACTGCGCCCCAACATGTTGCAGGCCATTGAAAAAGATTTGAACCTGATGCGCATGATGGCCGGCTGGCTTGAAAAAATCAGTGCAGATGGCAAGCGCCTCAAACCCCGCGAGGTGGTGGCTGAGTTTGACAAGCATTTGCACGATGAGTTGGATTTGGTTCGAGAGGCCGCCAATGGTGCCCAGCTGCGCCGAAACATGCAGAGTTTGAATTTGGTTTTAATTCCAGAGATGTATTGGGATTACTGTCACCCTGAAGTCATCGTCATGGAGCGCATGAAGGGTTTGCCCATCAGTCAGGTGGATGCATTGCGCGCCGCGGGTGTCGACATACCGCAGTTGGCCAAAGATGGTGTGACGCTTTTTTTCACGCAAGTATTTCGCGATGGCTTTTTTCATGCTGACATGCACCCTGGCAATATACAAGTCAGCATTGAACCTGAAACGATGGGCCGCTACATTTCCCTTGACTTTGGCATTGTGGGCACACTCACTGAATACGACAAAGAGTATTTGGCGCAAAACTTCAGTGCTTTTTTCAGGCGCGACTACAAGCGCGTGGCTGAGTTGCACATTGAGTCGGGTTGGGTGCCCAGCCATACCCGAGTCGACGAATTGGAGTCGGCCATTCGCTCAGTGTGCGAGCCTTACTTTGACCGGCCGCTGAAAGAAATTTCCTTGGGCATGGTGCTCTTGCGTTTGTTCCAAACTTCACGGCGTTTTAACGTGGAAGTCCAGCCTCAGTTGGTATTGCTGCAAAAAACCCTGCTCAATATTGAGGGATTGGGTCGTCAGTTAGACCCGGAACTCGATTTGTGGAACACAGCCAAGCCCTTTTTAGAGCAGTGGATGATTGACCAAGTAGGACCTAAAAGATTTTTCCAACAGTTGCGTGAGCAAGCGCCACAATACGCCAAAATAATGCCTCAGTTACCCCGTTTGATGCACGACTTTTTGAAGCATTCAACAACTGGTTCGAAAGACCAAAATCAACTCAATGCTTTGTTAGCAGAGCAACAAAGAACCAACAGGTTGTTGCAGGCTATTGTCTATGCGGTCATCGGGTTTGTATCGACCCTCATCTTGCTTCAAGTGTTCGAAAGATTTCATCAAATCTAAGGAGTCTTATTGTGTTGTTGACATTGGTCATCGCCTATTTACTCGTCACCATTGCCATTGGATTGGTCGCTGCTAAACGCGTTAAAAGCGCAGCAGACTTTGCCATTGCAGGCAGGCATTTGCCACTTGCCATGATTGTGACCACCACCTTTGCCACATGGTTTGGCGCCGAAACAGTCTTGGGTATTCCTGCCAAATTTGTGAACAGTGGTTTGAACGGCGTGGTAGAAGATCCGTTCGGTGCGGGCGGTTGTTTGATTTTGGTGGGTCTGTTTTTTGCAGGCAAGTTGTACCGCATGAATTTGCTGACCATCAGCGATTACTACCGTGAGCGTTACGGCCGTTCGGTTGAAATTTTTTGCTCCATCATCATCATGGTGAGCTATTTGGGCTGGGTTTCGGCCCAAGTCACAGCGCTGGGCTTGGTGTTTAATTTGTTATCAGGTGGCGTGATCAGCATGCCATGGGGAATGACCATTGGCGTGGTTTCGGTGTTGGCCTACACTTTGTTTGGCGGCATGTGGTCCGTGGCTGTCACTGACTTCATTCAAATGATTATTCTGGTTGTAGGCTTGGCGATTCTGGCGGTGTATGCTGGCGATCAAGCCGGTGGTGCAGACAAAGTGATCGCCTTGGCCGTCAGCCAAGACCTGTTCAAGTTTTTGCCAGAGCCCAACATGAAAGACATTTTGTTTTTCCTGGCAGCCGCCATGACCATCATGTTTGGCTCCATTCCACAACAAGACGTTTTTCAGCGTGTCATGTCTGCCAACAGTTTGAATGCCGCCACCAAGGGCCCCATCATTGGCGGCATTTGCTACATTTTGTTTGCTTTTGTGCCCATGTTTTTGGTGGTCAGTGCCTTGATCATCATGCCCGAGCAGGCCGCCCAGCTCATTGAAGAAGATCCTCAAAAGGTTTTACCCACATTGGTCATGACGCAAATGCCATTTGTCATGCAGGTGCTGTTTTTTGGCGCTTTGTTATCGGCCATCAAGTCGTGTGCATCTGCCACTTTGCTGGCGCCCAGCGTCACATTCACTGAAAACATTTGGCGACAGTTTTTCCCGCACCAGGGCGATAAACAGTCCTTGTTGGCCATGCGCGTCACAGTTTTGGTGTTCAGCGCCTTGGTCTTGTTGTATGCCATTCAAATGCAAGGCAGCTCTATTTATGAAATGGTTTCTGGCGCTTACCAAGTGACCTTGGTCGGCGCCTTCATACCCTTGCTCTTTGGTCTCTATTGGGCAAAAGCCACCACACAAGGTGCTATTTTGTCGATCGTCTTCGGATTGTCGACATGGCTTTTATTGCTCATGACGCCCGCAGGTGAAGAATTTCCTGCCCAATTGGCGGGTGTTTTGGCCAGTTTGACGGGCATGCTCATTGGTTCCTTGGCCCCGCAAGTATTGAAAAACAAGCAAGGTGCCCACCATGTTTTGCAAGGGACCCACCTATAATTGAAGGTTTTGTGATTGCCAAGCGAGAACCCTCAACATGCCCATCTACGCCTACAAGTGTGAATCCTGTGGCCATGCCAAGGATGTTTTGCAAAAGATGTCAGATGACCCCCTGACAAAATGCCCTTCCTGTGGTTCGCCTACTTTCCATAAACAACTGACAGCCGCAGGTTTCCAGCTCAAGGGCTCAGGTTGGTACGCCACTGATTTCAAAGGTGGGTCGTCCGGCACCTCCGCGCCTGCCACTGCAGACGCAGTCAGTGCAAGTCCCGCCGACGCTGGCGCTGCCAAGCCGTCTGATACTGGCGGTGCTAAGCCAGCAGGCGACTCAAGTACCCCATCAGCCTCTGCTGCCTGTGCCGCTTCATGCGCTTGCCACTGAGGTTCCCAAAATGAATTTGAAAATTCGCCATTACTTGTTGACTGGCCTTCTGGTCTGGTTGCCCATGGGTGTTACGGTGTGGTTGCTAACTTGGTTGGTGGGTACCATGGACGGCATTTTCTTGGCCGTTTTGGGCGCGCTCGATGCTCTCATTCCTGGTATTCACAGCGTAGCGGAGTCATTGCGACACATGCCGGGCCTGGGGGTCATGTTGGTTGCCTTGGTCATTTACTTTACGGGTTTGTTTGTGACCAATATTTTTGGTCAATGGTTGCTGCGCCAATGGTCCAAAGTCATTACCCGAATTCCAGTGGTGAACAGCATTTATTCCAGCGTGAAGCAAGTGGCAGACACTTTGTTTTCAGGCAGTGGCAATGCTTTTTCTAAAGCCCTCTTGGTTCAATACCCTCATCAAGGCTCTTGGACCATTGCATTTCTAACGGGTGCACCAAGTGGCCAAGTGGCCCGTCACCTGCCCAGCGATTGCGTCAGCGTGTATGTGCCCACCACGCCCAACCCAACCTCTGGCTTCTTTCTCATCATGCCCAAAGCCAGTGTGAAGGAGTTGGACATGACGGTGGACGATGCGCTTAAGTACATCATCTCAATGGGCGTGGTGGTGCCTGGCGGCCCCGATGCCTTGCCAGTCAAAGCAGAAACCTCCCCATCAGTTTGAATTGGTTGAAAGCCAACTGACTCTTTTCTATTGAAAGAACTTTCCCCATGTCTATGCGATCACATTACTGCGGTCTTGTTACCGAAGCCCTGATGGGCCAAACCGTCAGCTTGTGCGGCTGGGTCAATCGCCGTCGTGACCACGGTGGCGTGATCTTCGTTGACGTGCGTGATCGCGAAGGCTATGTGCAAGTGGTGTGCGACCCCGACCGAGCCGATATGTTCAAAACCGCTGAAGGTTTGCGCAATGAGTTTTGCATCCAGATCAAAGGCTTGGTGCGAGCTCGCCCGGAAGGCACCACCAACGACGGCCTCAAAAGTGGCAAGATTGAAATTTTGTGCCACGAACTCACGGTTCTGAACCCCTCAGTCACGCCCCCTTTCTTGCTCGACGACGATAACCTGTCAGAAACCACGCGCCTGACTCACCGCGTGCTCGATCTGCGCCGTCCTTACATGCAAAACAACCTCATGCTGCGCTACAAGGTGGCCATGGAAACCCGTAAATTTTTGGATGAGCATGGGTTCATTGACATTGAAACGCCCATGCTGACCAAGAGCACGCCAGAAGGTGCGCGCGATTACTTGGTGCCCAGTCGTGTGCACGATGGCCATTTCTTTGCGCTGCCACAGTCGCCCCAGTTGTTCAAACAATTGCTCATGGTGGCCGGCTACGACCGCTACTACCAAATCACGAAGTGCTTCCGCGACGAAGACTTGCGCGCTGACCGCCAGCCCGAATTCACGCAGATTGACATTGAAACGTCTTTCTTGGGCGAACAAGAAATTCGGGACATGTTCCAGGAAATGATCAAGCATATTTTTTCCAAAGTCTTGAACATTGACTTGGGAGATTTCCCCGTCATGGCCTACTCAGAGGCCATGCACCGCTTCGGCTCAGACAAGCCCGACTTGCGTGTGAAACTTGAATTCACTGAACTGACCGACATCATGGGCGATGTCGACTTCAAAGTGTTCAGCACGCCTGCCACCACGCCAGGTGGTCGCGTGGTGGCATTGCGCGTACCGGGTGGCTCCGAGATCAGTCGTGGTGAAATCGATGGCTACACCGAGTTCGTCAAAATCTACGGCGCCAAAGGCTTGGCCTGGATCAAGGTCAACGAAGTGGCCAAAGGCCGCGACGGTTTGCAAAGCCCCATCGTGAAAAACTTGCACGATGCCGCCATTGCCGAAATTCTGAAACGCACCAACGCCCAAGACGGCGACATTTTATTTTTCGGTGCCGACAAAGCCAAAGTGGTCAACGATGGCATCGGTGCATTGCGACTCAAAATTGGCCACAGTGAATTTGCCAAAAAATCGGGTTTGTTCGAAAACCGTTGGGCACCGATGTGGGTGGTCGACTTTCCCATGTTCGAATTCGACGAAGAATCACAGCGCTATACCGCCGTTCACCATCCGTTTACCGCGCCCAAAGATGGTCACGAAGACTGGATGGTCACAGCCCCCGAGAAGTGCATTGCCAAAGGCTATGACATGGTCTTGAATGGCTGGGAAATTGGTGGTGGTTCTGTGCGTATTCACCGCGCAGACGTTCAGCAAAAAGTATTTGATGCCTTGAAAATCACGCCGGATGAAGCGCAACTCAAATTTGGATTCTTGCTTGATGCGCTGCAGTATGGCGCGCCACCGCACGGTGGTTTGGCCTTCGGCTTAGACCGCATCATCACTCTGATGACGGGCGCAGACTCTATTCGAGATGTGATTGCTTTCCCTAAAACACAACGCGCACAATGCTTGCTCACACAAGCGCCAAGTCCCGTGGACGAAAAGCAATTGCGCGAACTGCACATTCGGGTGCGCAACCCAGATGTCGTGAAGGCCTAAACCTAACAAAAAGCCGCTGAAGCGGCTTTTTTTAAAATCAGGCTGCGCTTAAGCGCCACAAAGAAGTTAACTCTGCAGCCCGTGCTGTATGCAAAGGGTCTGTTTCGTCTTGAGCTTTTTTGTGCTCGGCTTTGATGTCAGTTTTACTGATGACTTTCAAGCCGCCGGCTGCAATCCACTCTTCAAGTTCTGCGCGGGTGCGCAGGCCCAAGTGTTCTGCCAAGTCTGACAAGATCAACCAGCCTTCACCTTTGGGCGCTAGGTGAGCGGCCAAGCCTGCCAGGAAGCCCTTGAGCATGCCACTGTTCTCGTCGTAGATGGCCCTCTCGATGGGCGCGCTGGCGCGTGCAGGCAGCCAGGGTGGGTTGCAAACGATCAGAGGCGCTTTGCCTTCAGGAAAGAGATCAGTTTGAGTTAGCTCGACTTTGCTGTTGAGGCCCAGACGCTGAATATTTTCTTTGGCACAAGCCATGGCACGAGGGTCAAGGTCGGTGCCAACAACACGTTTGACACCCCGCTTGGCCAACACGGCAGACAACACGCCCGTTCCCACGCCAATGTCAAAAGCCAGCTCTGTACTTGGCAAGGGCGCATCGGCTACCAGTTGGATGTATTCGCCCCGCACCGGCGAGAACACGCCATAACTAGGGTAGATGCGGTTGTTGGGAGCGCTTCCAAGCGCCGAAATTTCCATGCCTTTTTGATGCCACTCATGCGCGCCCACCAAGCCCAGTAATTCCCGCAGAGAGGCCACACAGCCTGTTGTGCCTGCGGGTCCCCAAGCTTCGTTCATGGCGCCGCGCCAATCGGGCGCTCGCCGAAGGCTGATCTGCCGGTCTGGATTGACTTGAATCAAGATCATGCTCAATGTGCGTGCACGCTGTGATTGCGCCTGACGGTGCAGGTGGAAATTTTCTTCTGGGGTGTGACTGACCTCAGGATGCGTTTTGGAGGCTCGGCGGATTTTTTTGGGCGCATCGCAGCGTCTGGCCAAGGCTTGTAACAACAGCCTGGCATTTTGGAAATCACCCCGCCACAGCATACCGGTGCCCGCACATGCCAATCGGTAGGCGCTGTCAGCGCTGAGGGTGTCGTCTGCTAAAACAACCCGCTTGGGGGCTAGCGCACCCCGCTCGCTGCGCCACTCGTCCTCACAGGGATGGCCATTTTCTTGCCAAGCGATGCTCGTCGCAACGGTTTTCATTGAAGCGTCATGAAGGTTCAGGGGATCAGTACTTTGCATGGCTTGATCATAGGTGCTTCTGGGACAATTGCTGAACAATTCCAAGAGAGAGGCAAAGTTCATGCAGAATGAACAGGCAATGGAAAGTCCTGCTTACAAAATTCCAGAATCGGTTTTGGTTGTGATTTACACAATCGAAGCCGAGGTTCTGCTCATTCGCAGAGCCGATGCAGGCACTTGGCAGTCCGTCACGGGCAGCAAAGATTTTGAAGAGGAGACCTGGCATCAGACTGCTTGCCGCGAGGTCATGGAAGAAACCGGCTTGCTTGCCACGCATTCTGAACATGAGTTGGCCGATTGGGCGCTTGAGAATATTTACGAGATCTACCCTGCTTGGCGTTATCGTTATGCGCCGCATGTAAGGCACAACAAAGAACGTGTTTTTGGCTTGAAATTACCCAGTCAAAAACCCATTCAACTCAGTCCCGCAGAACACACAGCGTACAAATGGTTGCCTTGGAAAGAGGCTGCCGACGCTTGTTTTTCGCCCTCCAATGCCGAGGCCATCTTGATGTTGCCCGGTTGGCTTCAAGGCTTGAGATGAAAACAGAAAAGTCTGCTTTTTTAAAAGTAGCTACTTACAACATTCACAAAGGTGTGCAAGGTTTCGGCCCTGCACGTCGATTAGAAATTCACAATTTAGGTTTGGCCATTGAGCAGTTGGATGCGGACATTGTGTGTTTGCAAGAGGTGCGAAAAGTGCATCGACGCGAAGAAAAATACTTCAGGCATTGGCCAGAGCTGCCGCAGGCAGAGTTTTTAGCCCCGCCTGGCTATGAGTCTATTTACAAAACCAACGCTTTCACGCGGCATGGTGAACATGGCAATGCGTTGCTGTCGCGCTGGCCTGTCATGTCGCATCGTCATTTCGACATTTCAGACCACCGGTTTGAGCAGCGCGGTCTGTTGCATGTTGAAATTCAGGTGGGAGAGGAGCGGTTGAAGTCTGAACTAACGACTCAATCTGAGGGCCGCTTGCCGCTGAATGTGCATGTGATTGTGCTGCATTTAGGCTTAATTCCGGCCAGCAGAGTGCGTCAAATTGGGAAGTTGCAACGTTACATCGAGCGCGAGGTTCCTGTCGACGCCCCCTTGCTGGTGGCGGGTGATTTCAATGACTGGGGAACGCGCATTACCAACATGATGCGCAACCAACATTTGAATGAGTTCGAAGGTGTTAAGCAGCCCACATATCCGTCTCGGTTGCCCATCGCTCAACTCGACCATGTTTATGCCAAAGGCTTAACGCCTGTCAGTCAAATGGTGCCACACGGCAAAATCTGGCGACGCATGTCTGATCATTTGCCTTTGGTGGCGCAGTTTGATTTATGAAAAGTCATTCTATTCTGCGCGATGGTCACCACATTAAGTTGCTCAAGGGCGGCGCAGAGTTTTTCCCAGAATTGATTCGGGCATTGGAAGCGGCGAGGTCGCACGTCCAACTTGAGACGTACATTTTTGATTTTCATGGTGATGGCGCCCAAGTGGCCGCAGCCTTAGAGCGGGCAGGTCGCCGTGGTGTTCGTGTGTGGGTGGTGGTCGATGGTGTGGGCACACCCAAACTTAGCGAAGACTGGCGGGTGCGGTTTGATCAGGCCGGCGTAGAGTGGCGAGTTTATTCGCCCTTGGGCGCAATGGGCCTTCTCATTCCAAGTCGGTGGCGCAGGTTGCACCGCAAGCTGTGTGTGATTGATGGTCATTTGGCTTTTTGTGGCGGCATCAACATCTTGGATGACTTGCACGATCCAAAACACGGCGCCTTAAAATCCCCCCGATTGGATTACGCCGTCTGCGCAAAAGGTGCGTTGGTGCAACAAGTTCAAGAGACTGCGACGCAATTGTGGTGGCGCATGCAAGCAGTGCGAAACGTGAGGCAGCAAAATTTCCCAGAGGCTTATAGCGCATTCATGGCGGCAGGCTTGCATTTGCCTTGGATTCACGATGCACAGCACGCACAGGGCGACACTTGGGTGGCACGTGCGGGCTTGCTTCTGCGTGACAATTTACTCAATCGCGGCCAAATTGAAAAAGCATATCGACGTGCCATTGGCTTGGCGCGCCATGAGATCGTGATTGCTAACGCATATTTTTTACCGGGGCGCAAATTGCGGCAAGCCCTTATTCATGCTGCTCAGAGAGGTGTCCGCGTGCGCTTGCTGTTGCAAGGACGCTATGAATACTTCATGCAATACCATGCGGCGCGACCTGTGTACCGGCAACTCTTGGAGGCGGGTGTTGAAATTTACGAATACGCCGAAAGCTTTCTGCACGCCAAGGTGGCGGTCATTGATGCCAGCCATGAAAGACCATGGGCCACCGTAGGCTCATCGAACTTGGATCCCTTCAGTTTGCTGTTGGCCAGGGAGGCCAATGTGGTGGTTGCCGATGCTTACTTTGCTAAACGCTTGAACGAGGGCCTAGAACAGGCCATGACCTTCAAAAGCCAACGAATCATGCCCCAGACCTTGCTTCAACGCTCTCAATTTCAAAGAGGTTTGGACTGGGTTGCATTTGGCTTAATGCGATTTGCTATTTGGCTGACTGGCCACCGATATTGATCAAGGGGTGTGCAGATATGGCACATGCCCATATGCTGTAAAGTGGCTTCAATCACTGGTAGGATCTGGCTTTGACATTTCTTCATCAGATGCTTATGAATGCTCCCGACAACCTGCCCTCTGAAGATATCGGAACGCCTGTTTCCGTGAAAATTCGCGAGCGTGTCTTGGCAGCCCGCAAACGCTTCCATGCCAACGACAACATTGCTGAATTTATTCAGCCCGGTGAAATTGATCACTTACTTGACGAAGTAACTGAGAAAATGCAAACCGTTTTGGACAGCATGGTGATCGATACAGAAAACGATCACAACACCCAAGACACGGCAAGGCGTGTGGCCAAAATGTATTTGAAGGAAGTCTTCAAAGGCCGCTACACAGAAAGCCCCGAAGTCACAGAATTTCCCAACGCCGAGCACCTCAATGAACTCATGATTGTGGGCCCTATCACGGTGCGCAGTGCTTGCAGCCACCACCTGTGCCCAGTGATTGGTCAAATTTGGATTGGTGTCTTGCCCAATGAGCACACCAACGTCATTGGTCTTTCCAAATATGCTCGGCTTGCCGAATGGATCATGGGGCGGCCCCAAATTCAAGAAGAAGCAGTTGTGCAGTTGGCCGATTTGATTCAGCGTAAAACACAACCCGATGGTTTGGCCATTGTCATGGAAGCCAGTCATTTTTGCATGGGCTGGCGCGGTGTCAAAGACATGGACAGCAAAATGATCAACTCCGTGATGCGCGGTGTGTTCTTAAAAGATGCTAACTTGCGCCGCGAGTTCTTGGCGTTAATTCCTAGAAAGGCCTGATCATGTTGGTTCGATTACTTTATGCCAGCCGCGTGGTAGATCCCCAGCCCGATGTCATTGAATCTATTTTGGCGCAATCCAGACAATTCAACCCCAGCACAGGCATTACCGGTATTTTGGTTTACAGCGGTGATATTTTTTTACAGGCCATCGAAGGCGGGCGTCAAGCTGTCAGCGAACTGTATGGCCACATTCAAAAAGACGCACGTCACAAGGAAGTTGTGCTTTTGCACTACGAAGAAATTTTGCAGCGCCGTTTCAGTGGATGGACCATGGGCCAAGTCGATGTGTCTCGTGTCAATACCAGCATCTTGCTGAAATACTCCGAGCGTGCCGTGCTTGATCCTTACAGCGTATCGGGTGTGGTGTCTTTGGCTTTGCTCGAAGAACTCATGGCCACAGCTTCCATCATTGGACGTGCTTGATGTTTGTTTAATCGGCTGCGACTTTTCCAGCAGCCCTCACAAGCGCAAGCCCATTGTGGTGGCGCTTGGTGGCATGCAAAGTGGGGTTGTCAAGTTAGAGCGTTTGGAAAAATTTGAATCCCTTGATGCTTTCCAAGTTTTTTTAAAAAAACCAATTCCTTCAGAAGTGAAGTGTGTGGGCGGATTTGACTTGCCGTTTGGCTTGCCTCGCGAATGGGTTGAATACATGCAATGGCCAATGACATGGCCAGAGGCCATGACCCTCTATGCGAGTTATTCACGCGAAGATTTGCGCCAATTTTTCAAACAATTTTGTGACAGCAGGCCCGCAGGCGCCAAGTTCGCGCACCGTGCAACTGACTTGCCTGCTGGCTCTAGCCCCTCCATGAAATGGGTGAATCCACCGGTTGCATGGATGATGCATGCGGGCGTTCCCTTGTTGCGTGCTGCCCAATGGACTTTGCCTGGCATGTGCGAAGGCCGTGCTGACCGCGTGGCACTAGAGGCCTATCCGGGCTTACTGGCCAGAGAAATTGTGAAGCATCGCAGTTACAAAAGCGATGACAAAGCCAAACAAACCCCAGACAGGTGGTTGGCCCGCAAAGACATTCTCCATGCCCTTGATTTAGGGCAAACCCGATTGGGCTTGCGTTTGAAACTCAGCGCTGCACAACACGACAGCCTGTTGCTTGATGGTTCCGGCGATTCTTTAGATGCGGTGCTGTGCATGGTGCAAGCAGCATGGGCCCTTCAACAACAGGAAAAAGGTACGGCAAGTGGCCCTTATGGTTTGCCTGAGTTTGACGCCTTAGAGGGTTGGATTGTGAGTGCCCTCAAAGCATGAAGGGCCTCAATGTCAGTTCGGTACAAAATCACTTGACTTTCAAGCCCCAACTCACCTGCCAATTTGAGGGCATTTTCAACTGGCAGCTTGATACCACTGATGTGGAGTTGAATGCCCCTTCGCTGTAAATAATGGCTCAGTTGCTGAAGTGTTTCAACCCCTGTCGCATCGATGCGGTTGATGGGTTGTGCAAACAAACACACATGCTCAATCTGAGCTTGATCGCTTAGTTGTTCTGTGATGTATTTTTCAAAGCTGCTGGCAGCAGCAAAGTCCAATTCTGCATCCATTCGAATGGCAAACACATTGGCGGCAAGGGGTGGCAAGTGCCACAAATGACGATCTCGCAAACTACCGTCTTCATGCAAGCCGACTTCAATGATGCGAGGGTGCAAGCGGGTGTACAAAAAGTGGCTCAAGCCCAAGAGAACACCCGCCAGCACGCCCCAATAAATGCGCGGCGCGCTGAGCAGTGTGATGCCAAAAGTCATGCCTGCTGTCATGGCCTCAATGCGAGCAATGCGCCACAACTTGACAAAGGCCATGGGTTGAATGAGGCTGGATACCGCCAAGATCACAACGGCGGCTAACACGGCACGCGGCACGTGAAAAAGCGCTGGTGATGCGAAGACAGCCAGTAGCACAAAGAATGTGGTGCCTACAACAGCCCAACCTGTTTTGGCGCCCGAAGCTAAATTGATGGCAGACCTTGAGAACGATGTGCTGGTGGCGAAACTACCACTTAAACCTGACACAATTTTGGCCAATCCTTGCCCCATCAAGTCTTGGTTCTCTTGCCAGACTGTGCCTTCTTTTTGGTTCTCTGTTTTGGCACAAGACGCGGCCTCTAAAAAACTGACCAACGCAATCAATACAGCAGGGCCAGCCAGAAACATCAGTTCTTCCAAAGTAAGCAGTTGCGGCAAGCCTAGACTGGGCAGCGATGCTGGCAAAGCGCCAATCACGGCGCCCCCATTGGCTGCATAACCCATCACATAACTGACGGCAGCACTGGCTGCTACCACCCACATGATGCTGGGAGATTGAGGCGCCCATTTTTTGGCCAAAAACAAAGCTGCCAAACTGGCTGCACCAAACCCGATATCGGTCCATTGAAAAGAGCCGCCTGTTTGCCAGCCTGTGAGAGCAGGCAATTGCGAGGCCATGATCAAAAGGCCTGCCGCTTGTGTAAAACCCATCATGACGGGGGAGCTGATGAGGTTCAGGAGCCAACCATAACGAAGCACGCCCATGAGCAATTGCAAAGTACCTGCCAACAATGCCAACCAAATGGCCAAGTTGACCCATTGCGCACTGCTGGGCTGAGCCAAGCCAGTGAGTGAAGCGCTAATTAGGATGCAAGTAAGGGCAGAGGGGCCAATTGACAGACGCGTAGAGCCGCCCCACATCACGCCTACCAAGGCAGGTAAAAGCGCTGCGTAAAGACCTGTGACCAGCGGCATGCCAGCCAATGCGGCGTAAGCCACCGACTGCGGCACCATGAGCAAGGCCACAGAAAAGCCAGCGGCCCATTCTTGGCGAAAGAGTGCAGGCGTTAAGCGCGGCCATCTTAAGAAGGGGAACCAAGCGTGATGAGATTTCATGCGGTGATGATAGTGTCAATGGGCCTAGAGTGGCGCGGAGGGCTATGACTTAGCGCGAAACGGACTGCACACTGAGCACTTCAAGTTTCTGGCGGTGCTCATGGTTTGCCATTCCATGTGCTGTGCGTTGAACATCATGAGCTTGCCTTGAAGGCTGCTGCCCATGCCGCTTAATAATTTAAGGGCTTCGGTGGCCTGCATGCTGCCGATCACACCCACCAAGGGTGCCAACACACCCAGGGTGGCGCAGCGTTCTTCTTCAAAGCTTTGAGTGGGAGGAAACACGCAGGCATAGCAGGGCGCATCGGCTTGGCGTGTGTCGTACACCGCCACCTGGCCATCAAAGCGCAAAGCAGAGCCCGATACCAAAGGCTTGGCGTACTGGGCACAGGCTCGGTTGATGAGTTGACGTGTTTCAAAATTATCGGTGCAGTCCAACACCACATCGACGCTGGGCAGGCAAAGAGCCAGCAAAGCAGCATCTGCTTTTTTCGAATAGCAACTCACTTGCACCTCGGGATTGATGGCCTGCATGGCAGCCTGCAACGAGGCGACTTTGAGCTGGCCCACACTTGCTTGAGAATGGGCAATTTGCCGTTGCAGGTTGGTGACATCGACATGGTCATGATCGATCAGGCTGATATGCCCAACACCAGCACTGGCCAAGTAAAGGGCCGCAGGTGAACCCAAGCCGCCTGCGCCAACAATGAGCGCATGCGATTGAGAGACGCGCTCTTGGCCCTCGACGCCCCATTCATCTAGAAGAATGTGACGTGAATAACGCAGTAGCTGGTCGTCCCTCATGGGGAATTACTTGTCTTTTTTCTCTACTTTTCGCTCAGCCAATGTGGGACTGACTTTGACGGGCAAGCCTTTCAGTTGGTTGAGGGCTTGGTTCAGTTGAAAGTCTTTGGCAGATCCAAATTCGGGTGGACGTCTTTCTGATTCTGGTTTCTTGGCGTCAGCTTCCAATTTCTTCATGGCTTCTTCGCGTGCCTTTTGACGCTCTTCACTTTTCTTTTCAGCTTCTTGGCCGTTGCCCAAATGCTTTTCTAAATCGGCTTCGCGTGTGCGCAGTGCGGCAAACACATTGCCGTTTTCGGTTTCATCGAGCATGACGTCAGGCAAGATGCCTTTGGCTTGAATTGACTTGCCGTTGGGCGTGTAATAGCGCGCTGTGGTGAGTTTCAAGGCCGTGTCAGGACCCAATTGGCGAACTGTTTGAACCGAGCCTTTGCCAAAGGTTTGACTGCCCATGATGGTGGCGCGCTTGTGGTCTTGCAAAGCACCCGCCACAATTTCACTGGCTGAGGCGGAGCCTTCGTTGACTAACACCACCAAGGGGATTTTTTTCAATTGCCCTTGGGTATTTTGCGTCAGGCGCTGAATGGGGTCGTTATCAGCGCTGCGGCGCCAAAACTGGGGGGCTGCCTTGTAAACAAATTTACTCTCTGGAAGCTGGCCATTGGTGGACACCACTGTGACGTTATCGGGCAAGAAGGCTGCAGACAAGGCAATGGAGGCATCAAGTAAGCCACCTGGGTCGTTGCGTAAATCAAGTACCAAGCCTTTTAGGTTCGGGTCTTGTTTGTACATGTCCTCTAGCTTCTTGGAGAAATCTTCAACCGTTCTTTCTTGAAACTGCGACACGCGAATCCAGCCGAAACCTGGTTCAATCAATTTGGCTTTGACAGACTGGGTTTTAATTTCTTCACGGACGATGGTGAGCGTGAAGGTACGACTTTCATCCTTGCGAAATACGGTAAGAACCACTTTGGTATTGGGTTCACCGCGCATGCGTTTAACCGCCTCGTTCATTGACAACCCTTTGACAAAGGCGTCGTCAATTTTGGTAATCAGGTCATTGGTTTTAAGTCCAGCACGGTCGGCTGGCGAACCTTCAATAGGCGATACAACTTTGACGATGCCTTCTTCTTGGGTAATCTCAATACCGACGCCCACAAAGCGACCGGAGGTGCCTTCGCTGAATTCTTTGAAGCTTTTTTTGTCAAAGTACTGAGAGTGAGGGTCAAGGCTAGAGACCATGCCAGAGATGGCTTCGGTGATGAGTTTTTTCTCATCGACGGTTTCGACGTAGTCGCTTTTGACCATGCCAAAAACTGCGGCCAGTTGCTGGAGTTCTTCAAGCGGCAAGGGTGCAAAGGCACCTCGAGCCGTGGTTTGAAGCGAAATGGTGGTCAGGGCGCCTGCTAAAGCGCCTACGCTGAGCCATCCGACAATTTTCAATTTCTGTCCCATGTGCATTGACCCAGAGGGTCTCCTTTAAAGCCAATATACACCTTGAATGCTGTCTTTGTGCAAGTCAGGAAATGCCAGCCCGTTAAATTAAGCCTTGCCTTGGTTAGCCACAGCAGCGGCGGCCTTGGCGGCGGCTTCTGCATCGCCCAAATAGTAGTGCTTGATTGGCTTCAAATTGGCATCGAGTTCGTACACCAAAGGAATGCCATTGGGGATGTTCAAGTTCACGATGTCTTCGTTGGAAACATTGTCCAAATACTTGATCAAGGCCCGAATAGAGTTGCCGTGTGCCGCCACCACAATGTTTTTCCCTGCCTTGATGGCAGGCGCCATGGACTCGTTCCAAAAAGGAATGACGCGTTCCACGGTGTCTTTCAAGCATTCCGAGAGGGGGATGTCTTGTGGCTTCAATTTGGCGTAGCGCAAGTCGGCGCGTTCACACCGGGGGTCGGTCGCTTCAAGGGCAGGCGGGGGCGTGTCATAGCTGCGACGCCAGACCAAAACTTGCGCATCGCCAAACTTTTGAGCGGTTTCGGCTTTGTTCAGGCCTTGAAGGGCGCCGTAATGGCGCTCGTTCAGGCGCCAGCTGTTGTGAACGGGCAGCCACTGCCTGTCCATGGCATCTAGGGTGTGCCACAAAGTGTGAATGGCGCGTTTGAGGACACTGGTATAGGCCAAGTCAAACTCGTATCCTTCTGCTTTCAGTAAACGTCCGGCCGCTTTGGCTTGCTCGATGCCGGTGGGCGTGAGGTCGACATCGGCCCAGCCAGTGAAGCGATTTTCTAAATTCCAAGTGGACTCGCCGTGGCGAATGAGAACGAATTTGTACATGGTGAAAGGTTTAATCAAGAAAGAAAAACAGGTTTACAGTCAGCATTTTAGAATTCGAATCTGGCACGCAGTCTGGAAATAGACTGCAAATGAACTTTTTAAGGGTTTTTTGTGAATTTTTTGATTGAAAACTGGATGTTGGTTGCTGTGGCGGCGTCCTCCGCTTTGGCATTATTTTGGCCAGCCCTCACCAAAGGTGCTGCGGGTGGTGTTGAGCCCTCCGAGGCAGTGATGCTCATTAACCGCGAAAAAGCGGTTTTGATTGATGTTTGCGAGCCCGCTGAATTTGCGCAGGGGCATGCCGTTGGTTCCAAAAATATCCCATTAAGTGAGTTGCAGACCCAGCTTCCCTTGATGGTCAAAAACAAGGGCCTGCCTGTGATTTTGGTCTGCCAAGTGGGCGGCCGTGCAAGTCGGGCTGCAGCGCAGGCCAAAAAGCTGGGTTACGAGCGCGCTCAGGCCTTGGCAGGTGGTCTGAAGGCTTGGCGTGCAGCCAGCTTGCCTGTTGAAAAAGCCTAATCAGGACCAATAAACAGTTTTGATTTTTTTGAGTTTTGATTGGAGTTCTTATGCCCCACGTGAAGATGTACACCACCGCTGTTTGCCCTTATTGCGTTCGCGCCAAGCAAATTTTGAAAGCCAAGGGTGTCACTGAAATTGAAGAAATTCGAATAGACACCCTGCCAGATGCCCGCGAGCACATGATGAGCATCACAGGTCGCAGAACAGTCCCGCAGATCTTTATTGGCGAGACCCATGTCGGAGGTTGCGACGATCTGATGGCGCTAGATGCCAAAGGCGGCTTGGTTCCACTACTGCAAGCCGCTTAAAAGCATCAATTTCTTAACCTAAGTTGCCCCCTGCATAGGCGATAATCTGCCTAATCTCACGGCAGGGGCTTTTTCAAAGCGGCCTAGAGAAGATCACTTTCAAACAAGAGTTTTTATGTCAGAAGCAAGCACCCCTGTTTTCCAAATCCAGCGCGTTTACATGAAAGAGGCGTCTTTGGAGCAACCTAACTCACCTGGTATTTTGTTAGAACAGCAACAACCTGCTGTGGATATTCAGCTGGGTGTTGAGGCCAATCAAGCAGCAGAGGGTGTCTATGAAATTTGCGTCACTGCAACGGTTCATACCAAAATTGATGACAAAACAGTGTTCTTGGTAGAGTGCAAGCAAGCCGGTATTTTTGAAATTCGCAACTTGCCAGAAGACCAAATGGGCCCCATCATGGGCATTGCTTGTCCTCAAATTGTGTACCCCTACTTGCGCGGCAACGTGGCCGACTTGGTCACGCGTGCAGGTTTTCCACCTGTGCACTTGGCCGAAATTAATTTCCAAGCCATGTACGAGCAGCAGCAAGCTGAAGCAGCGCAGCAAGCTGCACCGCAAGTTCAATAATTTGCCCGAGACCCCTCAATGCGCCTGAAGATTGCGGTCATCGGGGCAGGTGCTTGGGGCACTGCACTGGCCATCAGTGCCAGCCGGCACGCAGCGGGACATCAAGTTCAACTGTGGACGCGTGACCTTTCTGCAGCCAAAGCCATGCAATCGCAACGCGGCAACCAGCGTTACCTGCCGGAAGTTGATTTTCCAGATTCATTGCAATGCGCCAGTTCCCCAGATTCTGAATTGGCCCCATGGGCTGCTACGCACGATTTGATCGTCATTGGAACGCCCATGTCTGCCTTGCGCGGCATGCTGATGAACTTGAAAGACTTGACTGTGCCTGTGGCTTGGCTGTGCAAAGGTTTCGAGGCGGCCTCTGAGGGTGTTGATTCTGGCGCCCTGCCGCATGAAGTGTGTCAGCAGGTGGCGCCGAATTTAAAGTCGGGCGCACTGAGCGGCCCCAGTTTTGCTCTGGAAGTGGCGCGCGCGCAACCGACAGCGCTTGTTGCAGCCAGTGCGCATGCCAGTGTGCAGCAAATGTTGGTGAATGCTTTTCACAGCCCCAGCCTGCGTGTCTATGCCAACGAAGACATTGTAGGCGTCGAGGTGGGGGGGGCTGTAAAAAATGTATTGGCCATTGCAACCGGATTGAGCGATGGTCTCAATTTAGGCTTGAATGCGCGTGCAGCCTTGATCACCCGCGGTTTGTCAGAAATGACGCGATTGGGTGTGGCCTTGGGCGCCAAAGCAGAAACTTTCATGGGTTTGTCTGGTTTGGGCGATTTGGTTCTCACTGCAACAGGCGATCTCAGTCGCAATCGCAAAGTGGGCTTGTTGCTGGCGCAGGGCATGGACTTGCAGCAGGCGGTTCAATCATTGGGCCATGTGGCTGAAGGTGTTTACAGTGCACGCACCGTGGTCAAGCGAGCGCAGGCTTTGGGTGTTGACATGCCTATTTCGCAGGGTGTGCTGGCTTTGTTGGATGGCAAGTTAAAACCCGCTGAAGCCGTGGCGGCTCTGATGGGCCGAGGTGCCAAAGACGAGAATTAAACTGGCGTGAAAGCCAGTCGCACATAGATGGGTGCGAAGGCTTCAGCTTGCGTAATTTCAATCAGGGTTTCTTTGGCCAACTCGAGCAGCGCAATGAACGTGACCACCAAGACGGGCGTGCCTTTGCTGGGGTCAAACAAGTTTTCAAATTCGACAAACTTACGGCCTTGAAGGTGCCTTAAAACAATGCTCATGTGCTCACGCACACTGAGTTCTTCGCGCGTGATTTTGTGGTGTTGAACAAGTTTAGCGCGCTTCAAAATATCGCGCCAAGCCTCTTGCAGTTCAACCAAGTGCACATCGGGAAAGCGCGGCTGCAAACTTTGCTCAATGTAGACTTGCGCCTTCAAAAAGTCGCGGCCATATTGCGGTAAGTTGCCCAATTGTAGGGAAGCCATTTTCATTTGCTCGTACTCAAGCAAACGGCGAACCAATTCGGCGCGCGGATCTTCAGGCTCTTGGCCTTCAGCCACCCTTTTCGGCGGCAACAACATGCGTGATTTGATTTCAATCAGCATGGCGGCCATGAGCAAATATTCAGCGGCCAACTCGAGGTTGTGCTGGCGAATTTCATCGACATAACTGAGGTACTGGCGCGTGACCGCGGCCATGGGAATGTCGAGGATGTTGAAGTTTTGCTTGCGAATGAGGTACAGCAACAAATCCAGTGGACCCTCGAAGGCCTCTAGAAAAACCTCTAAAGCATCGGGTGGGATGTAGAGGTCGTTGGGCATGGAAAACAAAGGCTCACCATACAGACGCGCCACTGCCACATGGTCGATGACCTCGGGCAGGCCAGTCGTGTTTTCAACGACGGGCAGCATCTCTGGTGAAGCGACGGTATTTTCCAAAAGATTCAAGCTTTGGTTTGATACACGTATGGTTTTTGGCCCACACGGCCTTCGTTGAATTCTTTCAACACATGGCGGTCGACAGAGGCATTCCACAACAGCGCACGAGCTTCTTTTTGGGCAGCTTCAAGATGGGGTCGATCAATTTTGAGCTGGTCGATGAACTGTGTGGTGTCCGAACGGTAGTCGGGACGGCGAAAAAAATGCAGGAGCGACATGGCAAAGCGCTTTCTAAAGAACTGGATGTATTTTAGCGGGGCTGAGTCAGGATTTTTCTGACAAAACCGCTGTTTCAAGGGCACTGGCCCAATCAGGCCAAACAATGTTGCCCACTAAATTCAACAATCCTGTTCTTTTAGCAATGTCCATGGGTTGGTGATTCAGTCCGCAAATGATCAGTCTGACGTGTTTCTTTTGACAAACCTGCGCCAAGGACACCAACGCGTCTGCCCCCGAAGAATCGATGTAAATCAGGTTTTTCAGGTCCAAAACAACAGCTTTTTGGGGCAGCTCGTCTTCAATCGCTTCCACCATTTTGACGGCACCAAAGAACAGGGCACCATAAAAGCGGTAAGCCCGCACTTGCCCCTGTTGATTTAAAAGCAAAGGGGAGTCGATGTCTTTCAGTTCTTCAACACGACTGAGGCTGGAAATTCGGTAGATGAAGGTGATGCAGGCCGCAAACAGGCCAAATTGAACGGCCACCGTGAGATCAACCATGACAGTGAGCAGAAACACGGCGAGCAAGGTCATGCGGTAAGGCGCGCGAAATTGTTTTAAATCTGTGAAGGCGTGCCATTCGCCCATGTTCCATGCCACAAACATCAAGATGGCCGCCAAAGTGGCCAAGGGCACATGGTTGGCCAATGGGGCAGCCACCCAGACCACCAGCAACAAGACGAGCGCATGCACCATTCCCGCAACCGGTGAGCGCCCACCGCTTTTCACGTTGGTCACCGTGCGTGCAATGGTGCCTGTGGCCGGCATGCCGCCAAAGAAAGGCGTGACAAAGTTGGCGACACCTTGCGCCATAAGTTCTTGATTGGGGTTGTGCCTATCGCCAATGAGGCCATCGGCAATGCGAGCACACAACAAAGACTCGATGGCACCCAACAAAGTGAGGGTCATGATTGGCAAGGTCAAGTGCTGGAGGCTGCCCCAGCTGAATACAGGCCATACAAAACTTGGCAATTCTGAAGGGATGCCACCGAATTTGCTACCAATGGTTTCAACCGGCAGATTCAATCCCAGTGCAATCAAGGTGGCTGCGATGAGGGCAACGATGGAACCAGGGACGACTTGCAACATGCGTCGAAGTCCCTTGGCGGGAGCTTGGCCTTGCTGGGTCGAAAAGACACGCTGCCACAACACAATCAGTGTCAGTGAGCCACAGGCCAATGCAAATGCGGGGGCTTGAAGAGTAGGCAGGGCTTCATTCAGAGTGCGCAAAATACCAAAAAAATCTGCAGGCATGTTGTTGACCTTGAGCCCCAGAAAATCTTTGGCCTGCGACAACATGATCAGCACCGCGATGCCGTTGGTGAAACCAATGACCACCGCGACTGGAATGAACCTAATCAGGGTACCCAATTTGAGCAGGCCCATGATGAACAACAACACGCCCGATGCCGCGGTGGCAAGAATGAGATTTGCCAAGCCGTAGCGTTCCAATATGCCATACACAATGACGATGAAGGCACCTGCTGGGCCGCCAATTTGGACCTTGCTGCCGCCCAAAGCAGAAATGATGAAACCTGCAATGATGGCAGTGAACAAGCCCGCTTCGGGCTTGAGACCCGAAGCAATTGCAAAGGCCATGGCCAAAGGCAAGGCCACCACACCCACTGTCAATCCCGCCCCGATATCGGTACCCAGTTGTTCTCGCGTGTAACCCTTTAACGAGTCAACGAGTTTGGGGCGAAAGAAAAATGCCATGCTTCAGTGTAGCGCTACCGGTGGTCTAGTGGATGAGTTTTTGGATGACCTGGGTCAGTGGATTCGCATGCCAGGCTTTGCACCTGGCCATGGGTTCAACACATAAATACCGGGTTCGGCTTTTTCATCTGCGTGGCTTGCGGCCAGAACCATGCCTTCGGACACGCCAAATTTCATTTTGCGAGGCGCCAAGTTGGCCACCATGACAGTGAGCTTGCCCACCAAATCTTCAGGCTTGTAAACACTTGCAATGCCGCTGAACACATTGCGGTGTTTGCCTTCTCCCACGTCCAAGGTGAGTCGCAAGAGTTTGGTGGAGCCTTCCACTGCTTCGCACTGAACAATTTGAGCAATGCGCAAATCGATCTTGGCAAAGTCGTCGATGGAGATGGTGGGCGCAATGGCTTCGCCACCAGGCAAAGGCGCAACCTCCACCACGGGTTCGGGGGCTTCGAACAATGCATCGAGCATGGTCACATCAACGCGTTGCATCAAGTGTTTGTAGTCATTGATGGCGTGGCCTGCACCTAGTGAAGGCTTCACATCTGTGAAGTTCATGGCATCGATGTTCAAGAACTTTTCCACGTTGCTGGCCAAAGAAGGCAGCACAGGTTTCAGCATGACACTGAGCAAGCGGAAGGCTTCGATGCAGGTTGTGCAAACGTCGTGCAAACGAGCATCCATGCCTTCTTGCTTGGCCAATTCCCATGGTTTGTTTTGATCGACGTATTCGTTCACGCGATCGGCCAGCAACATGATTTCGCGCAAGGCTTTGGCAAAGTCACGCTCATCGTAAAGCTTGGCGACGGGCGCCACGCCTTCGTGCAACTGCTTGAGCAAGGCTTGACCATCGGCAGAGACAATGCCCAGTTTTCCGCCCAAGCGCTTGGCAATGAAACCTGCTGCGCGCGATGCAATGTTGATGTACTTGCCAACCAAGTCGGAGTTGACGCGAGCCATGAAGTCTTCGGGGTTGAAGTCAACGTCTTCGTTGCGGCCATTGAGTTTGGCAGCAATGTAGTAACGCAACCACTCGGGGTTCATGCCCAGTTTCAAATACTTGAGGGGGTCGAGGCCGGTGCCGCGGCTCTTGCTCATCTTCTCGCCGCTGACGGTTAAGAAGCCGTGCACATACACCGCATTGGGCGTTTTGCGACCGCTGAAGTGCAACATGGCGGGCCAAAATAGCGTGTGGAAATAAGTGATGTCTTTGCCAATGAAATGGTACTGTTCTACATTCGGGTTGTTGATGTAAGCGTTGTAGTCCACACCGATCTTGCCCAAGTAATTTTTGAGCGAAGCCAAGTAGCCAATGGGTGCATCGAGCCAAACATAAAAATATTTGCCGGGTGCGTCTGGAATTTCAATGCCGAAATAAGGGGCGTCGCGGCTGATGTCCCAGTCTCCCAAGCCGCCTTGACCTTCTTCGTCTTTGGCAAACCATTCTTTGATTTTGTTCAGCACTTCGGGCTGCAAACGCCCTGTGTCGTGCGTCCATTTTTCCAAGAACTCGACGCAGCGAGGATCGGACAGTTTAAAAAAGTAGTGCTCGGATTGTTTGAGGACGGGGGTGGCGCCTGACAAAGCGGAATAGGGGTTCTTCACTTCGGTGGGGGCATACACCGCACCACACGATTCGCAACTGTCGCCATATTGGTCTTTGGCGCCGCATTTAGGGCATTCGCCTTTGATGAAGCGGTCGGGCAAGAACATTGACTTTTCGGGGTCAAAGAATTGCTCGATGGTTTTGGTGGCAATGAAGCCGGCGGCTTTGAGGTCACGGTAAATCTGTTGGGCCAGCTCGTGGTTTTCAGGACCGTCGGTGGAGTGCCAGTTGTCAAAGGCAATGTGAAAGCCATCTAGGTAGGGCTTGCGGCCGGAAGCAATGTTGGCCACAAACTGCTGAGGCGTGATACCAGCTTTTTCGGCTGCAATCATGATGGGGGCGCCATGCGCGTCGTCGGCACACACAAAGTGCACCTCATGACCTTGCATGCGCTGCGCACGAACCCAAGTGTCGGCCTGGATGTACTCCATGATGTGACCGATGTGGAAATTGCCATTGGCATAAGGCAAAGCGGTCGTGACAAAAATTTGTCGCTGGGCTACGGATAAGTTCGAAACAGACGAAGCAGACATGAGGAGGCTATTTGTAGGGGAATCAGTGATTTTATGGGCTTGGACCCTCCGATGTCGCTAAACTGCCGCCCAAGCCCTGAAAGTTTCACATGCCGACCCCAGAACAACTCCAAAAAGCCCTCGAAACGGTCATTGACCCCAACACTGGCAAAGATTTCGTCTCTACCAAAGCCCTGAAGAACCTCGTTGTCGATGGTGGCAATGTGGCCTTTGATGTCGAATTAGGCTACCCCGCAAAGAGCCAAATTCCGGCTCTGCGCAATGTCTTGATCGCTGCGGCAAAGCAAGTGCCGGGCGTTGTCAACGTGTCGGCCAATGTCTCCATGAAAATTGTGGCGCACTCAGCGCAGCGGGGCGTGGCCTTGCTGCCGCAAGTGAAAAACATTGTGGCCGTGGCCTCTGGCAAGGGCGGTGTTGGCAAAAGCACCACGGCCGTGAATTTGGCTCTGGCGCTGGCAGCAGAAGGCGCCAGTGTGGGCTTGCTCGATGCCGATATCTATGGCCCCAGCCAGCCCATGATGATGGGCATTGAAGGCCGACCCGAAAGTGAAGACGGCAAAACCATGGAGCCCATGGAAAACTACGGCGTTCAGGTCATGTCGATCGGTTTCTTGGTGAACCAAGACGAAGCCATGATTTGGCGTGGCCCCATGGCCACGCAAGCGCTAGAGCAACTGCTGCGCCAGACCAACTGGAAAGACTTGGACTATTTGATCATCGACATGCCACCTGGCACGGGTGACATTCAACTCACCCTGAGCCAACGCGTCCCCATGACCGGCGCCGTGATTGTGACCACGCCACAAGACATTGCCTTGCTCGATGCTAAAAAGGGCATCAAGATGTTTGAAAAAGTGGGTGTGCCCATTTTGGGCATTGTGGAAAACATGGCAGTTCATGTCTGCACAAATTGCGGGCACATTGAACATATTTTTGGCGCTGATGGCGGCAAGAAAATGGCCGAAAACTACCAAATGGATTACCTGGGCGCATTGCCATTGAACATGCAAATTCGCTTGCAAGCTGACAACGGCAAACCTACGGTGGTGGCCGATCCCGATGGCGAAGTGGCGGGTATTTACAAGTCGGTAGCGCGCCAGGTGGCCATCAAAATTGCAGCCAAGGCCAAGGACTTTTCTGCGAAGTTCCCTACCATCACAGTGTCCAAGAACACTTGATCAAAATAAGTGGCCCAAGCCGTGGGCTACTCCGCAAAGGCTTGAAATCTTCAAGCCTTTTTGTTTTCTAAATCGCGCAAACGGAACCGTTGAATTTTGCCAGTGGCAGTTTTGGGAAGTTCGGTGATGAACTCTACAAAGCGAGGGTATTTGTAGGGCGCCAAACGCTCTTTCACAAAGGCCTTCACTTCTTCTTCTGTCAAGTTTTGACCGGCCTTCAACACAATGAAAGCTTTGGTTTTGGTCAAACCATCTGCATCCACTTTGCCAATCACGGCAGCTTCCAAAATGGCGGGGTGTTGCACCAAGGTCGATTCCACTTCGAAGGGCGAGACATAAATGCCACTCACTTTGAGCATGTCGTCGTTGCGTCCCGCGTAGGTGTAGTAGCCGTCTGCGTCGCGAGAATATTTGTCGCCACTTTGGGTCCATTCGCCTTGGAATGTATCGCGTGATTTTTCGCGGTTGTTCCAGTACATCAAGGCGGCTGAGGGGCCCTTGATGTAAAGGTCACCAATCTCGTCGTGGCCAGTGAGAATCTGGCCGTCTTCCCCTCGCAATTGCACTTCGTAGCCGGGCACAGGTTTGCCGGTGGTGCCGTAGCGCACGTCGCCCGGTGTGTTGGACAAGAACACGTGCAACATTTCGGTGGAGCCAATGCCGTCAATGATTTCGCAGCCAAAGCGAGTGGTCCAGCGTTCGCCAATGTCAGCGGGCAAAGCTTCGCCCGCCGAGGAGCAAAGGCGCAAGGCCACTTTGTCTTTGGTGGGTAAGTCAGGACTTGCCAACATGCCGCCATAACCCGTGGGCGCGCCGAAAAACACGGTAGGCTTGTGCTCAACCAAGCGTTTGAAAGTGGCTTGCGGTGTGGGGCGTTCGGCCATCAACACCACGCTAGCACCCACGCTCAAGGGGAAGGTGAGGGCGTTGCCCAAACCGTAAGCGAAGAACAATTTGGCGGCAGAGAACACCACATCATTGGACGTCAAGGCCAATACACCTTTGCCGTACAACTGCGCCGTCCAATACAAATTGCCTTGGGTGTGCACGGTGCCTTTGGGGTTGCCCGTTGAGCCTGAAGAAAACAACCAGAAGGCGGGTTCGTCGGCATGCGTTTCGGCGGGCAGACTAGGACCTGAAGCAGAAGCCAACAAATCTGTGAAATGCATTTGAGGTGCAGGCAAATCGCCCTCGTGCCGCGATACCACCACGTGCTTGATGCTCTTGTTGCCTTGGGCCATGGCGGTATTCAACGTGCCCAGCAGGGTCGAAGACACCAAAGCAGCTTGCGCGCGGCTGTTGTTGATCATGAAGGCATAGTCGTCTGCCGTTAACAGCGTGTTGACGGCAACAGGAACCACGCCTGCGTACAGGGCGCCCAAAAATGACACCACCCAATCAGTACTGTCTTGCATGAGCAAGAGCACACGCTCTTCGCGCTTCAGGCCTAACTTGCGCAGGCCCGCTGCACACGCTCTGATTTGTTCGCCCATTTCGCCGTAGGTGAGGCTGCCTGCATCGTCAATGAGCGCCGTCTTTTCTTTGCGACTGTTGTTGGCCGCAATCAAATACTGTGCGAAGTTGAATTGAGCCGGTGGCGCTGAGGGCAGAGTCATGGTGATCTCCGTGATCTTGATCAAAAATTTGAGGGTTCTGCACTAAAACGCTTGGGCTTTGGGCCAACTCGCGGTATAAATGCATTATCTTGCTTGCCAATGAGTATGCAATAAAGTGCATGTTTTGTCTGCACTCAAAATTCAGGGTTTTCCCTAAATTTTGTGTCATTGGCTTGGCCAATTCACTGTCTTTGGAGACTTCGGTGACTGAATCATCGACCGTATTTGTAGAAGTTGGAAGCTCATTAGAGCCCCTGCGCAGTCCATTTTTGATGGCACTGGGTGAGCGTGTGCGCAATTTGCGTTCGCGCAAAGGCATGACGCGCAAAGCAGTGGCCTTGGCGGCCGATGTTTCGGAAAGGCATTTGGCCAATTTGGAATACGGCACAGGCAATGTGTCTGTGCTGGTGTTGTTGCAGGTCTCTCATGCTTTGCAGTGTTCATTGGCTGAGTTGCTAGGTGACATCAGCACCAGCTCACCCGAGTGGTTGCTGATCCGTGAATTGCTCAGCAAAAGAACCGAGGCTGACTTGCGACGTGCGCGGGTGCAGCTGAATGAAATGTTTGGCGAGAGTGGCGACGCCAAAGCGCGCCGCACTCGCATTGCCCTCATTGGTTTGCGCGGCGCAGGCAAAACCACGCTGGGCCAGCGTTTGGCTGATGATTTGGGGTTTACCTTCATAGAACTCAGTCGAGAAATTGAAAAGTTTGCAGGTTGTGAAATAAGTGAAATTCACAATCTTTATGGGGCCAATGCTTACCGCAGGTATGAGCGCCGTGCTTTGGAAGAAGCCATTCAAATTTATCCCGAGGTGGTCATTGCCACGCCGGGTGGCTTGGTTTCAGAATCTGCCAATTTCAATTTGCTTCTGACGCACTGCACCACCGTGTGGTTGCAAGCCAGCGCCAACGATCACATGGCGCGGGTGGCGGCCCAAGGCGATTTGCGCCCCATGGCCGCCAGTCCAGAGGCCATGGAAGATTTGAAACGCATTTTGGAAGGTCGCTCTGCGTTTTATTCCAAAGCAGATCTCAGCCTTGATACCAGCGCACAAGATGCAGAGCAAAGTTTTCAGCGCTTGAAAACGGAAGTTCGCAAAGTGATTCAATGGGTCGAATGAAGCAAAGCAAAATTTTCCAAAATATAGGGTAAATACTTATTAAATGCATTAAATTGCATGTTGAGTGTTTGAATTGAATGCAATAAACTGCATGTCAACGCGGTTTGATTGTTTTGAAAGCCGCAAAACTGAAATCAAACCCAACAAAGCCCTTCATTGGAGATCCACATGACCGCAGCGCCCATCGTCAATTACCAAACCACACCCGAAAACTACAAGCACATCAGCTTGGCCTTTGACGGTGCCGTGGCCACCTTGTCGATCAATATCGACGAAAACGCCGGCATTCGCCCTGGCTACAAACTCAAGCTCAACTCCTATGACTTAGGCGTGGACATTGAATTGCACGATGCCTTACAGCGCATCCGTTTTGAGCACCCCGAAGTTCGCTCTGTGGTGGTCACCAGCTTGAAAGACCGAGTGTTCTGCTCTGGCGCCAACATTTTCATGTTGGGTGTTTCTACACACGGCTGGAAAGTGAACTTCTGTAAGTTCACCAACGAAACACGCAACGGCATTGAAGACTCCAGCAAATACTCTGGTTTGAAATTTGTGGCCGCATTGAACGGCGCCTGCGCTGGCGGTGGTTATGAATTGGCCTTGGCTTGCGACGATATCGTGTTGGTCGATGACCGCTCTTCTTCTGTGTCATTGCCTGAAGTGCCATTGCTTGGCGTGTTGCCTGGCACGGGTGGCCTCACACGGGTAACCGACAAGCGCCACGTGCGCCATGACTTGGCCGACATTTTCTGCACCAGCGTGGAAGGTGTGCGTGGTCAAAAAGCCGTTGACTGGCGCTTGGTCGATGCCATTGCCAAGCCCAACCAATTCCAACAAGTGGTGCGCCAGCGTGCCGACAATTTGGCTGCAAAAAGTGACCGCCCTGCTTCAGAAAAAGGCGTGGCCCTCACACCCATTCAGCGCATCATTGCCGCAGATCAAATTAGCTACAACAACGTGACCGTTGACATTGACCGTGCCAAGCGTTTGGCCACGTTCATCGTCAAAGCGCCTGCCTCTGCTCAACCTACAGACATTGCCGGTATCTTGGCGGCGGGTGCTCAGTGGTGGCCATTGCAAATGGTGCGCGAACTGGACGATGCCATTTTGCACATGCGCACCAACGAACTCGACATTGGCACTTGGTTGCTCAAAGCGGTTGGCGATGCCAAAGCGGTGTTGGCCAGCGACGCTACTTTGTTGGCTCACAAAGATCACTGGTTCGTACGCGAAACCATTGGCCACTTGCGCCGCACCTTGGCTCGCTTGGACGTTTCTTCACGTAGCATTTTTGCACTCGTTGAGCCAGGCACTTGCTTTGTGGGCACCTTTGCCGAATTGGCTTTCTGTGCCGACCGCACTTACATGTTGGCCTTGCCTGACGATGCAGACAAAGCCCCGACCCTTCAGTTGAACGAATTCAATTTTGGTTTCTACCCCATGGTGAACGATCAGTCGCGCTTGGCCCGTCGCTTCTACGAAGAAGTGCCCGCCATGGAAGCGGCTCGCGGTGCCATTGGCAAAGCCTTGGATGCCGACGCAGCCTTGGCCTTGGGGTTGGTCACTGCCGCACCCGACGACATCGACTGGGAAGACGAAATTCGCATGTGCTTGGAAGAGCGCGCAGCCATGTCACCCGACGCCCTCACAGGCCTCGAAGCTAACCTGCGTTTTGCCAGCCAAGAGAACATGCTGACCCGTATTTTTGGTCGCCTCACTGCATGGCAAAACTGGATCTTCCAGCGCCCCAATGCGGTGGGTGAAAAAGGTGCCTTGAAGGTGTATGGCAAAGGCGAAAAAGTGCAGTTCGACATGAACCGTGTTTAAGCCTTTGAGTTACAAAAAGTTTTGAAAGTGTTGTGCAGCAAGGTTCCCGGTGGTCTTTGCTGCAACCCAAATTTGACCCCACCGTTGCTTTAATTTCTGGAGACTCTTATGTCCGGTATCAACTACAGCGAAAAAATTCCTAATAACGTCAACTTGTCCGAAGACCGCACATTGCAGCGCGCTCTGGAACAGTGGCAGCCCAACTTCATCAACTGGTGGGACGACATGGGCCCCGAGGGTTCAAAAGACATGGACGTGTACTTGCGTACAGCCGTCAGTGTTGACCCCCAAGGTTGGGCTCAGTTTGGTCACGTCAAGATGCGCGACTACCGTTGGGGTGTGTTTTTGAACCCAGGTGACCAAGAGCGTCAAATTCATTTTGGCGATCACAAGGGCGAGAAAGTTTGGCAAGACGTGCCTGGCGAACACCGCGCCAACCTGCGCCGCATCATCGTGACACAAGGCGACACCGAGCCAGCATCGGTTGAGCAGCAACGTCATTTGGGCCTCACAGCGCCTAGCATGTACGACTTGCGCAACTTGTTTCAAATTAACGTGGAAGAAGGCCGTCACTTGTGGGCCATGGTCTACTTGTTGCACAAATACTTTGGCAGGGACGGCCGTGAAGAAGCCGATGCTTTGTTGCAACGCAACAGCGGTAACGAAGACAATCCCCGCATCTTGCAAGCCTTCAACGAGAAGACGCCCGACTGGTTGTCCTTCTTTATGTTCACGTACTTCACAGATCGTGACGGCAAGTTCCAACTTTGCGCTTTGGCCGAATCTGCATTCGATCCTTTGGCCCGCACCACCAAGTTCATGCTCACCGAAGAAGCGCACCACATGTTTGTGGGTGAGTCTGGCGTGAGCCGCACCATCCAGCGCACTGTCGATGTGATGAACCAACTTAAAACCGACGATGTGGCCAAACTGCGCGCTGCCGGCGTGATTGACCTGCCCACCATTCAGCGTTACATCAACTTCCACTTCTCGGTCACCATCGATTTGTTCGGTGCCGACGAGTCGTCCAACGCAGCCACTTTCTACAGCTCTGGCCTGAAAGGTCGCTACGAAGAAGGCAAGCGCGCCGATGACCACGTGCTGAAAGGCAACACCTACAAAATCTTGGCCGTTGAAAATGGCAAGTTGATCGAAAAAGAAGTGCCTATGCTCAACGCATTGAACGAAGTTCTGCGTGACGACTACATCACCGACTCCAAAGGCGGCATTGAGCGTTGGAACCGTGTCATTGAAAAGGCTGGCATCTCCTTCAAGCTCACAGCCCCGCACAAAGCTTTCCACCGCAACATCGGTTCTTTGTCAGGTTCCAAAATCACGCCTGATGGTCGTGTGGTGACCAGCGAAGAGTGGATGTCCAAAGTGGGCGAGTGGTTGCCCACCAACGAAGACCGCGCCTATGTGGGCAGCCTGATGGGCCGTGTCACAGAGCCAGGTAAGTTTGCCAACTGGATTGCCCCTCCAGTGATGGGCATCAACCGCCAGCCTGTAGACTTCGACTACGTTCGTTTCAGCTGAGATCTCAAGCAGATCCATCACACTTACCATGACCACAGAAGCCGTTTTAATTCAGCAGCACCTCATTGATCCAGAGATCTGCATTCGTTGCAACACTTGCGAGGCCACGTGCCCCGTAGGTGCCATCACGCATGACTCTCGGAATTATGTGGTCGATGCTGACAAATGCAATCTGTGCATGGCCTGTGTGCCACCTTGCCCCACGGGCTCCATTGACAACTGGCGCAGCATGCCCAAGGTCAAGGTCTATTCAGTAGAAGAGCAACTGACATGGGATGATTTGCCTGCTGCTTTGAGCGAAGCCGAGCTTCAAGCCATGGGCATCAGCGGTGACGCCGTGTTAGCAGTGACTTCTGCAGAACCAGCACCTGCGCAAGCAGTGAATGTTTCTGGCGAAGCCGTGTTCAATTCAGCGGCTTATGGTGCCACGTTGCCACCCTGGTCTGCGGCCCACGCCTATACCAACTTGTATGGCCCTAAATCTCCCACCACAGCCACCGTGGCGGGTAACTTCAAAGTGAACGAAGCGGGCACCACCAACGAAACCCATCACATCGTGATTGATTTCGGCAGTATGCCTTTCCCAGTTTTAGAAGGCCAGTCTGTGGCCATCGTGCCGCCAGGTGTCGATGCATTAGGCAAACCTCACCATGCTCGCCAATACTCCATTGCCAGCCCACGCAACGGCGAGCGCGCCGGCTACAACAATGTGTCTTTGACGGTGAAGCGGGTGATCGAAGATCACGAAGGCAAACCCGTTCAAGGTGTGTGTTCCAACTATTTGTGCGATGTGAAAGTGGGCGACGCCATCCAAGTGATTGGCCCGTTTGGCAG